>NZ_JBSZQY010000005.1:0-167440 GCF_054165785.1 Staphylococcus sp. SA22 | reverse complement strand
AATGTCAGTTCGAGGAATAAATAAAGTTAAACGAGAGCTAGGTTTTGTATTAATGGCACTTAATATAAGGAAAATAGCAGCTCGACGAGCTGTATATTATCAAATACATTTAAAAAAAGCTGATTTCTATCAAATAATTAATAGAAATCAGCTTTTTTACATTGCCTAAGAACTTAATGTCCCAGCCTCTTTTTGCTTTAGAATAGCAATACGAAGATTCGAGGCATGCTTTATTATAGTGTATACATTTTAACGGCAAGCAGTTATCATTGAGGTTATATTTTAGTCAGTTTTTTATTACTAAATATTTTATAAAAATGGTATAATATTTTGTGGGCAAGTTGAATTGATGGTGGCTATCTGAGTAAAGGGGGGATGGTGCCTATGGCATTACTTAACACTTTTGAAAGGAAAAGCCTATTGTGATATCTATTGCAAACGCATTACATTTAATGTTAAGTTTCGGTATGTTTATCGTCACTTTCATTGGTATAGTAGTCGCAATAATAAATTTAAGCAATAAAAAATAACCATCATTTCAAAACTTTGACATAGAATGATGGTTAAAGAAAATCTCATTTAGTCACCGTCTTTTTAACGGGCTCATTAGGCGACATGTTCCTCCATGTCGTCTTTTTATATTTTTATAGTAACATATCTTTTATTTAATTGTCTATTTTTATTAGATGTGTAACAAAATTTTGAAGTATTTTCCTTATATTGCTTGCTAAACATGTCAGATTTGAAAGGAAAATCATACTATAGTAGAAATCACTTATGATTCTATGGCAGTACTTATACATAAGTGATTTCTATTGAATATGTAATGAAGTTCATATATTAATATAACTTTCATTGGTATAGTATTCGCAATGATTAATTTAAACAATATAAAACAACCATCATTTCAAAACTTTGACAAAGAATAATGGTTAAAGCAAATCTCATTTAGTCACCGTCTTTTTAACGGGTTCAATAGGCGACATGTTCCTGCATATCGTCTATTTATGCACTGCGCAATTTAATAATAATACAATTATACTTTGATGTCCATTTAACATAAAGTAGTTGAAATTTGCAGCAAATAAATTAATCTTGACTATTTTCAGAAAATTCTGTATAAATAACAAAAAAGAGATATGGATTAAATATGAAGAGGTGTTTTTAGAGAAGAACAAAATTTATGGCGCTATATTATATTTATCTTTAGCACTTGGATTATCAACAGCAGCTTTTGCATCTACAGAATACGCAGAAGGAGGCACTTGGAGTCACGGTGTCGGCAGTAAGTATGTTTGGTCTTATTATTATCATGGTCATAAAGGACATGGTGCAACAGCTAGTGGAAAATACAGATCATTTAGTGGTTATACAAGAGCTGGTGTAAAAGCATCAACTACTAAACATAATTGGTGGGTCAATAGAGCATATTATAACATTTATTAAATACTAAATAATCATACAAAATAAACAACGCAAGAGGTACAACATGAAATGGTTCAAATTAATACTTGATGTTACAATCTTCATTCTGATTGCTATATTGTTATTTGTTTATACATATAAAGAAAACCAAGAAATATTGACTGATACTAAATACCCTATAGCGGTAACTGACTGGAATAAAAAATATAGTAAAAATGAGATTTATAAACGTATAGATCAGTTCGCTAAAAAAGAGAACGTAGCAATCTATAAATCAACTTCAAATTATACAAACAAAAATGTAGATAAAGATATATATGTATTTAATAAATCAAAAGCAACAACTATCACTCCTTTTAATGCTAAATATAACATTCATTATTTAAGTGATGACGAATTATTAAAAAAAGATATCAAAGGGAGTTATTTTGTAAAAGACAAAAATTTTGACGTGTCTAAATTCATAAATTTTTTAAAAGAATATGGTGTTACTGCTGAATCATTCAAAATAGATCATATGATGATTGCCGTTGGTGTCATTAAACAAATGAATATAGTAGTTCCGTTATCCTCACTTTTAATCGTTTATTTTATTTATTATATTTTCGAAAAGAACATTAATTTCAAAGCGTATGCGATTAAGTATTTAAATGGTTTTACATTAAGAAAAATAATTTTTGAAAATTTTTCAAAGAAATGCACGTATTGGGTAACGTTAATCATAACTCAAATTCTTTTAACTACAAGTGTACTTTGGATATTAAATTACACGGGTAATTTAGATTTATTCATATTAAGATTAGTTCTGCTTTCATGTCTTTTTATTTTAACGATTAGTGTTATTAATTTATGGACTTTCTTAATGTTACTAAATTTAAATATTGCCAATATGATTAAAGGTAAGCAGCACTTTAAAACGATTCGTTTTATTAATACAGTTTGTAAAAGTATTCTCTTAGTACTAATAGCTAGTGTAATGATAGAAAATACTAGTGTTATTAAAGATTTGAATAAAATAAAGGAAACTGAGAAGTATTGGAATGTATTAGATGATTATTACACGATTGAATTTGCACCTTATCATGAAACGAAACAAAGTTTGATTGATAATATGCTGCGATCAGAACAATTAGTAAAGGCTAGTGAAGCAGAAAATAATGCGATTTTATTCAAACCAAAGGGTGACTCCGTTGACAATGACAACTTTTCGCCTGATGAGGGGAATGTAATATTAGTAAATAATCAGTTCTGGTCGATTTATCACAAGCAGTTTCAACCTGATATTCCGATAAAAAATCAAAAAAATAATGTCGAAGTAATTATTCCACAAAAGTTTCATGCAATGCGTAATGAAATCAATCAAGCATATCATTCATGGTTTGAATTTGTACAAAATAAAAATAATAAAGAGAATAAGTTATCTATACAGTTTATCAACAAAAATGATTATCGAATTTTTTCATTTGATGCACGAGATAGTCGCCATTTGTCATTTATAGAGGCGCCAATCATTGTGAATGTTCAGGCATCAGATTTATCGAATGATTTTTATTATGCCATGATCAGTCAAGGCGGGTATTTATTCAAAAATTATGACGCGCTAGTAAAAAGTATTGAAAAGTATCATCTTGATGGGGAAATCAGTGGAATAACCAATTATAAAGATAGCGTGATGGAAATGTATCATGAAAACAATTTGAAATTAACAGTACTCAACTTTTCACAAATCATTATCGCAATCATTTTAATAATTATTATTTTATTTGATGTGAAATATTATTTTGAACAACATCGAAAATTACTCGTAATCAAAAAGCTATATGGTTATTCAACATTAAGAGCCAATTACCGATACTTATTAATAAATAATATAGTTGTTGTTTTTATTGGAATATTGACGAATGTAATTTTACATTCTCACTATATAATGATGATATTTGCAACGATCCTTGTCGTTCAAATATTATTGCAGATTTGCAGCCTATACTATCATGGCCGACGTTTTAATGAAGTTATCAAGGAGTTTTAACTATGAAATTTATCATTGCAATATTATTAGGATTAATCGTATCCATTACTATTGCTTTTACAATCATACATCATCCTATACTAGATCGTTTTAATCCTTTCTTAAAAACGGAGTATAGTTATGCCAAAGTGCCAAAAGGTACGCAACAATATGTTAATATTACGGCTTATAGTGAAAGAGGGGAAAAGCTTGATTATAAATTAACATTTAATGGATTTTCACCTAGTAGAACGTATGTCGAAATAAAGCATAAAGGGCAATATGTTATATCCATCACATATGTTGAAAAAGAGGATACACCAAAAGAGGTAAGACAAGAATGATAGAATTAAAAGATTTAACCATACAAAAAGGTAATACACATATTTTGAAGAAACTTAATTTGAAATTTCAATGTGGAAAATCATATGCACTTATTGGTAAAAGTGGATGCGGTAAATCTACACTATTAAATACTATTGCTGGACTTGAAAAAACAGGGAAACAATATGTCTATTTTAATGGTCAATTAGAACAATTTAAATCTAATTTTTACAGAGATAAATTAGGCTATTTATTTCAAAATTATGGATTAATCGATAATCTGACAGTAAATGAAAATTTAGATATTGGATTAGCATATAAAAAAATAAGTAAGAAAGAAAAAGAACAATTAAAGATACGTTATATAGAACAGTTTGGTCTGTCAAACAGTTTAAAAAGAAAAGTTCATACGCTAAGTGGAGGTGAACAACAACATGTCGCTTTAATTAGAATGATGTTAAAAGATCCGATTGTTATGTTAGCTGATGAACCAACGGGTGCGTTAGATCCTAAAACAGGACAGATGATTATTCAATCATTATTTGATTTGGTCAATGAAAATAAAGTGCTAATTTTAGCAACACATGATATGGCTATTGCAAATCAATGTGATGAAATAATAGATTTAGAACAGTATAGAAAAGTAGCATCTATGTAATATCCAAAAGATAAAATTAAAAGCCAATCAATTGGGAATGTTAAGTTCAACACTCCGTTTGATTGGCTTTTATAATGCGTTGCTATGTTATGAAAGTAATAACGGCAAACTGAAAAAAAGCAATATAATAATATTTAATACGATTAGTAATAAATGTAATTGATTTTTCGTTTTAATATAGCAAAAAACAATGACTAAAGATAACAACAATATCATGATTGCACCTGGGAAGAACCATAATGCTGAAGCTGTGTACCAAATCATTGGTAACGCCATAATAATAAAAGATATAAGACAAGAAAGGATACCAATAATATTATAAGTTCTAGTCAAAATTACACCTCCAATTTTCATTTTAAAATGACATGCGTAAAACAATCATTTTAAATACATCATACAATAAAATTAAATTGTATGATAGATGAATTTGAAATTAAATTGAATTGGCTTGATTAAAAGGTGATTTTATAGAGGATAATAAAAATGGTTATTTAATAGAAAACCATAATATTAACGACATGGCTGATAAAATACTTCAGCTTATTAATAATGATGTATTAGCAGCGGAGTTTGGTTCGAAAGCAAGAGAAAACATTATAGAAAAATATTCAACGGAATCAATATTAGAAAAATGGTTAAATCTTTTCAATAGCTAAATGAAAAAATCCTAGGTATTCATGAGTACCTAGGATTTTTACGCATGATATATACAAAAAAAGAGAGGATAGTCCTCTCAAATAATAGTTAATAAAATTGTAGCCATTTCTTCCAGCTATAACTACTAATACAAGCTAAGTTCATTACGATATGTATGATTTCAAATTCATAACCACTTACATATCCTCTTGTAAGTTTAAGTGTGAAGATTGAGCCTAACATAACACAAATATAAAAAACATTAACATAAGGCGTTAAAAAGCCGATAATAAGTGCTAAACCTCCAACAACTTCACCAATTGACATCAATACTGCGATGGTAGGTGGTAAACCTAAAGAGCCTAAGAAGTGAATTGTTCCATCTAAATCAACAAATTTCAAAGTACCATGCACTAAGAATGATGTTGCTAACATCCATCTAATTAAAAGCATACCTAATTTCATCATGTCACCTCCAACATTCGTATTTTTAAAACATAGTCCAAATTATATTTGTAAACATGTGGAAAGTAAAGATTTTTTATAAGATTAATTATTAAATATTTATTAAATATTCTATTGTATTGAACAATTGTTGTAGAAAGATGTTTAAGTCATCAGTTACTTTTTGCATTTATAAATAAAGATTAGTACAGCATAGTGCAAAGATTATAGGGAAATGAATTAACTATTGCATCACTATTTATGAATCGTAATCACTATTATGAAATTGCAAGAGTAGTATGGACAATTAGAATGATGGTTTGAGATAAATGAGTGTTATTGACCAGTGCGTCATCTTCAAAATTGGAGGCCATTTGCTGTTTATAATAAGAAGATTTGATAATCAACTATGATAAGAAAAAATAATAATTCCCTAAATATATCATAAACAAATTAAATGATAAAATAATAATATAGTTTTCTACTAAAGTTGTTTGGAGGTAAATGTGTGAATAGGAATATCGTTAAATTAGTTGTGTTTATGCTAATCTTCGTTGTAGCAGTAGCGGGTTGTGGTCAAAAAGATACTGAAGAGAAAACTGAAATGACGACAATAAAAGATGAATTAGGAACTGAAAAAATTAAGAAAAATCCTAAACGTGTTGTTGTATTAGAATATAGTTTTGCTGATTATTTAGCAGCATTAGATATGAAACCTGTTGGTATTGCAGATGATGGCAGCAGTAAAAATATAACAAAGTCAGTAAGAGATAAGGTTGGGGCATATGAATCGGTTGGATCTAGACCGCAACCGAATATGGAAGTGATAAGTAAATTAAAACCGGATTTGATCATAGCAGATGTTAGCAGACATAAGAAAATCAAATCAGAATTAAGCAAAATTGCTCCGACAATCATGTTAGTTAGCGGTACGGGAGATTATAATGCAAATATTGATGCATTTAAAACAGTCGCTAAAGCAGTAGGCAAAGAGAAAGAAGGCGAGAAACGTCTGGAAAAGCATGATAAAATATTAGCGGAGATTAGAAAGAAAATTGAACAGAGTACGTTAAAAACTGCATTTGCATTCGGTATCTCAAGAGCAGGTATGTTTATTAATAATGAAGATACATTTATGGGACAATTCTTAATTAAAATGGGTATTCAACCTGAAGTCACAAAAGACAAAACTACGCATGTTGGTGAACGCAAGGGTGGTCCTTATATTTATTTAAATAATGAAGAACTTGCCAATATCAATCCAAAAGTTATGATTTTAGCCACTGACGGAAAAACGGACAAAAATAGAACGAAATTCATTGATCCTGCAGTTTGGAAATCATTAAAAGCTGTGAAAGATAACAAAGTTTATGACGTTGACCGAAATAAGTGGTTGAAATCAAGGGGTATTATCGCAAGTGAAAGTATGGCAGAAGATTTAGAAAAAATTGCAGAAAAAGCAAAATAAAAATACAGCGCCACTCGTAAATCATATAAGAGTGGCGCTGTATTTTTAATTATGTTTATTATCTGTCGGATGTGATGATTTACCTGAAAGTTTATTTCGAATAAATTTAATTACATAACCGACAAGGATTGTTTTAACAATTCTTTTAATGAATTGGCGCATCGTTACATACCTCATTTCTCTATATCTTACGAACTATATACCCATTCATATATGCTTTTCAAACGTCATTGTCACAATTTAATTTTTAGGGAATATAATATAACCATCTTTATCTGCTTTTTTAGTAAAAATGACAAAAATGGCATGTATTATTGAGATGATGGTAGGGATACCTGTCCAGAAAAATAATAAGTGAAAAAGACCTTGTCCAAATTTATCAGCATAAAATTTATGAATACCTAAACCTCCAAGAAATAATGCAACAATAACATAAATGGCTTTATTGACTTTCATTTGTAAATCCTCCTTAACTATAATTCTACTTAAATTCGTTGTGAAAACCAATATTTCTAACTTTAGAATTTTCAAACTTTCTAAAATTATAAGTATATCTTTTTAAAATAAGGTAGAATTTCTATATAATAAATGTTAATAACGTAAAAGGGAATGATGACATAGTGATACGTCAAGCACGTCCAGAGGACCGATTTGATATTGCGAAGTTAGTTTATATGGTTTGGGATGATATGGAATTAGAATTGGTAAAGCATCTACCTAAAGACATAGTATTAGATGCAATTGAAAAAAGCTGTGTTGATGCAACATATCGAACTTTTTATCAGCATATTTTAGTTTATGAAGTTGAAAATAAAGTAGCAGGTTGTATTATTAGCTATAGCGGTGAAAATGAATTGAAATATGAAAAAGCATGGGAACTACTTGACTTGCCAGAAGAAATAAAACAATATGGCACGCCATTACCTGTAAAAGAAGCTAAAGACGATGAGTATTATATAGAAACAATTGCGACATTTGAAGCATATAGAGGTAGAGGCATCGCGACAAAGTTATTAACGTCATTACTTGAATCAAATACACATGTTAAATGGAGTTTGAATTGCGATATTAATAATGAAGCAGCATTAAAGTTATATAAAAAAGTAGGCTTTATATCTGATGGACAGATTGAATTATACAAGCACATGTATCATCATTTAATTGTTAAATAAAAAACTCGACAGTTCGATGTAAGTCGATTGCCGAGTAGTATCATTTTCTATTAAATGCCTGCAAATAATGCACTAATATAAATACCTAATGCATATAATAAACCGAAAAATGTATTTGTTTTACCAGCAGCAACCATTGCTGGCATCATTGTAGGCGGTGTATCATTCTTCTTGAAACGTCTGATAACTTTAACAGGCATTGGGAATGATAACAACGCAAGTAAGTAAAATAATGAGCCACCAGGTTTAATAATGATCGTAAGTACAATAAAGGCATAAGCGATAAAGTACATGATTGCCATAAATGTTAAAGAAGCATTTTTACCTAATAGAATGGGTAAAGTTTTACGACCACTTGCTTTATCTTTGACACGGTCGCGAATATTGTTAGCCATATTAATTAAACCGATAGTGATTACTATAGGTACACTTAGCCAAATTACATAGCTTTGAATATTGCCAGTTTGAATAAAGAATGCAATAACGATAATAAACATACCCATAAATACGCCTGAGAATAATTCACCGAAAGGCGTCCATGAAATAGGGAAAGGGCCACCTGTATATAGGTAACCAACAGCCATACATACTAATCCAACTGGTAATAACCAAAATGAAGAGTTAGCAGCTAAAAACAAACCTAATATTGCTGCTAAGATGTAAAATGCAATGGCTAATCGTAGCACAAGCTCTGGGCTCATACCGTTGCGTACAATTGCACCACCAATGCCTACAGATTCATGATCATCAAGGCCTTTTTTATAATCATAGTATTCGTTAAACATATTAGTTGCTGCTTGAATAAGTAAGCATGCTAGTAACATGGCAATGAATAGGCTGATTTTAATATGATCTTCGCTACCAAGAAAATATATTTTAGATGCTGCTGTACCAACTAAAACGGGTACTACGGAAGCAGTTAATGTATGAGGACGCATTAAATGCCAATATTTCTTAACTGTAGAATATTGCTGATATTGATTACTCATTGAATACAAAACCTCTTTAAATCATATTTTTTATAACAAAGATATTTTAATAGAAAGTAGCATAAAGGTCAATTGACGTGAAAAATTGCAAGATAAGTTTAAGCAATTCTTGTAACACAATTATCCAAAAATGATACAATATAATAATGAGTGAAAAAAGACGAAGAAAGAAGTGAAATGGATGGCTACGGGCGTATTAGAGGACGATATTGTCAAAGAGATATATGACAGCTCAAAGGAATGGGTTTCAGTTGAAGTGAAATTATCACAGTCACTAGACCCGAGCACATTATTTCATCTCACTGACAATGAGGCAGGAGATCGCTTTTATATGCGTTTGAATGATAATCGAACGTCATATTTTGGCTACAAAGCAATTCAATTATTCAAAAATAATTCTAAAAATAAACAATCTATTTTTAAAGACTGGGAAAAATTAAAACATAACATCACATTTATACATCCGCAATCTGAGAAACATCATCTTCGAGTTGTTGGAGGATTCCAATTTTCAAGTCATAAATCAGATGATGAATGGCGAGAGTTCGGACTAAATCATTTTGTATTACCTGAAGTTTTAATTTCAACTGATAATAATGGGACATTTTTAACTTATACAGTTAAAAGGGAAAGTTTTACTGTTGAGGCATTGAACGATTTAATGGATTTGTTCAACAATATATCGGATATAGATGTGGACGAGCAAATTGGGGAAATTACTAGAAATGAAGATATTTATAAAGATGACTGGCGTCAACTTGTAGTAGAAGCAATAGAATCTATTAATAATGAAGAAAAAATTGTACTAGCACGTAGACGGTTAATAAAGTTCGATAAAGATATCAGTATTCCATATATTCTAAAGCAAGCATATTCTAAAGAAAAAAACAGTTATATATTCTTGTTAGAATCACAAGATTCTATATTCTTTTCACAAACACCTGAACAATTAATAAAGGTCAATAATAAAATACTATCGACTAAAGCTGTAGCAGGTACAATTAAACGTTCACAAGATGAGGACGAAGATACAAAAAATGTTGAAGCATTTTTAAAAGATAATAAAAACTTAATCGAACATCGATTTGTTGTTGACAGTATTTTACATGATATTAAACCTTATATCACTGAATTACATTATGATAAGACGCCTAAAATTCTAAAAAATGATCATTTATATCACTTGTACACTGAAATAAAGGCGCCACTGAAGGATGATTCGTATATTAGTTTAATTGATAATTTACATCCAACACCTGCTTTAGGTGGCTATCCAAAAGAATTTGCGATGGATTTTATTGAACAGAAAGAATTTGGTACACGAGGATTATATGGTGCGCCGGTTGGCTATATAGATATATATGATGATTGTGAATTTATTGTTGCAATTCGTTCGATGCTTATTAAGAAAGCACAAGCAACTTTATTTGCTGGGTGTGGCATTGTTAAAGATTCTGATCCAGATAGTGAATTGGCAGAAACGAATCTTAAGTTCACACCTATGATGAATGCATTAGGAGTCGATATGAATGGGAAATCATAAAGCAGCTTTAACGAAGCAAGTTTTTACATTTGCATCAGAGTTATATGCGTACGGCGTAAGGGAAGTAGTTATCAGTCCGGGATCACGCTCAACGCCACTTGCACTTGCATTTGAAGCACATCCAAATATTAAAACATGGATACACCCCGATGAGCGAAGTGCAGCGTTTTTTGCAGTTGGGTTAATTAAAGGCAGTGAAAGACCTGTCGCTATATTATGTACGTCAGGTACAGCAGCAGCGAATTATACGCCTGCAATTGCTGAAAGCCAAATTAGTAGAATTCCATTAATCGTTTTAACAAGTGACCGTCCGCATGAATTAAGAAGTGTTGGCGCACCACAAGCGATTAATCAAGTAAATATGTTTAATAATTATGTAAGTTATGAGTTCGATATGCCTATTGCGGATGATAGTAAAGAGACGATTGATGCAATTTATTATCAAATGCAAATTGCTAGTCAATATTTATATGGACCACATAAAGGGCCAATTCATTTTAACTTGCCATTTAGAGATCCGTTAACACCTGATTTGAATGCAACAGAATTGTTAACTTCTGAGATGAAGATTTTACCGCACTATCAAAAAAGTATAGATGCATCGGCATTAAGACACATTTTAAATAAGAAAAAAGGTTTAATTATTGTAGGGGATATGCAGCACCAAGAAGTTGATCAAATACTGACGTATTCAACGATATATGATTTGCCTATTTTAGCTGATCCTTTAAGTCATTTAAGAAAATTTGATCATCCGAATGTTATCTGTACATATGATTTGTTGTTTAGAAGCGGTTTAGACTTAAATGTGGATTTCGTAATTCGTGTTGGGAAACCAGTGATTTCTAAAAAGTTGAATCAATGGTTAAAGAAAACTGATGCATTTCAAATATTAGTGCAAAACAATGATAAGATTGATGTCTTTCCAATAGCACCAGATATTTCATATGAAATATCTGCGAATGATTTCTTTAGGTCATTAATGGAAGACACGACAGTTAATCGCGTAAGTTGGTTAGAAAAATGGCAATGCTTAGAGAAAAAAGGGCGTAAAGAAATTAAATGTTATTTAGAACAAGCTACAGATGAGAGTGCATTCGTTGGTGAATTGATTAAGAAAACATCTGAAAAAGATGCATTATTTATTAGTAATAGTATGCCAATCAGAGATGTAGATAACTTGTTATTGAATAAAAATATAGATGTTTATGCGAATCGTGGTGCGAATGGTATTGATGGTATCGTTTCAACTGCACTGGGTATGGCTGTGCATAAACGAATAACATTATTGATAGGTGATTTGTCATTTTATCATGATATGAATGGACTATTAATGTCAAAATTAAATAATATTCAGATGAATATTGTATTATTGAACAACGATGGTGGCGGTATTTTTTCATATTTACCACAAAAAGAAAGTGCAACCGACTATTTTGAACGGTTGTTTGGCACACCGACGGGATTGGATTTCGAGTATACAGCTAAGTTATATCAATTCGATTTTAAACGTTTTAACAGTGTTTCAGAATTTAAAAATGCCACATTGTTATCTGAAACTTCGACGATTTATGAATTGATAACGAATCGCGAAGATAACTTTAAACAGCATCAAATTTTATATCAGAAATTGAGTGAAATGATTCATGACACATTATAATTACTATGAAGCAAACGTTGAGACCAATCAAGTTTTAGTATTACTGCATGGTTTTCTTAGCGACAGTCGTACTTATCATAATCACATCGATAAATATACTAATATCTGTCATGTCATCACTATAGACTTACCAGGACATGGCGAAGATCAGTCTTCAATGGATGAAACGTGGAATTTTGATTATATTACGACGTTGTTAGACCGAATTTTAGATAAATATAAAGATAAATCAATAACATTGTTTGGATATTCAATGGGGGGGCGTGTTGCATTATATTATGCAATTAATGGTCACATCCCTATATCTAATTTGATATTAGAAAGTACGTCACCAGGTATTAAAGAAGAAGCAAATCAATTGGAACGCCGTCTTGTTGATGATGCACGTGCTAAAGTATTAGACATAGCAGGTATTGAATTATTTGTTAATGATTGGGAAAAGTTGCCATTATTTCAATCGCAACTAGAATTACCAGTTGAAATACAACATCAAATAAGACAACAACGATTGTCTCAATCGCCACAGAAAATGGCCAAAGCATTAAGAGATTATGGTACAGGTCAAATGCCAAACTTATGGCCGCGCCTGAAAGAAATTAAAGTACCAACATTAATATTAGCTGGAGAATATGATGAAAAATTTGTACAGATTGCGAAAAAAATGGCAAATTTAATTCCTAATAGTAAATGTAAATTAATTTCTGCTACAGGTCATACAATTCATGTGGAAGATAGTGATGAATTTGATACAATGATATTAGGATATTTAAAGGAGGAGCAAAATGACTAACAGACAATGGGAAACACTTAGAGAATATGATGAAATCAAATATGAATTTTACGAAGGGATTGCTAAGGTAACAATAAATCGCCCTGAAGTACGCAATGCGTTTACACCTAAAACAGTTGCTGAAATGATTGACGCATTTTCACGTGCACGTGATGATCAAAACGTTTCAGTTATCGTATTAACTGGTGAAGGTGATTTAGCATTCTGTTCTGGTGGTGACCAGAAGAAACGTGGACATGGTGGTTATGTAGGTGAAGACCAAATCCCTCGCTTAAATGTATTAGATTTACAGCGTTTAATTCGTATTATTCCAAAACCGGTTATCGCGATGGTAAAAGGATATGCTGTAGGTGGCGGTAATGTACTAAATGTTGTTTGTGACTTAACGATTGCTGCTGATAATGCTATTTTTGGACAAACTGGTCCTAAAGTAGGTTCATTTGATGCGGGTTATGGTTCAGGATATTTAGCACGTATCGTTGGACATAAGAAAGCACGTGAAATTTGGTACTTATGTCGTCAATACAATGCACAAGAAGCTTTAGATATGGGTCTAGTAAATACAGTGGTACCTTTAGAAAAAGTTGAAGATGAAACTGTGCAATGGTGTAAAGAGATTATGAAACACTCACCAACAGCTTTACGATTCCTTAAAGCAGCTATGAATGCTGACACAGATGGTTTAGCTGGTTTACAACAAATGGCTGGGGATGCAACATTGCTTTATTACACAACTGATGAAGCGAAAGAAGGCCGTGATGCGTTTAAAGAAAAACGTGATCCTGACTTCGATCAATTCCCTAAATTCCCATAAGTTATTTTGAATATGATATTAAGTCACTTGCGTCGTTTATTAGCGACGATAAGTGGCTTTTTTATTTTATAAGAATTTAAAAGGGGCTTTTAATTAATTATCATAAAGATAAGATAGTTTGAGAAAAATTAATAGAGAAAGAATAAATGTTAAAGATTATTATTACAATGAAAAAACGAGCTGGTGAGAAATTGAATTCTCGCCAACCCGCTTTATGAAGTGAAATCATTTAAATTAGTTATACTAAGCGCTCATAAACGATTGGTCGCGAAGTGCCAATACCTTGTTTGGATGACGTTTGCATGAGGATATGCTGAGTATCATCATAATCAAGAATATAAATGATTTCTTCATTATCAATAGATGAAAATTTAATACGTTGATGTGCCGTATCTATAAAAAGAATATGATATTGATTGTGACTTGTATCATCGCCATGACGTATACAAATTGATTTTTGTAATTGATGATTACTCCAATTACCAATAAATAAATTGATATTTGTTTGTTCTAGATGTGTGAGTTTGGTTGTGTCGTAAACTAAATTTATAAATTGTAGTTGATACATAGTTTTACCTGCCTTTAATCAATATCTATATTACTTTTTAGTAACCTATCATTGAACCATACCAGTTATAATCACGATTGAATGATAAATGTAATAGGCTTGAATCTGCATCTTGGATTGATAATTCTGTATCCCAAGGATTCCAGTAGATAAGTTTTTCTTGGTCATTAATTTTAGCATTACCAACAACTGCTAGCGCATGTCCTAAATGTGGGTCATTAGGGTTTTGAGATACACTTTGTGCAAGAATCATAATTCCTACATTATCTTTTGTAAGTTGATCAACTTGTTCATATGATGGTACACCTTCTTGATAATGAATATCTCTGCCTTGTGATTTACCGTATTCAATCATTTGATTAGGGAATGTTGCACAATTAGGAAGGTCTTGCTCACTTACTTCAGGGTATAATGTACGCATAATATCATGTGCATTATAAGTGTCTGTATTTTTAGTTGCATTTAATAATGCTGCCATACTGAATCCTGCACACCATGAGTTATCGAATTGTTGTTCTCTAATTTTGAAGTTTTTTAATGTGTTTTCATATTGAACTTGATCTTCTTGTATCGCTTCGTTTTCTTCAACTTTAGTAGGTGTTACTGTATTTTTTAACTCTTGTTTCAATTTTGCTGAAACTGTTTTAGCACTTTCTTTTTCTTTTACATTACCAGGTAGTGGCGTAGCTTTTACTAATCTAACTTTGCCATCTTCTTCAAAATAAAATCCTTTTTCATCAGTAAGAACAGTGATATTTGAATTTTTATCTTTAATTTGGTCTAAATCTTTAGCAATGAAGTTTGAAATTTTAACACTGTAATTCATGTCTTCTTTTGATTTGTTTAAATCATCTTTATTTTTAGGGCTAAGTGTTAAAGTATAAACAATTTTACCGTCTTTTATAACTGGATAATAGTAACTATTATCTTCTTCACCATTAAATTTATAAATTTTAAAAGCTTCGCCAAGTTCATATTTACCAGTTTTTGCATTACTTTGTTTATCTAATGCTTTAGCATAACCAGCAAATTGTTGTTGTGCTAGATCTTTTACTTTTTGAGGTACTTTGTCACTCTTAACATTAATTTCTAGCTGTTTAGAGTGTGAATCAGCTTTGGCTTTATTGCTATTAGCAAATGCGCCTAGTGATAAAATAAGCATTGAAACCATTATGATGCTTATAATATTGAATACTCTAGATTTACATGAACTATTCATATAATACCCTCCATTTAAGTCAAAATATTTTGCGTTGCTAAGTCTTTGCTTCTATTTACTAAATCCAAATTAAGATGAAGTTTATGCAGCGTCAGGGTTGTCTGAATTATTGTTATCGCCATTGTCTGGATTGTCTGGATTATCAGGGTTATTTGGTTCGTCTGGGTTGTTAGGGTTATCTGGATTATTAGGGTTGTCAGGGTTATTTGGTTCATCTGGGTTGTTAGGGTTGTCAGGATTGTTAGGGTTATCTGGATTATTAGGTTGGTCATCGTTGGCAAAATTGATATCTTCAATATTTTGTTTTAAGAAGTTGCGTACATTTTCATTAATAAATACCGCACCATTAAACTCATTTGGTACACCGCCCCAATGAATTCCAATCACTTCATTTTTCTCATTAAATACTGGTGATCCAGAGTTGCCGCCAGTTGTACTTAAATCATATTGCATTGCTTCACCTTTTAAGTACGTTATTTTTCCTTTACTTTCCCACATTGTTGCGACAGGTTTATCACCTGGATATCCTGTTACAGTAATATTTTGGTTAACTTGTGTTTCAGCATTATTACTCATTGTTGCTGGTTTAACTACTTCGCCAATATGTTTGTTTTGCTCATTAGGGGAGAATTTAACTATTGCTAAATCACCTTCGCCTGAATATTTAGTGATTTGTTCAGCAGTGAAACCACCATTTGGATAATTGTCTTGGTTAATTGCAGAAGGGAAAGCTTTTAAAGCATGAGGATCACCGTGCGTAGCATCTACGACGTGTTTATTTGTTAAAAGTGTATCTTTACCTACAACTACACCAGAAGCAATAAATGTACCAGTAGGTGCTTCAACTTGAATATAAGTTACGGGTGCATAATGACCATTCGTTGTATCTAAAATTTGGTGTCGATCATTATTCGGTAATATAACATTTGCGCGTTCACGTTGTTCTAATGGTTTAAGGTTACCGCCTTTTTGAATCTTAGGTGTTTGCTGTTTGCTTGACTGCGTTTGTTGTGGATGATTGTCCATAGCCTTTGAAGATAACGCGTTTGCTGCAGGAGAACTCACAAGTGTCGCTGTTGTCAAAGTTGCAACGAATAAAGAACTAACTTTTAAAAATTTACCTTTCATCTAAAAACCTCCAAAAAATTTATTTACAAGTTAAATATAACACTAAAAATTTTTAAGTCAATAAGAATATATAAATAAATTAAAAAGTTTTTGTAAAGATTAGAGTTTACAAAAACATTAAGGGAATTAAAATTGAATTGTATTACACTTTATTCGATTGAGTTAAATTGATAAGGTTGTCAATTGTTTGCATTTATCTAAAAGAATAAATAAGAAAGGAATTGAGAGCGAAGGGAAAGTATTTGTTTATAATAATAAATAGTAACTTTTGAATAATAATTGTTTGGCCAAAGGTAGATTAATATGAATGGTGATATATTATTTGAGTGCTTAAGTTTCGAAGAACAATTATAAGTTAGCATATTAAAATCTTTTGATAGAATCATTTTGAGTGAGGTGTTTAAAGGAGAGGAATATAACTCGGTAGTATTTACAGTCTCTTTAGAGTATTATTTAAAACTTATAGAATATAAAAAACTGAACGTACTATGAATTTAGTTCACGACGTCCAGTTCAACATATCATTTTTATTTAGTATTTAAATATTTAGCAAGTCTCTTCATACCTTCTTTTAAAACATCCATTTCATAAGCATAGGAAATCCTCACAAATCCTTTACCGAATTCTGTAAAGGATGAGCCTGGAACGATTGCTAAATGTGTTGATTCAAGTAAATCAACACAAAATTCGAAATCGTCATCGGTAATATGTTTAATACTAGGAAAAATATAAAATGCGCCTTCAGGTTGAGCTGTAATCTCAAAACCTAATTTAGTTAATTCGGAAACTAAATAATTTCTGCGTTCTACATAAGCTTCGTTCATATATTTAGGAGCTTCTAATCCTTCGTTAAGTGCTGTTATACATGCTATTTGAGCTGGAACATTGGCACAAATACAATTATAGGCGTGCATAAATGTTAATTTATCAATCAAATATTGAGGTCCTAATAGAAAACCAATTCTTATTCCGGTTGCTGAGTGTGATTTACTTAAACCACCAATTAATATTAATTGATCACGAATGTCTTCAAATTCAGCGAAGGATACATGTTTACCACTAAATGTATTTTCAGCATAAATCTCATCGCTAATTATAAATATCGGATATTTTTTTAATACATTTACGATATTTAAAACTTCATTTCTTTTTAAAACTACGCCAGTTGGATTAGTCGGATAATTTAACAAGACAGCTTTTGTCTTTGGAGAAATATGACTTTCTAACGCATCAGGTGTAATTTTGAATTGTGTTGCTGTTGTATCAATATAAATTGGTTTACCACCTAGTACTTCGATGAGTGGTATGTAGCCTGCATAAATTGGTCCCGGTATTATAATTTCATCTCCAGGCTCTATGATAGAACGTAACGTTGTGTCTATTGCTTCACTTGCTCCATTTGTCACAATAATTTCTTCAGGATCATAGGAAAAATGATAACGATTTTTGAAGTATTGACTAATTGCTTCGCGAGTTTCTAATAACCCTTTATTGTGAGAGTATGATGTCTTGTCATTGTTAATAGCATCAACATATGCCTTTTTCACAACATCAGGCATCGGGAAGTCTGGTTGGCCAATAGTTAAATTAACACAATCATCAAGTCCTTTCATGCGGTTTGAAAATTGGCGAATACTTGGTGCTCTTAAATATTTAGAATTAGAATTTAAAGAAAGTTTCATTTGTGACACCTCAAATATAAATCAAATATTGTCTAAAAATTTAGAAATTAATAATATCATAACATACTTTTAAAGCAAAAAAGGGTAAATTACTTAAGCTTTATTTGAAAAACGAAAAATGTCTAAATACACTGTAGTAACTACTTTTCAAAATGAATGAAGTGGTTACAGTTAATGTACTTAGACATTATATAATTATGAGTCTTTAAACTGTGATGGTCTTTGTAAATTAATTATTGGATTTGTCCATTTACAAACAAAGTTTGTAGATAATACATATACGATGATTACAGATATACTTATTAAATAAAGATACGTCATTAATGAAATAGGATTATCGAATGGATACCATTCAAATCCTCTAACAATGCCAATAATTAAACCATGTAATAAATATACGTATAGCGTACGACTACCAATATAAGTATATAATTTTTTCTTTGTTGACATTAAATTTAGAAACGCAGTCATTGCGATTAATATAATTCCATATAATATAAGTCGTTTAAAAGGACTGAATACACTCTGTCCTTCATTTTCAAGTGAAGTATATGGTGAACTTCCTAATAACCAATCTGCATTGATAGGATGAATCACGTAAATGATAAAAAACAAAATAAAGGTAATGATAGATACTGGTATTAGTTTTTTATTTTTAAAAATAGCCGTATGTTTTTTGGTAAAAATGTAACCTAGGTAAAATATTGGGAAAAATACGATTGTCCTTGAAATGCTTAAGTAGCTATCGATGTTATCTGAAAAACCTGCTCCAATAGATATAATAATTGAAACTGATAGCACTTTATATGGATTAAATCTTCTAACTATTACTAAAATGACATGAAAGAAAAATAGCGTGATCAAAAACCATAACGCAAATACTGGGTTAAAAGGATCAAGTTGTAATTCGTCACTTTTACCTGTTAAGAAATAATATATTGAAAAGAATGCAAAAAATATCATATAAGGTACTATCAAACGTTTTGAAATTTTTTCTAAATAGTATGGTTTATCAATATTTTTCGCGAAATAACCAGATATAAACAAAAATGTTGGCATATGAAAACTATAAATAACTAAGTATAATGCTGATAAATACTTATCGCCACTAGTGTAGGGTTGTAACATATGTCCAAATACGACTAATAATATTAAAATTGCTCTTGCGTTGTCAAAAAAATAATCTCTCTCTTTTAATGAAGTCATATTTTATCTCCTTTATGTCCATAAGACTCTTACTAATTTATTATATTTTGTATTAGTTATGCAACAAATTTGTCTATTGTGTCGAATAGTATTGTAAAAATTATAAAAAAAGCATATAATATTATAAATAATATGTAGTGGAGTAGAACAACATGTATAAACAACTTGAAAAACTTATTACACTGACTAACAATGACTTAAACTTAGTGAATAGAAGATTTGGACAACGCACGGATATCACATCTGAACAGCTAGAACTTCTCCGTATTTTATTTAATTACGATCGCTTATCACAGTATGATTTGACGATGAAGATTAGCAGGGAACAATCTATAGTTTCAAGGTGGATTAAGAAATTAGTTTTGAAAGGGTACATCACAAGTCAACAATCTAGCGAAGATTTAAGATGTAAAGAATTAATTTTGACTGATCAAGCACGTACATTGATTTCACAAATAAATAATGCACGTTGCGAATTGATTGAAGCAAGGTGTCAATGTTTATCGGAAGTCGAATTAGACAATTTAAATCAATTACTTGATAAGTTAAATCAACGACGCATATCGTTGTAACACGGCA
Organism: Staphylococcus sp. SA22; assembly: GCF_054165785.1. Taxonomy (NCBI): domain Bacteria; kingdom Bacillati; phylum Bacillota; class Bacilli; order Caryophanales; family Staphylococcaceae; genus Staphylococcus; species Staphylococcus sp. SA22. The sequence goes on along the minus strand of NZ_JBSZQY010000005.1, from coordinate 147,127 downwards.
ATAGCAAACACATAATTTAGTGTCATTGTGCACACAACAAAAATTGAATCATGAATTACAAGCAAAAGTAGCGGTGATTGTTAAAATTGATGGTAAACAATCACCGCTATTTTTGCTTGTGTATGTATAAAAAAGGGATCAAAGGTCATCCCCCATGATTGATAGTGGGGGGATGACTTTTGATCCTATGTTCATGTTGCTTATTTATATTGTGGGATGTCGAAGTATTTGCCGACTTCGCCAATTTTATCATAGTAGCCTTTGATGATTTTAGCATTGATGTTAGCCCAATCTACATCTGTTGCATATTGGTGTGTTCCTGGATGTGCAGGATTCCATCTCATTTTGTAAAGCGTATTTTGACCAGCTTTTACATATGAGTTGCCGATGAATTTAGCACCACCAACGATTGCTTTTGATACTGTGTCCCAACCAGCTTGTTTAGCATATTTAATACCTTCACGTAAAGGATCGTTATCATATGCAGCAATACCAAATACGTTATGGTATTTCGTGTTAGAGTTAGTTACAACTTTGTTGTTCACAACATCTGCACCTTTTGCTAATTGAGAAGTACCGTTACCTGTTTCTAATAGGGCATGTGAGATAAGATAAACTTCATTAATGCCATACATTTGAGCAGCTTTGTTAAATGCAGCACCTTGGTTTTCTAATACACCTTTACCTTTTAAGAATTGATTAATTTTATCAATAGAAATATTTTGTGGTTGGTCTAAGCGTAAGAATTGATATTTTAATGCTGGATCTTGAGCTAAACGCTTCGTATCCATTGCATGCTTAACATCATTAAAGTTAGCATCAGTCCACTTACCTGGTACACGTTGTACTTGTGGTTTATATTGTAAACCAGCTTGTATTTGAGCAACTTGGTTTAATGTCATACCTGTTTGATTATACTTAATTAATTCTTTAGCTAAATCAGTTGATTTAATCCATGCTAATTTACCGTTAGATAATTTACCATAGTACCAAGTTTGTCCATTAATGACTTGTTCTTTAACAACTGCGAATGGTTGTTCATTAAATGCTTTTAATGAGTATTTAGCTGTATCAGAATTTGGTGTTACATAGTAATAACCATTACCATTTTTAATTACATAAGTGTAGTTATAATCTTTGGCAGCTGATGTAGTTGGTTTAACAGCAGTTGGTGCAGTTAAATCTTTTGCATTTACCCAACCAGTGCGGTTATTAATAGTACCGTATAAATAAACATCTTTGCCTACAGATACTTGTTTCGTTGCATTAAATGTACCTTGAGCAATGTTATTGCCTGTTAAAATGACTTGGTTTTTAGTACCCCAAGGAACCATTGATAAGCCGTTATTTGATTTATTAACAGTATATTTTTGAGTCGTTTTAACTTCTTTGCCTAAGTTTTGAACATTTAAGTCTTTTACATTGAACCAACCTAATGGGATGTTATGGCTTGTATTGTTTAATAATACATACGTTTCATTACCATGAGCACGCTCTTTTGTTACATAGAACGTGCGGTCTGCATATTTCGCACCGTTTTTCGCTGTTTTTTCATAAACAGAAGCACGAATACCAGTGTTGTTTGGTTTAACTTGAGCAATTTTGCTAACTGTTTGAGTCGTTTGTGGTTTAGTAACAGCATAAGCTTTTACAGCTGTTTTTGGTTGTGCTACAGCTTTTTTAGGTGCAACAGGTTCAGCTAAATATGCTTTACTTACCCAACCGGATTTACCATTTACAGTTCCATATAAATAGATAGATTTATCAATTTGTTGTTGCTTAGTCGCTTTAAAAGTTTGGTTACCTGTACCAGATACCGCACCAGCTTCTTGTTTATAAGTACCCCAAGGTACTGAATATAATTTAGTGCCGGGTTTTACTGTATATGTTTGCATTACATTTACAGGTGATTTTGCATTGTTATAAATAACGTCACCTTGTTTAACCCAACCAATTAAAGTTGGACTATTGTAATCTTTAACTAAGTAGAATTTGTTTCCACCTAGACTTGCTTCTTTTGTTACAGCAAATGTTTTTTGAACTTCTTTCGTTGGCTTACCAGTTTTGTCATAAACTGTAGTGAATAAGCCATTGTTTTTAGCATTAATTTGAGCAACACCGTTTAATGATGAAACTGTTAATTTATTATTTGTTGTAGGTGTTGATGGCTTAGGTGTTGGTGTAGGTTTAGCAGTATCAACTAAATATGCTTTACTTACCCAACCAGATTTACCATTCACAGAGCCATATAAATAAATTGATTTATCAATTTGTTGTTGCTTTGAAGCCTTAAATGTTTGGTTACCAGAGCCAGACACGCTACCAGCAACTTGTTTAGATGTACCCCAAGGTACTGTATAAAGTTTCGTACCAGGTTTGATTGAATATGATTGATTTACATTTACAGGTGATTTAGATGTGTTGTAAACCACATCGCCTTCTTTAACCCAACCAAATTTATTACCAGAATTGTAATCTTGAACAAGATAGAATTTTTGATTACCTAATGTAGCTGTTTTAGATACAGCAAATGTTTTTTGAACTTCATTAGTTGCTTTACCAGTTTTGTCGTAAACAGTAGTATATAAGCCACTATTTGTCGGTTTAATTTGAGCAACACCATTGTTTGCAGCAACAGTTAATTTACCAGTTGATGGTGTCGACGGTGTTGATGGTTTTGATGGTGTAGTAGGGGTAGTTGTAGATTGTGTGCCCCAAGGCGCAACTTTCCCCATTTTAATTAAATATTTTTCATTAATTAAGTCATATAGTTGATCATAACTATAATTATGACTTCTTAAATATCCATGTGGATCGGCATGGTCCGTACCACCTAAATATTTACTTACAGCGTAGTGAGTCCATACTGTACCATTTCCATCATATTCAGCACTATCAGGTTTCAAACCATAATATTGCAATTGTGTAGCTGCATAGTCAGCATAGTTATTCATTGAACGTGCAAATGAAGCATAATCGTGTGTATGAACGATTTCAACATTGATGAATCTAGGATTACCGACTGCACCGACACCCCAAGATAAGTAATCCGTTGGTGCTGTTTCGATTATACGATCCCCATCAACAAATGCATGTACGAATGCGTTTTGATAGTTGTTTTTCATATAACTAATTTCACCATTTATCGTCGAACGATCATTAGCTGTATCATGAACTACGATACCTTCAGGACGCCCAACACCGTTACGGTATGCGTATTTAGGGAAGTAAGATGTATAATCTTCTTCAATCTTAGGTGCTTTTAAGTTATTTTTACGAATGTAATCGTTAATTGAAGAGTTTACTTGTGGTTTATATTTTGGCAAACTCGTTTTTGGTGTTGCAGCAACTGATCTTGGTTGTGCTGAAGCGCTAAAAGTAGTTACTTTAGGTGTCGCTTCAGTTTTAGCTTTAGGTGCTGTTGTAGTTGCAGCTTTAGGTGCTGCGGCTTTATATTGCGTTTCAAGAGCTGCAGGTTTAGCAGCTGATTTAATTAATTCTGGATTAATTTGATTTTCTGAATTATCATCTTCATCATCAACTAAACTATAACCAGCATTTGTAACATTAGTGTTAGTTTTAGGTGCTGTAGTGCTTGTTGACTTTGCAACAGGCTTCGTATTATTTGTAGTCGCTGATTGATTAGCACGAGTGTCACCATTTACTTGTGCAGTATCAACTTTTTGACTTACTTGAGCATTGCCTGTTTTGTTATTTGCTGTTTTTGGTTGGACAATAGCAGGGTCTTGATATACTTGAGTGCCAGAAATGTTTTGCGTTGGATTTTTTACCTCAGCTTTTGCTTGTTCAGTAGTTGCTTTAACTTTATTACTATCTAAAACGTTTTTATTAGTAGTTTGATCTTGTGTCGTCTCAGCTGCTTGAACTTGATGTGCAGTGACTGCTGAACCTACAAGCGTTAATGCAACCATTGATGGTAGTTTGTAATTGAATTTTTTCGCCATTCTATTTATTACTCCTAACATTTATTAATTATTACTAACATTATAGTACCTGTTTTGTATACCTGTGCATATTTAACCAATTTGTAATATACTCTTAATTTATATTTTCACTGTAAAAAAATGAAAAAAATTTTGAATCTCAATGGTGACGTGACAAATCAAATAGAATTGATGTCAATTTAAGAATTGGTTTATTACAAATGTTTCTAAAATAGATACAACTTTTTTTAATTAAGCGAGGTTAACTTTTTTGTCATTTCAATATGCTCGATGCCTTCCTCAAGAAATATATTACCTCTCATTTTAAAGTTTAAACTTTCATAAAATGGGATAGCATGACATTGGGCATTCATAGTAGCTACGTAAAAACCTTCATCTTTAGCTAATGATTCTACAGCTTGCATAAGCATTCTACCCATTCCTTGTCCACGATGTGATTTTATCACAGCCACTCGTTCTATTTTGACAGTTGTTTCATTAATAGGGCGTATACGAGCTGTGGCAACTGGCTGTCCATTATCATATCCAATGAGGTGAATAGATTCAGATTCATATTCATCAATTTCACTTTCCTCTGGGACGCCTTGTTCTTCTACAAACACTTTCTTTCTTATATAGAAGCAATCTTCTAACATCTCTTGATTGTTTACTTTTGAAAACATAAAATTCCTCCATATCCTAACAAAATCATTTACATTTAATTTACTAATAATAACATAGAATAACGATTGTTATTTTCCACAAAAATAATTAGACATAAAAAAGCTATAAAGATGATTCACAAGAATCATCTTTATAGCTAATTAATTATTATTGTTATAGTGCTTCTTTTCTAATAATTGCTGTATATTGCCAAAAGATTCGCATTTGAGCAATATTCCAATTATTCATTCCCATTGTAAACCCAGAAGGTTTAAAGATGTTCACATCAGTTACTTCTAAAGCTGCTGCGACTAAATATTGTAATGGAATACTAAGTGATTTCATTGTTTCGGTAATGCCATTTTCATCATATACCCATGAAAATGGTAACTCTGATTCGAAAACATCTACACTATTGAAAATTTCAGGTAGGGCTAAAATATAACATGCACCATCTACAATAGGATTCTCGATACTATTTTTGTAATAAATTAGGAGTGCTTCATAGTTTTCTCGATGCTCATGATTGACGTAAAAAAATTCACTTCTAAAATGAGCCATATCTTGGCTATGAATAATTTGTTGTTCTAACATATTAAACATCCCATTTATATTTGCAATCTTTTCGTATGTTTTTCTACTCATGTATGATGCTCCTTTCATAAATAGTAAATGTTAATCGTCATATAATATTAGTTTACAACACCATTTTGGTTATTTGAAGCTTGTGGCGTTTGTTGAATATTACCTTGATCTTGGTTAGTGTTTTGACCCGTAGTAGGTTGTTGCTGATTATTGACACCATTGTTGTTATTACTATTATTACTGTCGTCAGTATTATTCGAAGATTTATCTTTATCTGTCGTATCGTTTTGTTCTTTTCTCAATAAACTACTATCTAAAGGCGTTAATGGTATTAATGAACCATAATGGTTGATAACACGTTGATCTAAGAAATCATTTTTATCATTGATAGGTGATAATTCTAAATCATTACGAAGTAAGTTAGCATATTTTTGAATGCTTTCAACGCTTGGATGATAATAGTAAATACCATTTAACATATCATCTTTACCTTTTAGTTGTGCAGTTTTAATTTCAACATCATTTGTTAAGTACATTTTAGCTAAAGCTTTAATTTCAGAGTTAGTTAAATTATGCTTAGCATTTTTACCTACAATTTGAATCACATTATCAAGTTTATCAATAGAATCAACTTCCTGTGCTTTTTGGAATAAAATCTTAATTAATTCCATTTGACGTTGTCCGCGTTTCAAGTCTGAATCATGATGTCTAGTTCTAGCAACTGCTAAAGCCTCATCACCATTTAATTTTTGGTACCCTTTTTTAATTTTAATCTTACCAGTATCATCTGTGTTAGGTTCATTTAAGTCGTACGGCACATCATAGTATATGCCACCAAGCTCATTTACAGCCTCGACAAATGCTTTCATATTGACTCTCACATAATAATCAACAGGTACATTCATGGTAGCTTCTACCGAATCCATTGCGGCAATTGGACCACCATATGCATGTGCGTGGGTAATCTTATCGTAATAGCCAACTTTAGGAATGTAGCTGATAGTATCACGTGGAATACTAAGCATTCTAATTTGATGTTTTGATTGATTAAAAGTAGTTAAAATCATAGCGTCTGATCTAGAGTGTTCAGCATCCTGTCCTTTTTTTCTTCTTCCATCGTTATCATCGATACCTAAGAAAAGAATAGAGATAGGTTGTTCTTCGGGATTGACTTTATTATCTCTTAAGTTGGATTGACGATTAGCATTTTTGCTGTCTTGAGAAGATTCGAATGCATCTTGGGACGTTTTAAAAAGTAACGTAGCGAAGACTATTGGAACAACAATGAGAACCAATGCTAGAAGGATCAAAAAGTATTTTAAAAATTTATTCATGATTGATGCTCCTATATTAAATTTTTGTTAAATCATAATCATAATTTTAAAATATAATTAGTTGAACGATATTTATACAACTTCATTACTAATACATTATAGCCTTAAATTGTAGTACTTTATAGTAAAAAATACAAATGTTATGTCAAAGTTCCTTGTAATTTGAATGTTTTGTTAAAATCAAAAAGCATTTTTAAAAATATAATGCGACTTTAGTATGATGTCTTAAAAAATTTAAAGGCGTAATATAAATTCGAGTGATTTATACAAAGTGATAAGGTATAATTAATTTTGTTGTATAGATAACATATTAGAAAAATTTATTACTATGTAGCGTAAAGCATAAATGAATGATAAATTAATTTTTGTAAGTTGTATTATTAGGAAGCTAGGTTCAAAGTTTTAACTATTTAAATATATAATGAATACATTGTGAGGCTATTATCAAATGAAATTTAATAAAGTAAAACTAGTTATACATGTGTGTGTACTATTATTTATCATTATTTCTATAGCGTTAATTTTTCATCGATTACAGACGAAGACACATTCTATAGAACCAATACATAAGGAAACAAAATTATCAGACAATGAAAAATATTTAGTAGATCGTAATAAGGAAAAGGTTGCGCCGTCTAAACTAAAAGAAGTATATAATAGCAAGGATCCTAAATATAAGAAAATTGACAAGTATTTACAAAGTTCATTATTTAACGGTTCAGTAGCTATATATGAAAATGGCAAATTGAAAATGAGTAAAGGTTATGGATATCAAGATTTTGAAAAAGGTATTAAAAACACACCGAATACAATGTTTTTAATAGGTTCAGCTCAAAAATTTTCAACAGGGTTACTGTTAAAACAGTTAGAAGAAGAACATAAAATAAATATCAATGATCCAGTAAGTAAATACCTTCCATGGTTTAAAACATCTAAGCCTATCCCATTGAAAGATTTGATGTTGCATCAAAGTGGATTATATAAATATAAATCCTCAAAAGATTATAAAAACTTAGATCAAGCAGTTAAAGCGATTCAAAAACGTGGTATTGATCCTAAGAAATACAAAAAGCATATGTATAACGATGGGAATTATTTAGTACTTGCTAAAGTTATTGAAGAAGTTACAGGTAAATCTTATGCTGAGAATTATTATACAAAAATAGGGGATCCATTAAAACTTCAGCACACAGCATTTTATGATGAACAACCTTTTAAAAAATATCTAGCAAAAGGTTATGCTTATAATAGTACAGGACTTTCGTTCTTAAGACCTAATATTTTGGACCAATACTATGGTGCAGGTAATTTATATATGACACCAACAGATATGGGTAAATTAATTACTCAAATACAACAATATAAATTATTCAGTCCTAAAATAACCAATCCATTATTACATGAGTTTGGTACGAAACAGTATCCAGATGAATATCGATATGGTTTTTATGTTAAACCAACATTAAATCGTTTAAATGGTGGATTCTTCGGACAAGTCTTTACTGTTTACTATAATGATAAGTATGTAGTTGTACTTGCATTAAATGTAAAAGGAAACAATGAAGTTCGAATCAAACATATTTATAATGATATTTTAAAACAAAATAAACCTTACAATACGAAGGGTGTTATTGTTCAATAATTAATATAGAAGATATAACATGTATATGGCATTAAGGCATCGACCTTATCTGACCAGTATACGAGTTATATCTTCTTTTTTATAGTGGTAAAAAGTTTAAAGTATAAGGTTGAAGAAGGATGAGTTTAAAAATTTGTGTTAACTCATAAAAGTGGAAAACATTTGATGAGCTGGCATCAAACTAAAATGAATGAAGACGAATACGTTGGTCCATGCGTGGTCTGAATGTTTTCTAAATCTAACTGGAAATGATAATTTAATAATCTACATGTTTGATTGTTTAAACATGTACAATTTTTAAAAACCTAGGGATAATTTTATTGAGGTGAACAACATTGAAATTATCTTTAGACATAAATATGGATTTTGAAGTTACTATATTAATTAGTTGTGGCTGTTAATGTATTAATTGAATTGATAATAATGATTGTCTTATAAGATATAGAAGGGGACTTAACCATTTAAAAATTGAAGGATAATAAAAACCAGCTAACAAAAGTGTTAGCTGGTTAAACTTTACATTATTAAAATGTTGTTTATAAGTGTGAAGAGTGACCGCCTTGCATAACCCAATATGTTCCGACAACGAAACAAAGTGTAATTACAAGAGCAAAGATAACTTTGAATGTTTGTAAACGTCCATCTTTACCTTCAGTTAAATGCATGAACATTAATAATTGAAGTCCTGCTTGGACGAATGCAAAGCCAAAGATAATTGTCAACTTCGCGTGGAATGTTAATGACGTGTATAGTGTTACGTAAACTGCTAAAAGCGTTAATACGATAGATGCGATAAATCCTACAGTATGTTTCATTATTGTACTCATCCGCTATACACCATCCCTATCATATATACGGCAGTAAAGATGAAAACCCAAACAACATCTAAGAAGTGCCAGTATAAACTTACTATAAATAATTTTGGCGCATTATATTTGTCTAATCCGCGTCGTTGGATTTGGATTAATAAACAAATGGCCCAAACGATACCTAGCGATACGTGACAACCATGCGTTCCTAATAGGATAAAGAAACTAGACCAGTAAGAGCCAATTGTTGGGTTAACGCCTTCTGATGCATAGTGTGCGAATTCATAAATTTCGAATCCAACAAAGACTAAACCTAAAAGTAACGTAATGATCATCCAAAACATCATTAACTTTTGTTTTTCTTGGCGCATGTAGTAAATAGCAATACCACATGTGTAAGAACTGAATAATAATGCAAACGTCATTATTAAAACAAGAGGCAATTCAAATAACTCAGTAGTCATTTTACCTGCATAATCGCCACCATGTTGCAAAGTTAATAGTGTCGCAAATAGGGTACCGAATAACGCAAATTCGGCTGTAATGAAAATCCAAAAGCCAAGCTTATTTAATTCGCCTTCATGTGTGCGTGAATCAATAGTGTTTGTATCATGACTCATGACTTACAGCCTCCCTTTCTTTAATACGCGCTTCTCTTAATCTAGCTTCAGTTTCAGCAACTTCAGCAGCAGGGATATGATATCCGTGATCGATTTGGAAACTGCGATAAATCATAGTACCAAAAATACCGAATAAACAAATTAATGCTGGAATTACAGTTTCGAAAATTAAGAAGAAACCGCCGATAGTCATAAAGATACCAATCCAGAATCCAACAGGAGTATTGTTTGGCATATGAATGTCTTTGTAATTATGGTTGTCTAAGTAATGACGACCATGTTCTTTCATATCAACAAATGTGTCGTAGTCATTCCAATCTGGTGTAATGGCAAAGTTGTATTTAGGTGGAATTGCTGATGCAGTAGTCCACTCTAGAGTACGACCAAGGCCATCCCAGTTATCTCCTGTTGCTTCACGTGGAGATTTGAAGTGACTGTATACGATACTAACAACAAGGAATAAGAATCCGATTGCCATTAATAATGCACCGATAGTTGAAATTAAGTTTAATAAGAACCAACCATCTGATGGCATATAAGTGTATAAACGACGTGGCATACCATCTAATCCAAGAATGAATTGTGGTAAGAAACAAACGTTAAATCCGATCATGAAGAACCAGAAGCACCATTTGTTTAATGTTTCGTTTAATTTGTAACCCATCATCTTTGGATACCAGAAGATTAAACCAGCTAAGCAGGCAAATACAACACCAGTAACCAATGTATAGTGGAAGTGAGCTACTAAGAAGTACGTATTGTGATATTGATAGTCAGCAGATGCCATTGCTAACATTACACCCGTAACACCACCTAAAAGGAAGTTAGGGATAAATGCTAATGAGAATAGCATTGGTGACTCAAATGTAATACGTCCTTTATATAATGTTAATAACCAGTTAAACAATTTCACACCAGTTGGAATACCAATCAGCATTGTTGAAATTGAGAAGAATGAGTTGATTAACGCACCATTACCCATTGTGAAGAAATGGTGAACCCAAACTAAGAAACTAAGGAACGCGATACCGGCAGTTGCCCATACCATACTTTGATGTCCGAATAAACGCTTACGAGCGAATGTCGGGATAATTTCTGAGTAAATACCAAATGCTGGAAGGATAACGATATAAACTTCAGGGTGCCCCCATACCCAGAAGAAGTTAGCCCAAAGCATTGGCATACCGCCATGTGCAACTGTGAAGAATGCTGTGTCAAATATTCTATCAGTTGTCATTAATGCTAACGCTACTGTTAAAGGAGGGAAAGCAAGAATAACAATTAATGTAGTAATAAATGTTGTTACTGTAAACATTGGCATTTGCATAAACTTCATAGTTGGTGTTTTACATCTTAAAATTGTAACAAAGAAGTTGATACCTGTAGCTAAGGTACCAAGCCCTGAAATTTGTATAGCTATTAAGTAATAGTTAACACCCGGACCAGGACTGAATTCACCTGCTAGTGGCGCATAGTTTGTCCAACCAGCTGCTGGTGAACCACCAATAATAAATGACAGGTTGAATAAAATCATACCTGCAAAGAATAGCCAGAAACTTACGTTGTTTAATACTGGGAATGCAACATCACGTGCTCCAATTTGTAATGGAACAACGATATTCCATAAACCAAAGATAAATGGCATTGCCATGAAGATAATCATGATTACACCATGTGTACTAAAAATTTCGTTATAGTGGTTAGATTCTAAAAATTTGTTATCAGGTACTGTTAATTGCGCACGAATAAGTAACGCATCAATACCACCACGGACGAACATTAATACGGCACAGATTAAATACATAATACCGATTTTCTTATGGTCTACAGATGTGAACCATTCTTTGTAAAGATATTTCCATAATTTAAAGTAAGTAATTACTGCGATTAAACCAATAACTAAGAATGGGGCACCAATTTGTGCCATTGTAATCATCCAGTTACCTTTAACTAGTAATTGATCCCATGGAAAATTCATTAATGTCCACCTCCATGATCATCATTGTCTTGATCTTGCGCATCTTTTGAAATTTTCTTCATTTCTTTCGCATTTTTCGATTCATCTTTCTTGAACTCATTGTTATATGGTTCGTCATTTCCAAGAATCATCAATTTCATACCATGTCGTTTATAGTTCGCATTTGTAATTTGAGCTTTACGAGCAGGTATTAATGGTTTGTCTGATACATCTTTAAACATATTTTCTTCACTAGTGAAGTTTGGATCTTTCAATTCGAAATTGAAACGTTTATATGCATAGAAGATGTATTCTGGATCGGCTGCTGGATCAACAAACGCCATATGTGTACCATTAAATTCTAAAGCTTTATTAGGTGTGCTTGGTAATAATTGTTTATCAAATGTATCTTGATCTAACGTTTTCTTACCTTTAACTTCTTTCACCCATTTGTCGTAGTCTTTTTGACTAACGGCATTTACTTTAAATGTTTGACGTGAGAATCCTTCACCATTGAAGTTAGAGTTACGACCTCTGAACGTACCAGTTTGAGATGCTTCTAACGTCCAATTCATTGTCATGCCAGTCATGGCATATTTTTGACCACCTAATTGTGGAATCCAGAAACTTGTCATTGTATCCATAGCTTGAAGCTTAAATACAACAGGACGATCTTTAGGGATTGTTAATGTATTAACAGTCTCTATATGTTCATCTGGATAAGCAAAGAACCATTTGTATCCTGCACTTACTGCATATACTACCATTGGATCTTTCTCACTCTTCGGTGGTTTTTCGTAATCGTATAAAGTTTTAACTGTAGGAATAGCTAAAGCAGCAACGATTATGATAGGTATTACAAACCATATTGTTTCAATGATGGCATTATGGTGCATCTTACCAGATTCGGCATTCTTATTATAACTATACTTGTAAATAAAAATGGCGAACATGCCAAGTACAACGAAACAAATAACAAGCATGAAGACGATTGAATAAAGAATCAAGAACTTCTGACTACTTGCTACTGGCCCTTTTGCGTTGAAAATTTCTATATTTGAACAACCACTAAGTAAAATTAGTGTGCCAAATAATAGAAGCAAAGACTTAAATTTTGACACTTTTTTGACCTCCTAATACTACAAATGTAGGGCTTAACATTAATTTTAAGTTATTACACAATATTTACAAGGGCTTATGGGAAAAAAATTAATAAAATTGTATCAAAAATGTTGATAAATCAAGGTGTGACGTGGGTTCACACATTTGTTAAAATTATGTGTACATTTTGTGACTAATAGCGTTTTTGAAAAAATTGCTTCATATTTAAAAGGGAAGTTGAGAATAGCTTTCAATTAAAGGTTATTTGAATGAAAATAAAAAAAGTTTGAAATTGTCTAATAAATTGAAAATGATGGCTAGTTCATTGAAAGGAAGCGCAAACATTTTAATAAGGAATTTGCCAAAAGTAATTTATCGTTAAACAATGAAAAGCGGAAATTTGTTTGTTCAAAATCTAAACATTCTTTTTAAAAAGAGCAGTTAAGTTTTAATAATTTGATAGGTAGTCCTTTGGTATACAGAAAAAATACAATATTTGGGTTAAAGTTGCAGATGAAGTTGGAATAACAAATAAAATGGTAGCAAAACATGTTCGTTTGCTACCATTTTATTTGCAGTATAGTGATGAGGGCTATTTAACCTCAATATACCTAGTGGAAATTTTAATTGCACCATCTGAATCAGTGACATGATATTTAATTTGATATTTACCAGATTTAGATGTATCAATTTGGCCATCGACTTTAATTTTATCGGTTAAATCTCCATCTTCTTTATCAAATGCACTTATGCCGTTTAGAAGGTTATAATCTTGACCTTTCTTAATAACGATATCATTAGCGCCTTTAATTTGTGGTGTAGTATTCGTCGTTGCATCTGCATTTAAATTTGGTGTTACTAGTGTAGCAGAAACACCGAGGGCTGATAATGACTGTAATAGTTTATTCATAATGTAACCTCCGAATGATAAGTCATTTCTGAGTTAGCTTTACTATACCTTAATTTATATTATTTACACATCATACTATAGTCCTAATCTTACCCTATAAAGAATGAAATTTAAATATAAATTTATAAATAATGAGGAAATAATTATTATTTTGAAAATCTGCCACAATTGTAAAATTAATAATTCAGGGATAATTTGAAATCAAATATAACTTTATTCGACAGTTTGAACTTAAATTTTTGTGTATCAAAACAATAAGAAAAGGGAGGCGAAAATGATAAAGAACCACTAATGATTAATTATGTAGTAGTACTTTATCATAGTCACAGCTTCTGTGTTGGGGCCTCGCCGACTTGCACATTATTGTAAGCTGACTTTTCGTCAGCTTCTTTGTTGGGGCCACTACCCCAACTCGCATTGCCTGTAGAATTTCTTTTCGAAATTCTCTGTGTTGGGGCCCCGACTAGAATTGAAAACTTGTTACAAGCTTATTTTCATTCAATTAATTACTGTCTATATAAAATTGTTGAGCCTAGAACAATGTGAAATGCTCCCTTCAAAGCCTTCATTTTTTCAATGTCTACTTTGAAGGGAGCATTTGATTGATTAATGTCCCAGATTCTTCTTATTATTCATTGCAATTGCGAAATAATATTTAATGAGGATTAAAAGAGTTCATTAAAACTCAGATATTAATTCTCAGTACATAACTAATGTGAATTTACGAATCAACACCTCGACGCATTTTTTCTGCAAGCAAGGTATTATTTAATACCATTGTAATTGTTAATGGACCAACGCCACCAGGAACAGGTGTAATAGCTCCAGCAATTTCTTTAACCGCATCATAATCAACGTCACCTTTTAATTTGCCATTTTCATCTGGCGTATTGCCAACATCGATAATTACTGCTCCTTCTTTGACAACATCTTTTGTTACTAAACCAGGCTTACCAACTGCACTGACTATGACATCAGCATCTTTTAAATATGATGCCATATCCTTTGAACGAGAATGTAAGATTGTTACTGATGCATTTTTTTGAAGTAGTAACTTAGAAACTGGTTGTCCGACAATATGACTTCGTCCAATTACTACTGCATTTTTACCTTCTAAATCAATATCAGCATGTTTTAATATTTCCATGATGCCAAGCGGTGTGCAAGGTACAAAAGTTTGTTCATCGATATATAATTTCCCTATATTTATTGGATGGAAACCGTCCACATCTTTATCAGGATTGATTGCTTCTAATATTTTCTGTTCACTAACTTGTTTTGGTAATGGTACTTGTACCAAAATACCACTTACAGAATCATCATTATTTAGTCTATTTAGTTCGTTTAATACTTCTTCTTCAGTAGCTGTTTCTTCCAAGTGTACGATTTCTGAAATCATACCAATTTTTTCAGCTGCTTTCTTTTTTGATCTAACATAACTTTGACTAGCGCCATCATTACCAACTAATATAACGGATAATTTAGGTGTAAAACCCTTTTCTTTTAGCGCTTCAACTTGATTTTTTAACCCCTGTCTGTAGTCTTTGGCAATTTGTTTACCATCTAAAATTTTAGCAACCATAAAAACTTCTCCTCCTATTGTCAATATCCTAACTTTGTTAGTTCATAAAACTAATTTACATAGCAAAAGACGTAAATTCAAACAAAAAATCAAAATAAAGTTCGATTTTTGATTGAAAAAGCAGAAATTGCTTGTTATGCTATATCTATAATATACAACTAAAGTAATTCACAATTCAAACTTTTGAAAGGGTGTACAAAGTGAAAGTAGCAGTCATTATGGGCAGTTCTTCCGATTGGAAAATTATGCAAGAGAGTTGTAACATGTTGGATTATTTTGAAATTCCGTACGAAAAACAAGTAGTATCCGCACATCGTACGCCAAAAATGATGGTTCAATTTGCTTCTGAAGCGAGAGAAAGAGGTATAGACATTATCATTGCAGGCGCTGGCGGTGCGGCACATTTACCAGGTATGGTTGCATCATTAACGACGCTACCAGTTATTGGAGTGCCGATTGAAACAAAAAGTTTAAAGGGTATAGATTCTTTATTATCAATTGTTCAAATGCCAGGAGGTATTCCGGTTGCAACGACTGCAATTGGTGCAGCAGGTGCTAAAAACGCAGGTATACTTGCAGCAAGAATGTTAAGTATTCAAAATCCTTCTTTAGTTGAAAAACTAAATCAGTATGAATCTTCGTTAATTCAAAAAGTGGAGGACATGCAAAATGAACTTCAATAAATTAAAGTTTGGTGCGACTATTGGCATTATTGGTGGTGGTCAGCTTGGAAAGATGATGGCACAATCAGCTCAAAAAATGGGTTATAAAGTGGCTGTATTGGATCCTGCTGAAGATTGTCCATGTAGATACGTTGCACACGAATTTATACAAGCCAAGTATGACGATGAAAAGGCACTCAATCAATTAGGACAAAAATGTGATGTGATTACTTATGAATTTGAAAACATTTCATCCCAACAATTAAAACTATTATGTGAAAAGTACAATATTCCGCAAGGTTACCAAGCTATACAGTTATTACAAGACCGCTTAACTGAAAAAGAAACATTAAAAAGTGCTGGTACCAAGGTTGTCCCATTCATTTCAGTAAAAGAATCTACAGATATTGACAAAGCAATTGAAACATTAGGATATCCTTTTATTGTAAAAACTAGATTTGGTGGCTACGATGGCAAAGGTCAAGTTTTAATTAACAACGAAAAAGACTTACAAGAAGGTTTTAAATTAATTGAAACTTGTGAATGCGTAGCTGAAAAATATTTGAATATCAAGAAAGAAGTATCACTTACTGTTACAAGAGGAAACAACAATCAAATCACTTATTTCCCATTACAAGAAAATGAGCATAGAAATCAAATACTTTTCAAAACAATTGTTCCAGCGAGAATAGATAAAACAGCTGAGGCGAAAGAGCAAGTTAATAAAATTATCCAATCGATTCATTTCATTGGAACATTTACAGTTGAATTTTTTATAGATAGTAACAACCAATTGTATGTGAACGAGATTGCACCAAGGCCTCACAATTCCGGACATTATTCAATTGAAGCATGTGATTATTCACAATTTGATACTCATATTTTAGCAGTTACCGGACAATCATTACCAAATTCAATTGAATTATTAAAGCCTGCAGTCATGATGAACTTACTAGGTAAAGACTTAGATTTATTGGAAAATGAATTTAATGAACATCCAGAGTGGCACTTACATATTTATGGTAAGTCTGAGCGTAAAGATAGCAGAAAAATGGGGCATATGACTGTACTAACGAATGATGTTAACCAAACTGAACAAGATATGTACGCTAAATTTGAGGGGAGTAATTAAAGCATGACATTATTATATGAAGGAAAAGCGAAGCGCATTTTCTCAACAAATCAAGAAAATGAATTAAGAGTTGAATATAAAGATGAAGTTACTGCTGGAAACGGGGCTAAGAAAGACACGATGGCAGGTAAGGGGCGATTAAATAATCAAATTACTTCTATTATATTTAAATATTTACAAGAAAATGGAATAGAAAGTCACTTTATTAAGCAATTATCTGAAACAGAACAATTAGTTAAGCCTGTGAAAATAATTCCATTAGAAGTAGTTGTTCGTAATATTGCTAGTGGATCTATTACAAAGCGTTTAGGTTTTGAAAATGGTGAAGTTTTTAGAGAACCACTTGTGGAATTTTTCTATAAAAATGATGCATTAAATGATCCGTTGATTACAGATGATCACATCAAATTACTGAATATTGCGACAGATAAAGATATTGAAACATTAAAAACGAAAGCGCTAGAAATTAATCAAGTATTAAAAAATTTAATGGATGCTATGAATTTAAAATTAGTAGATTTTAAAATCGAATTTGGAAAGACTGAGACTGGTCAAATTTTGTTAGCGGATGAAATATCTCCAGATACATGTCGAATTTGGGATAAAGCTACCAGTGCAAACTTTGATAAAGATGTATATAGAAATAACACTGGATCACTGATTGAAACATATCAAATATTTTTAAACAAATTGGAGGATTTAAAATAATGAAAACAATTGAACTACATATCACATTACAACCACAAGTATTAGATACGCAAGGACAAACGCTTACTCGAGCTGTACATGATTTAGGTTATGCACAAGTGAATGATATTCGTGTAGGAAAAGTATTATATATGACAGTGGATGAGGTTAGTGATGAAAAGGTACACAACATTATTACAACTCTAAGTGAAAAATTGTTTGCAAATACAGTGATTGAAGAATATAGCTATAAAGTGTTAGATGATGAAAAGGAGAATGCATAAAATGAAATTTGCGGTTCTTGTTTTTCCAGGTTCGAATTGTGATAGAGACATGTTTAATGCTGCTATTAAAAGTGGTGTTGAAGCGGAATATGTAGATTATAGAGAAACATCACTAAGTGGATTTGATGGCGTACTTATTCCTGGTGGATTTTCATTCGGGGATTACTTAAGATCTGGGGCAATGGCTAGTGTAGCGCCGATTATTTCTGAAGTTAAACGTCTTGCAGCTGAAGGTAAGCCAGTATTAGGTGTTTGTAATGGATTTCAAATTTTAACTGAAATAGGTTTATTACCTGGTGCATTATTGCATAACGATTCACATTTATTTATTAGTAGAAATGAAGAGTTAGAAATAGTGAATAATCAAACAGCATTTACAAATCTTTATGAACAAGGTGAAAAAGTTATATATCCTGTAGCTCACGGCGAAGGTCATTATTATTGTACTGATGAAATATATCAACAATTAAAAGCTAACAATCAAATTATTCTGAAATATGTGAATAATCCGAACGGTTCATATGATGATATTGCAGGAATTGTTAACGAAAAAGGTAATGTATGTGGCATGATGCCACATCCTGAAAGAGCTTTAGAAACGTTGTTAGGTACTGATAGTGGTGTGAAATTATTTGAAGCGATGGTAAAAAGTTGGAGGGAACAACATGTCTAAATTTATCGAACCAAGCGTTGAAGAAATTAAACTTGAAAAAGTATATCAAGATATGGGATTAAGTGATCAAGAATATGAAAAAGTTTGCGATATTTTAGGCAGACAACCTAACTTTACAGAAACAGGTATCTTTTCTGTTATGTGGAGTGAACATTGCTCTTATAAACATTCTAAACCGTTTTTAAAGCAATTTCCTACGTCAGGTGAGCATGTGCTTATGGGGCCAGGTGAAGGTGCAGGGGTAGTCGATATAGGTGATAATCAAGCCGTAGTATTTAAAGTAGAGTCTCACAATCATCCATCAGCAATTGAACCATATCAAGGGGCTGCTACAGGCGTTGGCGGAATCATTCGTGACATTGTCTCTATTGGGGCTAGACCTATTAATTTGTTAAACAGTCTTAGATTTGGAGAATTAGATAATAAACAAAACCAAAGATTACTTAAAGGGGTTGTAAAGGGTATCGGAGGTTATGGTAACTGCATTGGTATTCCAACAACTGCCGGTGAAATCGAATTTGATGAACGTTATGATGGCAATCCACTTGTTAATGCAATGTGTGTTGGTGTTATCAATCACGACATGATTCAAAAAGGCACAGCAAAAGGTGTAGGTAATTCGGTCATTTATGTTGGTTTGAAAACTGGTCGAGATGGTATTCATGGTGCTACTTTTGCATCTGAAGAATTGACGGAAGAAAGCGAAAGTAAACGACCTTCTGTACAAATCGGTGATCCATTTGTAGGTAAAAAATTAATGGAAGCAACACTTGAAGCAATTACATTTGATGAATTAGTTGGTATTCAAGATATGGGTGCTGCTGGTTTAACATCTTCATCTTCTGAAATGGCGGCAAAAGGTGGTAGTGGTTTACATTTGAGATTAGAACAAGTGCCAACACGTGAGCCAGGTATTTCTCCTTATGAAATGATGCTTTCAGAAACTCAAGAACGTATGTTACTAGTTGTTGAAAAAGGTACTGAACAAAAATTCTTAGATTTATTTGATAAGCACGAATTGGATAGTGCTGTTATAGGTGAAGTTACAGATACAAATCGTTTTGTTTTAACATATGATGACGAAGTTTATGCTGACATTCCAGTTGAACCACTAGCTGATGAAGCACCTGTATATATTTTAGAAGGAGAAGAAAAAAATTATAATACTTCTAAAAATGATTATACACACATCGATGTTAAAGATACTTTCTTTAAATTACTTAAACATCCGACTATAGCATCTAAACACTATTTATATGATCAATACGACCAACAAGTTGGTGCCAATACGATAATTAAGCCAGGACTTCAAGCATCGGTAGTACGTGTGGAAGGCACAAATAAGGCAATTGCTTCAACAATTGATGGTGAAGCGCGTTATGTATATAACAATCCATATGAAGGTGGAAAGATGGTAGTAGCTGAAGCTTATCGAAATTTAATTGCCGTGGGTGCAACACCATTAGCAATGACAGATTGTTTAAATTATGGTTCTCCTGAAAAGAAAGAAATCTATCAACAGTTGATAGATTCAACGAAAGGTATGGCAGAAGCATGCGACATTCTTAAGACACCAGTAGTTTCTGGTAATGTATCTTTATATAACGAAACGAAAGGTACTTCTATTTTCCCAACACCAGTTGTTGGAATGGTAGGTTTAATTGAAAATGTAAATTATTTAAATGATTTTGAACCTCAAGTTGGAGATAAATTATATTTAATCGGTGATACTAAGGACGACTTTGGTGGTAGTCAACTTGAAAAGTTAATTTATGGCAAAGTTAATCATGAATTTGAGTCATTAGATTTGAGTTCAGAAGTTGAAAAAGGTGAATCAATCAAGACTGCTATTCGTGAAGGGGTATTATCACATGTTCAAACGGTTGGTAAAGGTGGCTTACTGATTACCTTAGCTAAACTAAGTGCGCATTACGGTTTAGGATTAAAGTCTTCAATAGATATAACAAATGCACAATTGTTTAGTGAGACACAAGGCCGATATGTTGTTTCTGTTAAATCAGGTAAAACTTTAAATATTGATAATGCAATAGAAATTGGACTTTTAACAGATAGTGATAATTTCAAAGTAACAACACCATATACAGAGATTAGTGAAAATGTTTCAGATATTAAACAAATATGGGAAGGGGCAATTGCTCAATGTTTAACTACTCAGGATTAAACGAAGAATGTGGCGTGTTTGGTATTTGGAATCATCCTGAAGCAGCGCAACTAACATATATGGGACTTCATAGTTTGCAACATCGTGGTCAAGAAGGTGCAGGTATAGTTGTTTCTAATCAAAATGAATTAAAAGGCGAGCGAGGATTAGGCTTACTAACTGAAGCGATTAAAGATGACCAAATGGAACGATTAAAAGGATATCAACATGCAATTGGTCACGTCCGTTATGCTACTTCAGGTAATAAAGGTATTGAAAATATTCAACCGTTTCTGTATCACTTTTATGATATGAGTGTAGGTATTTGTCATAATGGTAACCTCATTAATGCTAAATCATTGCGTCAGAATTTAGAAAAACAAGGTGCTATCTTCCATTCGTCTTCTGATACTGAAGTCATTATGCATTTGATACGTCGAAGTAAAGCTCCTACTTTTGAGGAAGCGTTGAAAGAAAGTTTGCGAAAAGTTAAAGGCGGTTTTACATTTGCGATTTTAACTAAAGATGCGTTATATGGCGCAGTAGATCCAAATGCTATCAGACCTCTTGTTGTAGGTAAAATGAAAGATGGTACATACATCCTTGCAAGTGAAACATGTGCAATAGATGTGTTAGGTGCAGAATTTGTTCAAGATATTCATGCAGGTGAATATGTCGTGATTAACGATAAAGGTATTACAGTTAAATCTTATACACATCATACGACAACTGCAATTTCTGCGATGGAATATATTTATTTTGCTAGACCAGATTCAACAATAGCTGGTAAAAATGTCCATGCAGTACGTAAAGCTTCTGGTAAAAAATTAGCCCAAGAAAGCCCTGTAAATGCTGATATGGTCATCGGTGTACCCAATTCATCGCTATCAGCTGCGAGTGGTTATGCTGAAGAAATAGGTTTGCCATATGAAATGGGACTAGTTAAAAATCAATATGTTGCAAGAACATTTATTCAACCAACTCAAGAATTACGTGAGCAAGGTGTGAGAGTGAAGTTATCTGCGGTAAAAGATATAGTAGATGGGAAAAATATCATTCTTGTTGATGATTCCATTGTTCGCGGTACGACAATTAGACGCATTGTGAAAATGTTAAAAGATTCTGGTGCAAATAAAGTGCATGTGCGTATAGCATCACCGGAATTTATGTTCCCAAGTTTTTATGGAATCGATGTTTCAACTACGGCAGAATTAATTTCTGCAAGCAAATCACCTGAAGAAATTAAAGATTATATTGGCGCTGATTCATTAGCATATCTATCTGTAGATGGGTTAATTGAATCAATTGGTTTAGATTATGACGCGCCATATAGTGGCTTATGTGTAGAAAGTTTCACTGGAGATTATCCTGCAGGGTTATATGATTATGAAGCAAATTATAAAGCACATTTAAGTCATCGACAAAAGCAATATATTTCTAAAAACAAACACTTTTTTGATAGCGAGGGAAATTTAAATGTCTAAAGCATATGAACAATCTGGTGTAAATATTCATGCTGGTTATGAAGCTGTAGAAAGAATGTCTAGTCATGTTAAACGTACGATGCGTAAAGAAGTTATCGGTGGTTTAGGTGGATTCGGTGCTACATTTGATTTATCACAATTAAATATGACAGCACCAGTTTTAGTTTCTGGAACAGACGGAGTAGGAACGAAATTAAAACTAGCTATCGACTATGGTAAACATGATTCGATAGGTATCGATGCAGTTGCAATGTGTGTTAATGATATTTTAACGACAGGTGCAGAACCATTATATTTTTTAGATTACATCGCTACAAACAAAGTTGTTCCTGAAGTTATTGAACAAATTGTTAAAGGTATTAGTGATGCATGTGTTGAAACGAATACTGCACTTATCGGTGGAGAGACTGCTGAAATGGGTGAAATGTATCACGAAGGCGAATATGATGTAGCCGGATTTGCTGTTGGAGCAGTTGAAAAGGATGACTATGTAGATGGTTCAGAAGTGAAAGAGGGACAAGTTGTTATAGGGCTTGCGTCAAGTGGCATTCATTCAAATGGATACAGTTTAGTGCGCAAATTAATTAATGAATCAGGCATTGATTTGGCATCAAACTTCGATAATCGTCCATTTATAGATCTCTTTTTAGAACCAACTAAATTGTATGTCAAACCTGTACTTACTTTGAAAAAAGAAGTTTCTATTAAGGCAATGAATCATATTACTGGTGGAGGTTTTTATGAAAATATTCCACGTGCATTGCCAGCCGGATATGCTGCTAGAATTGATACAACATCATTTCCAACGCCAAAAATATTTGATTGGTTACAACAACAAGGCGATATAGACACAAATGAAATGTATAACATTTTTAATATGGGTATTGGCTATACGGTTATCGTTGATGAAAAAGATGCATCACGCGCTTTGAAGATTTTAGCAGAACAAAATGTGGAAGCCTATCAAATTGGTCATATTGTGAAAAATGAGTCAACTGCAATCGAATTGTTGGGGGTATAACAATGGTTAAAATTGCGATTTTTGCATCAGGTTCAGGAAGTAACTTTGAAAATATAGTTGAGCATGTTGAATCAGGAAAACTTGAAAATATTGAAGTTACGGCGCTATATACGGATCATCAAAATGCGTTTTGTATAGATAGAGCAAAAAAGCACGATATTCCTGTTTATATTAATGAACCAAAACAATTTGATTCAAAAGCAGCGTATGAACAACATTTAGTAACATTATTAAATAAAGATAAGGTAGAGTGGATTATTTTAGCTGGCTACATGCGTCTAATTGGTCCAGACTTATTAGCTTCATTTGAAGGTAAAATATTGAATATACATCCATCTCTATTGCCGAAATATAAGGGGATTGACGCAATAGGCCAAGCATATCATAGTGGCGATACTATTACTGGTTCGACAGTACATTATGTTGATAGTGGTATGGATACGGGAGAAATTATTGAACAGAGACAATGTGATATTAGACCGGACGATTCAAAAGAACAATTAGAAGAGAAAGTAAAAAAATTGGAATATGAGTTATATCCAAGTGTTATTGCTAAAATTGTAAAATAAGGAGTATGTATGTGATGAAGAAAGCTATTTTGAGCGTATCAAATAAAACAGGTATTGTAGAGTTTGCTAAAGCGTTAACGCAATTAAATTATGAATTATATTCAACAGGTGGAACTAAACGTATATTAGATGAAGCAAATGTACCAGTTCGTTCTGTTTCAGACTTAACACATTTTCCAGAAATAATGGATGGCCGTGTTAAAACATTACATCCGGCTGTTCATGGTGGCATTTTAGCTGATCGAAATAAACCGCAGCATTTAAATGAATTATCAGAACAACATATAGATTTAATTGATATGGTAGTAGTTAATTTATATCCATTCCAACAAACTGTTGCAAACCCTGATGTGACGATGGACGAAGCAATTGAAAATATTGATATTGGTGGTCCAACAATGTTACGTGCTGCAGCTAAAAACTATAAACATGTAACAACAATTGTACATCCTGCAGATTATCAAGAAGTATTGACGCGATTAAGAAACGATTCGTTAGATGAGTCATATAGACAATCATTAATGATCAAAGTTTTTGAGCATACTGCAGAATATGATGAAGCGATTGTACGTTTCTTTAAAGGGGATAAAGAAACTTTAAGATATGGAGAAAATCCACAACAATCAGCGTATTTTGTGAGAACTTCGAATGCTAAGCACACGATTGCAGGCGCTAAACAATTACATGGGAAACAATTAAGCTATAACAATATTAAAGATGCAGATGCTACACTAGCTTTAGTTAAAAAGTTTGATACACCTGCTGCAGTTGCGGTTAAACACATGAATCCATGTGGTGTTGGTATCGGTGACACGATAGAACAAGCATTTCAACATGCGTATGAAGCGGATAGTCAATCAATATTTGGTGGAATTGTTGCATTAAACCGAGCTGTAACACCTGAGTTAGCAGAGCAATTGCATAGTATCTTTTTGGAAGTTATTATTGCACCAAAATTTACAGGTGAAGCATTAGATATTTTAAAACAAAAGAAGAATGTAAGATTATTAGAAATTGATATGATTATAGACAGTAACGAAGAAGAGTTTGTTTCAGTATCTGGCGGATATTTAGTTCAAGATAAAGACAATTATGTCGTGCCAAAAGAAGAAATGAAAGTTGTTACAGAAGTTGCACCTACTGATGAACAATGGGAAGCAATGTTATTAGGATGGAAAGTTGTACCATCAGTAAAAAGTAATGCAATTATTTTAAGTAATAATAAACAAACTGTAGGTATAGGTGCTGGACAAATGAATCGTGTCGGTGCTGCTAAAATTGCGTTAGAGAGAGCTATTGAAATCAATGATCATGTAGCGTTAGTATCTGATGGATTTTTCCCTATGGGAGATACAGTTGAACTTGCAGCACAACATGGTATAAAGGCAATTATCCAACCGGGTGGTTCGATTAAAGATCAAGATTCAATTGATATGGCTAATAAACATGGTATTGCAATGGTAGTCACAGGCACTCGACATTTTAAACACTAATTTTAAAGGGGCGTAACATAAATGAATGTATTAGTAATTGGTGCTGGTGGACGAGAACATGCACTTGCATATAAACTTAATCAATCGAGTCTAGTTAAACAAGTGTTTGTCATTCCAGGTAATGAGGCAATGACACCTATAGCTGAAGTACACACTGAAATTTCAGAATCTGATCATCAAGGGATACTAGATTTTGCTAAACAGCAAAATGTTGATTGGGTAGTTATAGGTCCAGAACAACCGCTAATTGATGGATTAGCAGACATTTTACGAGCGAATGGTTTCAAAGTGTTTGGTCCAAATAAGCAAGCAGCTCAAATCGAAGGCTCAAAATTATTTGCTAAAAAGATAATGGAAAAATATAATATTCCAACTGCTGATTATAAAGAAGTTGAGCGAAAAAAGGATGCTTTAACATATATTGAGAACTGTGAATTGCCCGTTGTTGTCAAGAAAGATGGGTTAGCTGCTGGGAAAGGCGTTATTATTGCAGATACTATTGAAGCAGCCAGAAGTGCTATTGAGATTATGTATGGTGATGAAGAAGAAGGTACTGTTGTATTTGAAACGTTTTTAGAAGGTGAAGAGTTCTCGCTAATGACATTTGTTAATGGTGATTTAGCAGTTCCTTTCGACTGTATTGCACAAGATCATAAACGCGCATTTGATCATGATGAAGGACCAAATACTGGTGGTATGGGGGCTTATTGTCCAGTACCACATATTAGTGACGATGTTTTAAAACTTACAAATGAAACGATTGCACAACCCATTGCAAAGGCAATGCTTAATGAAGGTTATCAATTCTTCGGTGTATTATACATTGGTGCTATTTTAACTAAAGATGGTCCAAAAGTAATTGAATTTAATGCCCGTTTTGGTGATCCTGAAGCTCAAGTATTATTAAGTCGCATGGAAAGTGATTTAATGCAGCATATTATTGATTTAGATGAAGGAAACCGTACTGAATTCAAATGGAAAAATGAATCTATTGTAGGGGTCATGTTGGCTTCAAAAGGATATCCTGATGCATATGAAAAAGGGCATAAAGTAAGTGGCTTTGATTTAAATGAAAACTATTTTGTTAGTGGATTAAAGAAGCAAGGTGATACCTTTGTTACTTCAGGTGGTAGAGTTATACTTGCCATCGGAAAAGGTGACAATGTACATGATGCACAGCGAGACGCATACGAAAAAGTATCTCAAATACAAAGTGACCATTTATTCTATCGTCATGACATTGCGAATAAAGCACTACAACTTAAATAAGTATATTTAAAAATACTAAGATTAGCTATGAACGAATCTATAACGATAGATTTTTTCATAGCTTTTTTAGTTGTAGAGTCTAGGACATTGATTTCTGTACCAAATTTGTGATTATGTATATGTAATAAAAAAGAGGCGCCACAACATGTTTGGATGAACAAAATAACATGTTTGTGGCACCTCTTTTGTTTAGTATGGAATAAATGGTTTTCTTTTTCTATACAATGAATTTCTAATTTAGTATCTATACAATTATGGATAAAATTTAACCTACACGACCAAGACGAACATCATCTATGCCCGTGATGGGTAAGGTGATTGAACAATAATATGCCAAAGTAATAATGGCAATTAAAACTATAATAAAGATTACATCTTTATATGAGAAAGGTACGTTGTAATAGTAAGTACGAGGACCATCTCTAAATCCTTTCGACTCCATCGCAACTGATAATTGATGAGCCTTTCTAATGTTTTGGCTTAATAGAGGTATGATTAAATGCTTAAATCGCTTTAATCCTCTATAATTTGCTGCGTCTATCATCTGATAGCGCATTTTTAAAGATCTGCGAAGCTGTATTAAAGAACTAATCATTAAAGGTATCATACGAATGGCAGCCATGAATGCATAAGCAACTTTTGATTTAACCTTTAAATGTTGCATTAAACTATAAAAAATCATGACAACCTGAGATGTGAGTGCGATTAAGATACCGAAAAATGAAATAGCAATGGTTCTTAATGAAACATGTAAACCACGAACTAAACTTTCTGTTGTAATATGGATAAATCCGAATTTCAAAATTGTATGGCTACCGTTCCCGTATAAAATCATGAACAGGGAAGAGAGTAATGCAAAGCCAATACTTATAGTTATAAAAATTGCTGTAATTTTAAACTGAGTACCATTAAACATCAATAAGAAAACTAACATTAAGATAGTGATATAAAGCATAAAATCGAAATTATGCACAAATATAATAAAGAAAAATAGTATAATTCCAAGAAATAGTTTCGTTATAATGTTGACATCATCAACAAATGATTGCCGAACTTTCCATTGCTCATACATTCGTATCACCATCACAATCTAGTAACGCACCATCTGAAATTTTAAGTCTTCTTGATGGATAACGTTCAATTATTTCATCGTCATGTGTAACCATGACAATACTTTGTCCCAAATTAATTCGTTTTTGGAAAAGTTTGATCAACTGGAATGTATTATGGCTATCAAGTCCAAATGTCGGTTCATCTAAAAAGATGATATCAGCTTTAGAACTTAGTGCGGTAGCTACGCTAAGGCGTCGTTTTTGACCAATAGACAACTCATAAGGATGTTGATCTTTTACATTTTCTAAATCTAAAAGTTTTAAAAGTTGTATCGTTTCATCATCACTTTGATCTTTAGAAAGGTGATTAAAATGAATGTTAATTTCATCATAAACCGAATTTGTTATAAATTGTAATTCTGGGTTTTGATAAACTAGATACATGTGTTTTGCTGCATGTTTAATTTTTGTTAAACGCTGATTTTCAAAATAAACATCACCTTGATATTTAATCAATTGCATAATTGATTCAAGCAAGGTTGTTTTACCACTACCATTTGCCCCTGTAATTGTAATCCACTCACCTAGACCAATTTCTAAATCTGAGAATGAGAGCAACGTTGATTTACCGCGAATAATACGTCCATTTTTAAATTGTAATAAGTGTGAGTTTGTTGTTGGAAAGTCAACACGACTTGGTGCGAATTCCCATGCACGTGGATGCCACACACCATATTCACTGAGTAAATGAACATACTTCTGTAATATGATTTCAGGACATTCATCGGCAATGATATTTCCGTTATAATCCATCAAAATGACGCGGTCGACATGATTCCAGATGTGTTTAACTTTATGTTCAACGATTACAACAGTTTGATCTTCCCAAAGTTCAATTAGTTTAGTCCATAAATCTTCCGTTGCTTGAACATCTAACATTGCTGTCGGTTCATCTAAAAACAATGTTTTTGATTGTTGAAGAATGGTTTCAACAATTGCCAATTTCTGTTTCATCCCGCCACTTAAATCTTTGATATACGTTTCAGGGGTAACATTTAAATTGACCATATTTAAAGCATTGATAATTAACGCATCCATGTCTTCACGTGGTACTTGTCTATTTTCTAAAACGAATGCAAGTTCTTCGTATACTTTTGGCATACAAAACTGGCTATCAGGGTCTTGGAAAATAACGCCACTTAATGGGTCAACGATTAGTTCATCATATTTCATAGGTAATTCAATTAAATTAGGAACAATACCACTTAATACATTCAGAAGTGTACTTTTACCGCAACCAGAAGGACCGAGTAAAAGTACTTTTTCTTTGTCTTGAATAGTGATATTTAAATGATCGAAAATTTTACGCTGACCACTTGGATATTTTAATCGTAAATCACTTACTTTTAACACTCTGAATGCTCCTCTTATAAGTTGTCGTAATCTTCTTTAGCAGCTGGTCTAAATAATTTTGTTACGCCTGTCTTATCTAAAGCTTTTACTAAAAGGTAAGATAGGACGCCGGCGACTACTGCACCACTAATTAATCTAAATACGATGAATAATGTTAAGTTCCAACCTGCAACTTCATTTAAATAACCATAGAAATAATCTATCGGGAAAGCCGCGATTGCTGTACAAAAACCTGCTAACATAGCTACCATAACTGAACGAGATTGATATTTAAAAATTGCAAAGACAAGTTCACACGCTAAACCTTGTATAAAAGCGTAAACGATTGTCGGAATATCGAAACGACCCATAATGATAGTTTCGCCGGCACCTGCAGCAAATTCAGCCAGTAAAGCAATACCTGGTTTTGGAATAATTAGATAGCAGACAATCGCTGCCATGAACCAAACCCCGTTTGTTAATTGTTCGAGGTGAAGGCCTGTAGCTTGCACACCATTGTAAACAAACCACCATAAATTGTAAATAACTGCGAATACTACTGAAATAAGTACGGTTACTAGTATTTCAGATAGCTTTAAACCTTTTGACATTTTTACATCCTCCTAATAAAAAAACGCACAACCATCCATAGGAAAGTTATGCGTTCACAATATATATTAGTAAAACATATGTATAGTAACACTTTCCTACGCTAGTTCAAGCTAGATCAGGTTCAAAGGGTTTGAGGGCAAGCCTCATCTCAGTATAAAACACCCCTAGTGTGTGCGATTTATTTAATTAATTATACTGTAAGACGTTTATAAACTTATGTCAATAGGTTGTCTTCATGAAATGTCGTTTAATTCGATTTAAAATTTATAATATTAGTATTGGATTTAAATTGAAGATGTAGTAGGAATGTTAGTAATTAAAGATATAAAAATATGTGACATGTAATAATATTGAGCTGATAAATGAAGAGGGGTACTTATCAATCATACCTATTTAACAACAGTGAAGAATCCGTGCATAATGGCTTATGAATTATAGTTTGTAAGGTAAAAGAGGGATACTTGCGTCGAGCGCAAGCAAAAAAGCCCCTAACAACTAAAGGTTGTAAGGTAAAAGAGGGATACTTGCGTCGAGCGCAAGCATAAAAGCCCCTAACAACTAAAAGTTGTAAGGGGCTCTAAATTAATTTAGTGTATCTTGGATATCTTGTTTTGTTTGATTAATATCTTCTGTTTTTTCTTCTTTTTTATCTTTTAATTTTTCTTCAACTTCTTTAGCTTTTTCTGCTGCTTTTTTATTTTGATTTTCATTAGACATGATTAATTCCTCCCAAATTGGATAATTATTTATATATAAATCTTACCCGGTTGTACTTTCGTTAAACTTTTCTAAGTCTATAGCACTATTTATTCATTTATCTAAAGACAACAACATTAGATTAATATATAATGATTTTGAGGTGAACATAATGTCTTTTCTTAGGAAACACGCCGAAATTATTTTTAGCTATTTAATCGGTATCGTTTCACTCTTCACTGGTCTCATTATTTTAATTAACTTGCCATTAATTAAACAATTAAATGGTGGTAAAAAAGTTGATACACATGTTCATAATGTGTGGGAATTTCTGAATGCATTTTTCAGTGAAATTATTAAAGTAATGAGTCGTTTTATAGGTAATTTCCCTATAGTTAGTGCAATTGTGATAATTATATTCGGTATTTTAGTTATGTTGATTGGTCATACATTACTTAGAACTATTAAGTATGACTATGATATTTCTATCTTTTTCTTAGTTATCGGTATCATGTACTTTATTATTACTCTTATATTAATGACACAAGTTTATGGATTCTTTGCAGTGATTTTCATTATTCCATTTACAATTCATATAGGATATATCGTCTATAAAGATGAATTGAATCAGGAAAATGTAAAAAATCATTACATGTGGATAATTGTGAGTTATGGTATAAGTTACTTAATTACACAAATTGCATTGTATGGCAGAATTGATGCTAATGAAATAGAGTCAATTGATATCTTAAGTGTCAATGCTTTCTTTATAATTATGTGGTTACTTGGTCAAATGGCTATTTGGAATTTCTTGTTCTTGCGCCGAGCTTTACCTTTAACAAAGCAAGAATTAGGTGAAGAGGAGCCAGAATTATCAAGAACAAGTAAAGGGAATGTCACGAATCAAACTAAAATTCACTTGAAACAACTCCAAGATAAGACTACAGAATATGCACGTAAGACAAGAAGAAGTGTCGATTTAGATAAAATTAGAGCTAAAAGAGATAAATTCAAAAAGAAAGTTAATGATATTATCGATATTCAAGAAGACGATATTCCTGATTGGATGAGAAAACCGAAATGGGTTAAACCAATGTATGTCGAACTATTTTGTGGTGTCGTCATCTTTTTATTCACATTTTTAGAATTTAATAATCGTAATGCATTATTTGTATCTGGTGATTGGAAATTATCAGAGACACAATATGTTATTGAATGGGTTACATTACTAATTCTGTTATTCATTATTATCGCATATATCGCTACCACGTTAACTTTCCACTTGAAAGGTAAGTTTTATTATTTACAACTATTTATGGGGAGCATTTTATTCTTTAAATTGTTAACGGAATTTATAAATATAATGATTCATGGACTACTACTTTCAGTGTTCATTACGCCAACATTACTATTAATGTTATTGGCAATCATCATTTCTTATTCGTTACAATTACGAGAGCGACCATAATTAAAAGCATTATAAAAGTACTATCTATTAAACATTTTGATGTGTACGCTATAAGTTAGATATATCTCTAACTTATTTAGATACAGGTCAATGAAGTTTATGGATAGTACTTTTTTTGTAACTAGATTTGATTGATTCAGGTGATGCGAATTAAGTATTGAAAATTGTATACAAAGTTTTAGTGCAAATAAAATAGTTGAAAAGTTATCCATTTGTAAAATCAAGAAAACTAGTAAATAGTTGAAGCGACATATGGAATTGGCGAAACGATATATAGTATTTCCTGTGTAGAAATTTAACATATATCATTCGAATTACTAATTTGTTAAAATCAACAGTAAGATTAGAAGTAGATGATATTGAAATTTGGCAAAAAATTTAATCTATATAAAACTACAACGAAACACAGAAAGGAAGTTGTCAGATGAAAATAGCAACTCTGAACAAAGGCAAAGAAACAAAATATTTTAATGGATATCCTTTAATTGAAGAAGAGGATATCTATTCACAAGATCATTTAAAAGAAGGAGATATTTTTCAAATTGTGACTGATAAATCACAATATGTTGCAACGGCTTATGTTGGTCGCCAACATAAAGGATTAGGTTGGGTTCTAACATACGATAAAGCTCAAGAAATCAACACAGCTTTCTTTGTGAAATTGTTTAATACTGCATTAGCAGAACGTGATTATTATTTTAATATAGATGGAACAAATGCTTTTAGATTATTTAATGCTGAAGGTGATGGTGTTGGGGGATTAACGATCGACAATTACGATGGCCATTTGTTGATTCAATGGTACTCAAAAGGTATTTATAAATTTAAATATGCCATTCTTGAAGCGGTTAGAAAAGTATTTGATTATAAATCTATTTACGAAAAAGTAAGATTTAAAGACAGCGAATATAGTGGTGGTTTTGTTGAAGGCGATGCACCTGAGTTTCCAATTGTTATCGAAGAAAACTTCACATTTTATAACGTAGACCTTGAAGATGGTTTGATGACAGGTATCTTTTTAGATCAAAAAGAAGTGCGCAAGAAATTAAGGGATCAATATGCCAAAGAACGCCATGTTTTAAACTTATTTAGTTATACAGGTGCTTTTTCTGTAATAGCAGCAAGTGAGGCATCTTCAACAACAAGTGTAGATTTGGCTAATCGTTCTCGTAGTTTAACTGAAGAAAATTTTGGATTAAATGCTATTGATCCTAAATCTCAATATATTTATGTCATGGACACTTTTGATTTCTATAAATATGCTGCACGTCATGGACATAGTTATGACACGATCGTGATTGATCCACCTAGCTTTGCACGCAACAAAAAACGTACATTTTCAGTGCAAAAAGATTATGACAAATTAATTAATGGCGCCTTAAATATCTTATCATCTGAAGGAACATTATTATTATGTACAAACGCAAGTGTATATCCATTAAAGCAATTTAAAAATACTATTAAAAAGACACTTGAAGAGAGTGGTGTTGATTATGAATTAACTGAAGTTATGGGATTACCAAAAGATTTTAAAACGCATCCACATTATAAGCCATCTAAATATTTAAAAGCTGTTTTTGTAAATATTAGACATTAATTTGATAAAAAGGGGTATAGTAACTTATTGAGAAAAAGAAGGGTGATAATATTATGGGATTCAAAAATAATTTAACGTCAAATTTAACTAATAAAATTGGTAATTCAGTTTTTAAAATAGAAAACATTAATGAAAAGGGTGCAATGCCTACGACAATTAAAGAATTAAATGAAAGACGACAACGCGCTGAAGCAATTGTAAAGAGAAAGTCTTTAATGTCATCAACAATGAGCGTTGTTCCAATTCCTGGATTAGATTTTGGTGTTGATTTAAAATTAATGAAAGATATTATCGAAGATGTTAATAAAATTTATGGTTTAGATCATAAGCAAGTTAATAGCCTTGGAGATGATGTGAAAGAAAGAGTTATGTCTGCAGCAGCAATTCAAGGTAGTCAATTTATTGGTAAAAGAATTTCAAGTGCATTTTTAAAAATAGTTATTAGAGATGTAGCTAAACGTACTGCTGCAAAACAAACGAAATGGTTCCCGGTAGTAGGACAAGCTGTATCTGCATCAATTAGTTATTATTTTATGAATAAAATTGGAAAAGATCACATTCAAAAATGCGAAAATGTTATTAAAAATGTCATGTAGGTGCTATAATAGTTTTGCAATTTGCAAATTTTACTGAAACCGGTTTTAAACGAATTGAATTTAAAGCATGGTTTTGGTAAAGTTAATGTATAAAACTAAGTTAGTATTGTAATAATATTGAAGATTCTAACTATACGAAGGAGAAATGTAATTATGGAACAAAATTCATATGTAATCATCGACGAGACTGGTATTCACGCTAGACCAGCAACAATGTTAGTACAAACAGCTTCAAAATTCGATTCTGATATTCAATTAGAATATAACGGTAAGAAAGTTAACTTAAAATCAATCATGGGTGTTATGAGCCTTGGTGTTGGTAAAGATGCTGAAATTACAATTTATGCAGACGGTAGTGATGAATCTGACGCCATTCAAGCAATCAGTGACGTCTTATCAAAAGAAGGATTGACTAAATAATCATGTCTAAATTAATTAAAGGTATTGCCGCATCTGATGGTGTCGCAATTGCTAAAGCTTATTTATTAGTTGAGCCAGACTTAACATTCGACAAAAATGAAAAAGTCACTGATGTTGAAGGAGAAGTTGCAAAGTTCAATAGCGCTATCGAAGCTTCTAAAGTTGAGTTAACTAAAATTAGAAATAATGCAGAGGTTCAACTAGGTGCTGATAAAGCTGCTATCTTTGATGCACATTTATTAGTTTTAGATGACCCTGAATTAATTCAACCAATCCAAGATAAGATTAAAAATGAAAACGCTAATGCTGCTACAGCATTAACGGATGTAACAACACAATTTGTTACAATTTTTGAATCTATGGATAACGAATACATGAAAGAACGTGCGGCTGATATTCGCGACGTTTCTAAACGTGTGTTATCACATATTTTAGGTGTAGAATTACCGAATCCGAGTATGATTGATGAAAGCGTTGTTATTGTAGGGAATGACTTAACGCCATCTGATACTGCTCAATTAAATAAAGAATTTGTACAAGGTTTTGCTACAAACATTGGCGGAAGAACAAGTCACTCTGCGATTATGAGTCGTTCTTTAGAAATTCCAGCAATTGTTGGTACAAAATCAATTACTCAAGAAGTTAAACAAGGCGACATGATTATCGTAGATGGATTAAATGGTGATGTAATCGTTAATCCAACTGAAGATGAGTTAATCGCTTATCAAGATAAACGTGAGCGTTATTTTGCTGACAAGAAAGAATTACAAAAACTACGTGATGCTGATACTGTTACAGTTGATGGTGTTCACGCAGAGCTTGCTGCAAATATTGGTACACCTAATGATTTGCCAGGTGTTATTGAAAATGGTGCACAAGGTATCGGTTTATATAGAACTGAGTTTTTATATATGGGTCGTGACCAAATGCCTACAGAAGAAGAGCAATTTGAAGCTTATAAAGAAGTATTAGAAGCAATGAACGGTAAACGTGTTGTTGTACGTACTTTAGATATAGGTGGAGATAAAGAATTATCATACTTAAACTTGCCTGAAGAAATGAATCCATTCTTAGGTTATCGTGCGATTCGCTTATGCCTTGCTCAACAAGATATTTTCAGACCACAACTACGTGCATTATTACGTGCATCGGTTTATGGTAAGTTAAATATCATGTTCCCAATGGTTGCAACAATTAACGAATTTAGAGAAGCTAAAGCTATATTATTAGAAGAAAAAGAAAACCTTAAAAATGAAGGTCATGACATTTCAGATGATATAGAATTAGGAATCATGGTAGAGATACCTGCAACAGCAGCATTAGCTGATGTCTTTGCCAAAGAAGTAGATTTCTTCAGTATCGGTACAAATGATTTAATTCAATACACATTAGCTGCTGATCGTATGTCAGAGCGTGTATCATATCTATACCAACCATATAACCCTTCAATCTTACGTTTAGTTAAACAAGTTATTGAAGCGTCACATAAAGAAGGTAAATGGACAGGTATGTGTGGTGAAATGGCTGGAGATGAAACAGCTATTCCATTATTACTTGGTTTAGGTTTAGATGAGTTCTCTATGAGTGCAACGTCTATTCTGAAAGCAAGAAGACAAATTAATGGTTTAAGTAAAAATGAAATGACTGAACTTGCTAACCGTGCAGTCGACTGTGCAACGCAAGAAGAAGTTATTGAATTAGTTAACAACTACGTAAAATAATTAATTCTTTCGAAAGACAGAATTATAAATAAACCCGAAGTATTCATTGTGAGTAATTATGAATACTTCGGGTTCTTTTTTATGATTTATGTTAATTTCAATGGAATGTTGTTGCTAACTAATTAAAAAACTATGTGTCATTAACAAAATGTTGTTCTTTAATTAATGTTAGTTAATTTAAAAATCGATATTTAATTTATGATAGCTAAAAATGATGAAGTTGATTTAGATGAAAATTAATCTTGGATATTTAATACTTTGTTGATTTCATCAAGATCAACATGGTACATTGGATTGCCATTCAACAAAATAAACGGAGTTGAAAAAGCATCAAAATCTATCATTTCGTTTCGATATTGTTGATTGTTGATATTTCTTTCTTCAAAAACAATTTGATGCTCAGTTAGATAATTTTTTACAAATGTACAAGGTGGACAATCATTCTGCGTATAAACGATTATTTCTGACATGTATCATGCTCCTTCGTGCTTTATTCTAATGTAATATACACAATTATACATTGAAATTCAAATTTGTGAACACATTGTGAACTGACATAAATTATACACAATTTCATAGCGCATAATGTTTTAAAAATACACATTATAGCAATTATAATTAAGTTCATTGTGTTGTCATCAAAAAAAGAAAAAGGTGATGTTTTTAAATGGATACAGTTGAAATCAGTCGGTTTTTGACAGCTATGACTTTAGCAGTTCATATCATTTTTGCAACGATTGGTGTTGGTATGCCTTTAATGTTCGCAATTGCAGAATTTTTAGGTATTCGCAAAAATGATCTTCAATATATAGCTATGGCCAAAAGATGGGCTAAAGCTTATACAATTACTGTAGCAGTGGGAGTTGTTACAGGTACAATTATAGGGCTTCAATTATCATTGATTTGGCCTACATTTATGGAAATGGGTGGACACGTTATTGCACTTCCATTATTTATGGAAACATTTGCATTCTTCTTTGAAGCTATTTTCTTAAGTATATATTTATATACTTGGGATCGTTTTAAAAATAAATGGACACATTTCTTAATTAGTATACCAGTAATTATTGGTGGCTCTTTCTCAGCATTCTTCATTACTTCAGTGAATTCATTTATGAATACGCCTGCAGGTTTTGAGTTGAAGAATGGAAAGATGGTCAATGTTCAACCTATAGAAGCGATGTTTAACCCATCGTTTATAGTTCGATCATTTCACGTAATTACTACAGCCGGTATGACGATGGCATTTGTTATTGCATCAATAGCAGCTTTTAAATTATTGCGTAATCGTCAACC
This sequence comes from Staphylococcus sp. SA22, assembly GCF_054165785.1. Taxonomy (NCBI): domain Bacteria; kingdom Bacillati; phylum Bacillota; class Bacilli; order Caryophanales; family Staphylococcaceae; genus Staphylococcus; species Staphylococcus sp. SA22. Next base: position 109,695 of record NZ_JBSZQY010000005.1, on the reverse strand, counting down.
TAAAGATACTGTCTACCATAAGAAAGCTTTGAAAATGTCTATGATTGTTGGATTCTTTTCAACTTTACTTTCTATGTTAGCAGGGGATTTATCTGCAAAATTTTTGCATAAATTCCAACCTGAAAAATTAGCAGCTTATGAATGGCATTTCGATACATCTTCCCATGCCAAATTATTATTATTTGGTGTGTTAGATGAAAAGACTCAGCAAGTTAAAGGTGCGATTGAATTACCTGGACTATTGAGTTTCTTAGCAGATAATAGTGTCAAAACTAAAGTGCAAGGGTTAAATGATTTTCCAAAAAGTTTACATCCGCCAATGATCGTCCATTATTTCTTTGATTTAATGGTAACGATGGGAATTTTATGTTTTGTCATTTCAGGTGTTTATGTCTTAACTTTAATGTTTAAAAAGCTTAGAAAGTTTTCTACTCATAAATGGATGCTTTACGGAATATTATTAACAGGACCAGCTTCAATGCTAGCTATAGAATTTGGATGGTTCTTAACAGAGATGGGTAGACAGCCTTGGATTGTTCGTGGTTATATGCGCGTGGCAGAAGCAGCAACACAAGCAGGCGGAATAACCTTCGTTACAATTTTATTTGGCATATTGTACATCATTTTAATGTATACATGTGCATACGTATTAATTCGTATGTTTAAAAATAAACCGGCGTATGAAGATGTAAATCGTTTAGCCAAGAAGCAAGGAGGAGAAATAGAAAAATGATTTATGCATTTATAGGTATAACAGTGTTATGGTTGTTTTTATTTTGCTATATCATTATTGCTTCTATAGATTTTGGGGCAGGTTTCTTCGCATTGCATTCAAAGTTAACTGGTGATGAAAAGAAAATTAATCACTTAATTTCACGTTATTTGAACCCAGTTTGGGAAGTTACGAATGTATTCTTTGTTTTCTTCTTCGTAGGATTCGTAGGTTTCTTTCCAGAGTCAATCAAATATTTAGGCACGGTATTGTTAATACCAGGTTCAATAGCACTGATTATGATATCGTTGAGAAACAGTTTTTATGCATTTGAAAATTATGGTCAAGATACAAAATTAGCATGGATGATCATGTATGGGGTAAGTGGATTATTAATTCCAGCTTCATTATCAACTGCTTTAACTATTACAGAAGGTGGTTATATTAATGTTCGAAACAATGTTATCGATCTAGATTGGGTGCAGTTACTATTAAGCCCATTTGCTTGGTCTGTAGTATTCTTGGCAATTATTTCAGTTTTATATATTTCATCAGGATTTTTGACATATTATGCTAAAAAAGCAAATGACGAACCTGCATATAATTTAACAAGACAATGGCACATATTTTTAGGGCCACCGATGATTATCATTTGTTTATTCGTATTTCTATCATTACGCATTCAAAATTCTGAACATTTTTATTCAGCTGTTTTTGACTACTGGTGGATGTTTGCTATAAGTTTCTTATTCTTTACATTAGCTTCATTGTTAACATTCTTTAAGAAAAAACATGGTTTGGCTTTTGTATTTGTTATTTTACAAATGATGTTCGCGTTCTTTGGCTATGGAATTAGTAAATTGCCATACCTTTTATATCCGTTTGTAAAAATTACAGATGCATATGTTAATCCAGAAATGGGCTGGACATTAGTGATTGTCTTTATTTTAGGTTTACTTTTATTACTTCCATCGTTAATATTATTATTAAGATTATTTGTTTTCGACAAAGAATATGTTGAAGGAAAGAAATCATAAGTTGAGACGATACCCCAACTTTCATTTACTTGCATTACTGCATTTAGATAATTTAGTTGGGGTACTCATTTATAATAATTTCAAATTTATATTTTCAATGAATTGATGAAAATCATTTAATGGAGGGCGAGTATGGGTAAAGAATATGTAGTCATCGGTCTAGGTCGTTTTGGAGGTAGTATCGTTCGTGAGTTGAATGCATTAGACATGGATGTAATGGCCATCGACCATGATGAAAATAGAGTGAATGAATATAGTGATATCGCTACTCATGCGGTTGTTGCAGACACTACAGATGAAGCAGTTATGAAAAGTTTAGGTATCCGTAACTTTGATCATGTCATTGTGGCAATTGGTGAAAATATTCAATCAAGTACGTTGACAACTTTGATTTTAAAAGAGTTAGGTGTAAAAAAAGTAACTGCTAAAGCACAAAATGATTATCATGCAAAGATTTTAAATAAAATTGGAGCAGATACGGTTGTGCACCCTGAGCGTGATATGGGTAGACGTATTGCGCATAATGTTGCGAGTGCAAGTGTACTTGATTATCTTGAGTTGGCAGACGAGCATTCTATTGTAGAATTGAAAGCAACTGAAAAGATGGCGGGGCAGTCTATCATTGATTTAGATATAAGAGCACAATATGGAATTAACATTATTGCAATTAAACGAGGCAAAGAGTTCATCATCTCACCAAATCCAAATATTAATTTAGAAATAGGTGATATTTTAATTATGATTGGACATGATAATGATTTAAATCGCTTTGAAAAAAATATTGCGACGAGATAATCGATAATCATTTGTTTGATATATTCAAATAAATATCATATATAAAGAAAAAGCTACTAACAATGTGTGGTGAGTTTAATTACAACTTCACTTCAAAGTTAGTAGCTTTTTGATTATTTATTGTTTGATTCTTTTTGTTCGTTTACCTTCATAATGACTGGTAAAATCATTGGTTTTCTAGCTGTTTTTTCAAATAAATAAGGTTGTAATGTTTCAATGATAGAAGATTTAATCTGATGCCATTGAATATCTTTATTTTGATTTAACTTACTAATAACATCAGTTTTGATTTTGCGTTGTGCATCATAAATTAATTGTCCTGATTCTCTCATATATACAAATCCTCGAGAAATAATGTCTGGACCAGAAAGTAATTTATTTGTATTAAAATCAATACTAACAACAACGATAACTAAACCTTCTTCAGATAATAGCTTACGGTCTCTTATTACAACATTACCGATATCACCGATACCGCTACCATCAACAAGTACATTACCAGATGGAATGCGACCAGCTTTACGTGCTGAATCGTGTGTTAAAGCTAAGACATCTCCGATATCAAAGATGAAGACATTATCTTCTTCAACGCCGCATTCAACACCAGTCTCACCGTGTGCTTTTAACATACGGTATTCACCATGAATAGGTAAGAAATATTTCGGCTTGATTAATCGAAGCATTAATTGTTGATCACCTTGAGAACCATGCCCTGAAGTATGGATATTAGAAATCTTGCTATGGATAACATCTGCACCAGCTTTATACAAGGAATTAATAGTTCTGTTAATACTTTTTGTATTACCTGGGATAGGTGATGAACTAAATACAACGGTATCTTCAGGTATAATTTTAATTTGCTTATGAGTACCATTAGCAATTCTAGATAATGCTGCCATTGGTTCACCTTGAGAACCAGTACATAGTATCAATAACTCATGCTTCGGTACGGTATTAATTTTATTAGGTTCAATAAATGTTTCAGGTGGTGCTTTAATATAACCAAGTTCCATACCGATTTTAATATTGTTTTCCATCGAACGACCGAACGTAACAATTTTACGGTTATTTTTGATAGCAGCTTCAACTGCTTGTTGAACTCGGTAAATATTAGAAGCGAAGGTAGCAAATATAATACGACCTTTACAATTACGGAAGATTTTATCTACGTTTTGACCAACTTCACGTTCGCTTAAAGTAAAATCAGGCACAAGTGAATTTGTTGAGTCTGAAAGTAAACATAGAACGCCTTCTTCGCCTAATTGAGCCATTTTAGCAATGTTTGCTGGTTTGCCTACAGGTGTAAAATCAAATTTAAAGTCACCGGTATGAACTACTTTTCCTTCAGGTGTATCTACGATGACGCCATAAGTTTCAGGAATACTATGCGTAGTTAAGTAGAAAGAAATCGTAAAGTGCTTAGATTTTATCACACTGTCCTCATTGATTTCATTTAGTTTAGCAGTACGTAATAAATGATGTTCTTCAAGTTTATTACGGATTAAACCTAATGCTAAAGGACCACCATAAATAGGTATATTAAGTTGTTTTAATAGGAAGGGCACACCGCCTATATGGTCTTCGTGACCATGTGTTATAAATAGGCCAACAATTTTATCTTGGTTTTGAACTAGATATGTGTAGTCAGGTATAACATAATCAATCCCTAATAAGTTATCATCAGGGAATTTGATACCTGCATCGATAATGACAATTTCGTCTTTATACTCAACTGCATAAGTATTTTTACCGATTTCACCTAGACCTCCAAGTGCATATACACCTACTTCATTTGGATGTAATTGTTTCATTATTTAGCAATCTCCACATTAAAGTGTTCTGAGTTTTCTTTTTCGTAATCTAAATGTGCGCCCTCTAATTTAGTGATAAATTCGATATTAAAATTACGATCTTTCAAGTAACGACGTACTTGTTCTTCTGTTTGAGCTTCAACATAAAGTGATTGTGTATTTTCACGCACAATTACCTCGTCTCTGTTATGTTGATAAAAAACTTTAAATACTGCCATGTTAAAAATTCCTCCTAAGAATGTTTGTTTAATTTATTGTTAACCCTAGTAAAATCGTATTGGAGTATATATCGATAAATTCAATCCAATCATCTCTATAATTTAACTTAATAACGATTTGGTTAATAACTAGGTTCATCATGTCGTTCATTTTAAAAAATTAGTGAAATAACACTAAAATTTCAGTTAAATCTTATTTTACATGATGAATGATAATAAATAAAGCAGTTTATCTCACTAGAAATCTAAGTATTTCGAATAAATGTGCAGTTCTATTTATTAAAAATAAATGTAGAGATTATAAATTAATGTTAAGAAAGAATTAAAGGATTTTATATGAAACGGTAAAATTTAAATGAGGGGATAAAAAGTTTGGTAGAAAGGTGAATATATTTTACTGTTATTTATTAGGAAAAGTTGTAAAAGAAAAAGCTTAGGACATCATATTTATCCTAAGCTTTGATAATTAGTAAAAATGTGTTTTAAACTTCTACAGCATCTGTATGTGGTTGTAATGGGTGATCTTTGTCAATGTGATCATAGAACATTACACCATTTAAATGGTCAATTTCATGTTGGAAAACAATTGCTGGATATCCTTTTAGTCGTAACTGTATATCATTACCTTCGATGTCTTTGGCTTTAATTGTAATTCTATTATGACGGTGAACTAGACCAGCAACATTATCATCGACGCTAAGGCAACCTTCACCAGTTGGTAAATAGGCTTCTTGAACGCTATGACTTACAATTTTGGGGTTCACAAGCATATAGTCATAAGATTTGCCACTGCCATCATCTGGTATTAAAACAGCAATCATACGTTTAGAAATATTAATTTGAGGTGCAGCCAAACCAACGCCTGAACGTAAACCGTATCGTTTCGCGATTTCCTCATCTTGACTATTTACTAAAAACTCTCTCATGGCGATTAATGTTTCTTTTTCTTCTTTAGTTAATGGTAATTCTAACTCAGCTGCTTTTTGACGCAAAGTTGGATGACCATCTCTAATGATGTCTTTCATTGTTAACATATATTGCACCTTCCTTATTTTAATTTGTTTTAGTTGAATGACAGTAAAAAGGTTGTTAAGATAATCATACATTTTTATGTGTAAATATGTACAAAGTTAACCAACTACTGCCAATGTTTATTTTAGATAGTATATGTAAATTTTCAGATATGCTAATTGCTTAAAAAATGATTAAAGTGTTGATTTTAAGCAATGATACTTTAGAAATTTATTTATCATCTTGACTTTAAAAATTATATTATAAATGACGTAACTGTCAACAGATATACTTAGCAATGAAGATGTGTAATGTAATTGTTTAAAATTGATTTCCAAGCAGATTTTATTTATCATTTAATTTAAATAGCAAGTGGAGGTACAAGTAATGAAATTTGGAAAAACAATCGCAGTAGTATTAGCATCTAGTGTCTTGCTTGCAGGATGTACTACGGATAAAAAAGAAATTAAGGCATATTTAAAGCAAGTGGATAAAATTAAAGACGATGAAGAACCAATTAAAACTGTTGGTAAGAAAATTGCTGAATTAGATGAGAAAAAGAAAAAATTAACTGAAGATGTTAATAGTAAAGATACAGCAGTTCGCGGTAAAGCAGTAAAAGATTTAATTAAAAATGCCGATGATCGTCTAAAGGAATTTGAAAAAGAAGAAGACGCAATTAAGAAGTCTGAACAAGACTTTAAGAAAGCAAAAAGTCACGTTGATAACATTGATAATGATGTTAAACGTAAAGAAGTAAAACAATTAGATGATGTATTAAAAGAAAAATACAAATTGCATGGTGAATACTCTAAAGCTTATAAAAATGCTGTCAATTCAGAAAAAACATTGTTTAAATATTTAAATCAAAATGATGCGACACAACAAGGTGTTAATGAAAAATCAAAAGCAATAGAACAGAACTATAAAAAGTTAAAAGAAGTATCTGAAAAATATACAAAAGTACTAAATAAGGTTGGTAAAGAAAAGCAAGACGTTGATCAATTTAAATAATTAATATGATACAGATGGTAGGGAACAACTAATACAGTTCCTATTATCTGTATCTTTTTTTATTAAAACAGAACTTTTTCAAATGGTTTAACAGGCCCATTTATTTGTGGTACAATTAGTAAGGATAAAATGAATTTCTATACAATTATGGGAAAGGTATGGTGAATTGAATGGCTCCTAAGTTACAAGCCCAATTCGATGCAGTAAAAGTTTTAAATGATACTCAATCGAAATTTGAAATGGTTCAAATTTTGGATGAGAATGGTAACGTCGTAAATGAAGACTTAGTACCTGATCTTACGGATGAACAATTAGTAGAATTAATGGAAAGAATGGTATGGACTCGTATCCTTGATCAACGTTCTATCTCATTAAACAGACAAGGACGTTTAGGTTTCTATGCACCAACTGCTGGTCAAGAAGCATCACAATTAGCGTCACAATACGCTTTAGAAAAAGAAGATTACATTTTACCGGGATACAGAGATGTTCCTCAAATTATTTGGCATGGTTTACCATTAACTGAAGCTTTCTTATTCTCAAGAGGTCACTTCAAAGGAAATCAATTCCCTGAAGGCGTTAATGCATTAAGCCCACAAATTATTATCGGTGCACAATACATTCAAGCTGCTGGTGTTGCATTTGCACTTAAAAAACGTGGTAAAAATGCAGTTGCAATCACTTACACTGGTGACGGTGGTTCTTCACAAGGTGATTTCTACGAAGGTATTAACTTTGCAGCAGCTTATAAAGCACCTGCAATTTTCGTTATTCAAAACAATAACTATGCAATTTCAACACCAAGAAGCAAGCAAACTGCTGCTGAAACATTAGCTCAAAAAGCAATTGCTGTAGGTATTCCTGGTATCCAAGTTGATGGTATGGATGCGTTAGCTGTATATCAAGCAACTAAAGAAGCACGTGACCGCGCAGTTGCAGGTGAAGGTCCAACATTAATTGAAACTATGACATATCGTTATGGTCCTCATACAATGGCTGGTGACGATCCAACTCGTTACAGAACTTCAGACGAAGATGCTGAATGGGAGAAAAAAGACCCATTAGTACGTTTCCGTAAATTCCTTGAAAACAAAGGTTTATGGAATGAAGACAAAGAAAATGAAGTTATTGAACGTGCAAAAGCTGATATTAAAGCAGCAATTAAAGAGGCTGATAACACTGAAAAACAAACTGTTACTTCTCTAATGGAAATTATGTATGAAGATATGCCTCAAAACTTAGCAGAACAATATGAAATTTACAAAGAGAAGGAGTCGAAGTAAGCCATGGCACAAATGACAATGGTTCAAGCGATTAATGATGCGCTTAAAACTGAACTTAAAAATGACCAAGATGTTTTAATTTTTGGTGAAGACGTTGGTGTTAACGGCGGTGTTTTCCGTGTTACTGAAGGACTACAAAAAGAATTTGGTGAAGATAGAGTATTCGATACACCTTTAGCTGAATCAGGTATTGGTGGTTTAGCAATGGGTCTTGCAGTTGAAGGATTCCGTCCGGTTATGGAAGTACAATTCTTAGGTTTCGTATTCGAAGTATTTGATGCGATTGCTGGACAAATTGCACGTACTCGTTTCCGTTCAGGCGGTACTAAAACTGCACCTGTAACAATTCGTAGCCCATTTGGTGGTGGCGTACACACACCTGAATTGCACGCAGATAACTTAGAAGGTATTTTAGCTCAATCTCCAGGTCTAAAGGTTGTTATTCCTTCAGGCCCATACGATGCGAAAGGTTTATTAATTTCTTCTATTAGAAGTAATGACCCAGTCGTATACTTAGAGCATATGAAATTGTATCGTTCATTCCGTGAAGAAGTACCTGAAGAAGAATATACAATTGACATTGGTAAGGCTAATGTAAAAAAAGAAGGTAATGACATTTCAATCATCACATACGGTGCAATGGTTCAAGAATCAATGAAAGCTGCAGAAGAACTTGAAAAAGATGGTTATTCTGTTGAAGTAATTGACTTACGTACTGTTCAACCAATCGATGTTGACACAATTGTAGCTTCAGTTGAAAAAACTGGTCGTGCAGTTGTAGTTCAAGAAGCACAACGTCAAGCAGGTGTTGGTGCAGCAGTTGTAGCTGAATTAAGTGAACGTGCAATCCTTTCATTAGAAGCACCTATTGGAAGAGTTGCAGCAGCAGATACAATTTATCCATTCACTCAAGCTGAAAATGTTTGGTTACCAAACAAAAATGACATCATCGAAAAAGCAAAAGAAACTTTAGAATTTTAATTCATTTTAAAAGTTAACGAAGTTAGCGTATTTTAGTCTCATTGATTAAAATGAAATGTTTAATTTACGAAATCTTAGGAGGGCAAAAACGTGGCATTTGAATTTAGATTACCCGATATCGGGGAAGGTATCCACGAAGGTGAAATTGTAAAATGGTTTGTTAAAGCTGGAGATACTATTGAAGAAGACGATGTTTTAGCTGAGGTACAAAACGATAAATCAGTAGTAGAAATCCCATCACCAGTATCTGGTACTGTAGAAGAAGTTATGGTAGAAGAAGGTACAGTAGCTGTAGTTGGTGACGTTATTGTTAAAATCGATGCACCTGATGCAGAAGATATGCAATTTAAAGGTCATGATGATGATTCATCATCTAAAGAAGAACCTGCGAAAGAGGAAGCGCCAGCAGAGCAAGCACCTGTAGCTACTCAAACTGAAGAAGTAGATGAAAACAGAACTGTTAAAGCAATGCCTTCAGTACGTAAATACGCACGTGAAAAAGGTGTTAACATTAAAGCAGTTTCTGGATCTGGTAAAAATGGTCGTATTACAAAAGAAGATGTAGATGCATACTTAAATGGTGGTGCACCAACAGCTTCAAATGAATCAGCTGCTTCAGCTACAAATGAAGAAGTTGCTGAAACTCCTGCAGCACCTGCAGCAGTATCATTAGAAGGCGACTTCCCAGAAACAACTGAAAAAATCCCTGCTATGCGAAGAGCAATTGCGAAAGCAATGGTTAACTCTAAGCATACTGCACCTCATGTAACATTAATGGATGAAATTGATGTTCAAGCATTATGGGATCACCGTAAGAAATTTAAAGAAATCGCAGCTGAACAAGGTACTAAGTTAACATTCTTACCATATGTTGTTAAAGCACTTGTTTCTGCATTGAAAAAATACCCAGCACTTAATACTTCATTCAATGAAGAAGCTGGTGAAATTGTGCATAAACATTACTGGAATATCGGTATTGCGGCGGACACTGATAGAGGTTTATTAGTACCTGTAGTGAAACATGCTGACCGTAAATCTATTTTCCAAATTTCTGATGAAATTAACGAATTAGCTGTTAAAGCACGTGATGGTAAATTAACAGCCGATGAAATGAAAGGTGCAACATGCACAATCAGTAATATCGGTTCAGCTGGTGGACAATGGTTCACTCCAGTTATCAATCACCCAGAAGTAGCAATCTTAGGAATTGGCCGTATTGCTCAAAAACCTATCGTTAAAGATGGAGAAATTGTTGCAGCACCAGTATTAGCATTATCATTAAGCTTTGACCACAGACAAATTGATGGTGCAACTGGCCAAAATGCAATGAATCACATTAAACGTTTATTAAATAATCCAGAATTATTATTAATGGAGGGGTAAAACATGGTAGTTGGAGATTTCCCAATTGAAACAGATACTATAGTAATCGGAGCAGGTCCTGGTGGATACGTTGCAGCAATTCGTGCAGCTCAATTAGGACAAAAAGTAACAATCGTTGAGAAAGGTAATCTTGGTGGTGTTTGCTTAAACGTAGGATGTATTCCTTCAAAAGCATTACTACATGCTTCTCACCGTTTTGTAGAAGCACAACATTCTGAAAACTTAGGTGTTATTGCTGAAAGTGTTTCTTTAAACTTCCAAAAAGTTCAAGAATTCAAATCATCAGTTGTTAATAAATTAACTGGTGGTGTTGAAGGCTTACTTAAAGGTAACAAAGTTAACATCGTTAAAGGTGAAGCATATTTCGTAGATAACAATAGCTTACGTGTTATGGACGAAAAGAGCGCACAAACATACAACTTTAAAAATGCAATCATTGCAACAGGTTCAAGACCAATTGAAATTCCTAATTTCAAATTCGGTAAACGTGTTATCGACTCAACAGGTGCTTTAAACTTACAAGAAGTACCAGGTAAATTAGTTGTAGTTGGTGGAGGATACATTGGATCAGAATTAGGTACAGCATTTGCTAACTTTGGTTCAGAAGTAACAATCCTTGAAGGTGCTAAAGATATCTTAGGTGGCTTCGAAAAACAAATGACACAACCTGTTAAAAAAGGTATGAAAGAAAAAGGTGTTGAAATCGTTACTGAAGCTATGGCTAAATCAGCTGAAGAAACAGATAACGGAGTTAAAGTTACTTATGAAGCTAAAGGCGAAGAGAAAACAATCGAAGCTGATTATGTATTAGTAACTGTAGGTCGTCGTCCAAACACAGACGAATTAGGCCTAGAAGAATTAGGTGTTAAATTCGCTGACCGTGGATTATTAGAAGTTGATAAACAAAGCCGTACGTCTATCAGCAATATCTATGCAATTGGTGATATCGTTCCAGGTTTACCACTTGCGCACAAAGCTAGCTATGAAGCTAAAGTTGCTGCTGAAGCAATTGATGGTCAAGCTGCTGAAGTTGATTACATTGGTATGCCAGCAGTATGCTTTACTGAACCAGAATTAGCTACAGTTGGTTATTCAGAAGCGCAAGCTAAAGAAGAAGGTTTAGCAATTAAAGCTTCTAAATTCCCATATGCAGCAAATGGTCGTGCATTATCATTAGATGATACTAACGGATTTGTTAAACTTATTACACTTAAAGAAGATGATACTTTAATCGGTGCCCAAGTAGTTGGTACTGGTGCATCAGATATTATCTCTGAATTAGGTTTAGCAATTGAAGCTGGTATGAATGCTGAAGATATCGCATTAACAATCCATGCACATCCAACATTAGGTGAGATGACTATGGAAGCAGCGGAAAAAGCTATCGGATACCCAATCCATACAATGTAATAACTGATTATCTATAAAGATTCAGTCTTTAAAAGCTGTAGCATATGCTACGGCTTTTTTTGTTTTAGGTAAAGTAGTGTAAGGAAATTGATTTGAGATATCGTTAACATGTGACATGCATGTTATACTAGCGATGCTAACAAAAGAATTGAAATGGAGGGTTCAACAATGGAATATGAGTATCCAATTGACTTAGACTGGAGTAATGAAGAGATGATTTCAGTGATAAATTTCTTTAATCATGTAGAGAAGTATTATGAATCCGGCGTGACGGCAGGCGACTTTATGGATGCATATAAAAGATTTAAAGAAATTGTGCCTGCTAAAGCAGAGGAAAAACAAATTTTTAATACTTTCGAAAAAAGTAGTGGCTATAATAGTTACAAAGCAGTTCAAGATGTAAAAACTCACTCTGAAGAACAAAGAGTAACAGGTAAAAAATAATTCGTTCGAAATTAACACAATTTAATAGGATTTTTTCTTTAAAACTATTGCTAATAAAGCTATATTTTGATACCTTTATCAAGTGTTAAACAAAATGTTTGATAAAAGTAAACTTAATATAGCTTTTTTAGGTGGAAAAATAAATGAACATAGGTAATAAAATTAAAAATCTTAGAAGAATTAAAAATTTAACGCAAGAAGAACTTGCTGAACGTACAGACTTATCAAAAGGCTACATTTCACAAATAGAAAGTGAACATGCCTCACCAAGTATGGAAACTTTCTTAAATATTATAGAGGTGTTAGGAACGACGCCAAGTGAATTTTTTAAAGACAGTGAAAATGAAAAAGTATTATACAAGAAGGAAGAACAAGTTATTTATGATGAGTATGATGAAGGTTATATATTAAATTGGTTAGTTTCAAAGTCAAATGAATATGATATGGAGCCATTAATATTAACTTTAAAGCCTGGCGCATCATATAAAAATTTTAATCCATCAGAGTCTGATACGTTTATTTATTGTATGTCAGGTCAGATAACACTTAATTTAGGCAAAGAGATATATCAAGCACATGAAGAAGACGTTTTGTATTTTAAAGCACGAGATAATCATCGTTTGTCAAATGAATCAAACAATGAAACACGAATACTTATTGTAGCGACAGCTTCATATTTATAGGGGGGATCTTATTTGGAACCATTATTATCATTAAAATCAGTTAGTAAAAGCTATGATGATCTTAATATCTTAGATGACATAGATATTGATATTGAATCAGGATACTTTTATACATTATTAGGTCCTTCAGGTTGTGGTAAAACAACAATTTTAAAATTAATTGCAGGGTTTGAATATCCTGACAGTGGTGAAGTGATTTATCAAAACAAACCAATTGGTAATTTACCACCAAATAAACGTAAAGTGAATACAGTCTTTCAAGATTATGCATTATTTCCACACTTAAACGTATATGATAATATCGCTTTCGGTTTGAAATTAAAAAAATTATCAAAAACCGAAATTGAGCAAAAAGTAACTGAGGCATTAAAATTAGTTAAGCTTTCAGGTTATGAAAAAAGGAATATTAATGAAATGAGTGGTGGACAAAAGCAACGTGTTGCAATTGCACGTGCTATCGTAAATGAACCAGAAATATTATTGTTAGATGAATCTTTATCCGCATTAGATTTGAAATTGCGTACTGAAATGCAATATGAATTACGAGAATTGCAATCTAGATTAGGTATTACATTTATATTTGTAACACATGATCAAGAAGAAGCGTTAGCACTAAGTGACTTTCTTTTTGTATTAAAAGATGGGAAAATTCAACAATTTGGTACACCAACAGATATATATGACGAACCAGTGAATCGATTTGTAGCTGATTTTATTGGAGAATCTAATATTGTTGAAGGGCGCATGGTTAGAGATTATGTCGTGAATATTTATGGGCAAGATTTCGAATGTGTCGATATGGGTATTCCTGAAAATAAAAAAGTAGAGGTCGTTATTCGACCAGAAGATATATCATTAATCAAAGCTGAAGAAGGATTATTTAAAGCAACTGTTGATTCTATGTTATTTAGAGGAGTCCACTATGAAATATGTTGTATAGACAATAAAGGTTATGAATGGGTAATACAAACAACTAAAAAAGCTGAAGTAGGCAGTGAAGTTGGTCTTTATTTTGATCCTGAAGCCATTCATATTATGGTTCCTGGAGAAACAGAAGAAGAGTTTGATAAACGTATTGAAAGCTATGAGGAAGTAGACAATGCGTAATACTAATAAATTTCTCTTAATCCCGTATTTATTATGGATGGTTATATTTATTATTGTACCAGTTGTATTACTCATTTATTTTTCATTTTTAGATATCAATGGACATTTTAGTTTCACGAATTATCAACAAATTTTTACTACAAAATATTTAAAAATGTTTGCATATTCAATTTTATATGCCGCTTTAATAACAATTATTACGTTGGCTATCAGTTATCCGGCTGCCTATTATATTACTCGCTCGAAATTTCAAAATATCTTATTAATGATAATGATTATTCCAACATGGATAAATTTATTGTTAAAGACATATGCTTTTATAGGTTTATTAAGTCACGATGGCGTGATTAATCAATTTTTCCACTTATTTAATTTACCATCATTTAATTTGTTATTTACAACTGGTGCGTTTTTAGTAGTGGCAAGTTATATTTATATACCATTTATGATTTTACCTATATTTAATAGCATGAAAGCAATTCCTAATAATTTATTGCAGGCCTCAAGTGATTTAGGTGCTAGTCCTTTCTATACTTTTAGAAAAGTAATCATGCCATTAACAAAAGAAGGTGTTATGACTGGGATTCAAGTAACCTTTATTCCATCACTTTCATTATTTATGATTACAAGATTAATTGCAGGTAATAAAGTCATAAATATAGGTACGGCAATAGAGGAACAATTTTTAACAATTCAAAATTATGGTATGGGATCAACTATAGCTATATTCTTAATTGTATTTATGGCATTCATTTTAATCATTACAAAATCATCTAATGGGAGAGGGTGAATCATATGAAATGGTATGGAAAGCTGTATATCGGGATACTTTTAGCGATTTTATACATCCCAATATTCTTTTTAATGTTCTATTCATTCAATTCGGCTGGTAATATGATTCACTTTGAACATTTTACATTAGAGCATTATCAATCATTATTTCAAAATGATCATTTAATGTCGGTCATTTTTAATACGATAGCTGTAGCACTTTTAGCAGCCTCAATTTCTACAGTTATTGGTACATTTGGTGCCATTGCTATTTATTATTTAAGAAATAAAAAGTTTAAAGTAACTTTACTAACATTGAATAATGTCTTGATGGTATCATCCGATGTTGTCATAGGTGCATCATTCTTAATTATGTTTACAACGATTGGCCATTTTACTGGTCTTGGTTTAGGATTTTGGACAGTTCTAATATCTCATATTGCATTTTGCATACCTATAGTTGTGATTATCGTCTTACCACAACTGTATGAAATGAATAATAATATGTTAAATGCTGCAAGAGATTTAGGAGCGACTGAACCACAATTATTAAGCAACATTATTATTCCTAATATTTTACCTTCTATTATAGGAGGATTCTTTATGGCTTTAACTTATTCACTAGACGATTTCACAGTAAGTTTCTTCGTTACTGGTAATGGCTTTAGTGTGTTATCAGTTGAAGTTTATGCTATGGCGAGAAAAGGAATTAGTATGGAAATTAATGCGATTTCAACATTATTGTTTGCTGTTATTGTATTAGGAATACTAGGATATTATTTGATTCAATACGTGATAAATAAGAAAAAACTAATCAAGCGAGGTGTAAAATAATGAAACGTTTTTTACAACTCATTATAGGTGCATTAGTTGTGGGTATGCTTTGTCTTACTTTAAGTCATTGGTTTAAATCTAAAGAACAAGTGCATACAAATCAAAAAATTTACGTATACAATTGGGGAGAATATATTGATCCAGAGTTAATTAAGAAATTTGAAAAAGAAACTGGCATTCAAGTCGTTTATGAAACTTTCGATTCAAATGAAGCGATGGAAGCCAAAATTCGCAATGGCGGTACACATTATGATGTTGCTTTTCCTAGTGAATATACAGTTCAAAAATTGAAAAGAGATCATTTATTGTTACCAATAGATCATAATAAGGTACCTAATATTAAAAATTTGGATTCAGATTATATGAATATGTCATTTGATAAAGGCAATAAATACTCTTTACCTTATTTCTTTGGAACTGTAGGTATTTTATATAATAAAGAAAAGTATCCAAATGAATCATTTGATAGTTGGAAGTCGTTGTATAATCCTAAATTTAAAAACCAAATTTTACTAGTTGACGGTGCTAGAGAGATTATAGGCATGAGTCTCAACAAACTTGGGTATAATCTTAATGACCGTAATTCGCACCATCTAAAAGAAGCAGAGCGAGATTTAACTAAATTAGCACCACAGGTAAGAGGTGTCGTAGGTGATGAAATTACCATGATGCTTGAACAAAATGAAGGTAACATTGCGGTTGTTTGGAGTGGTGTTGCAGCACCTCTAGTGCAAGAAGGGGATAAATATAACTATGTTATTCCTAAAGAAGGATCGAATTTATGGTTCGACAATATGGTAATTCCAAAAACGGCACAAAATAAAGAGGGTGCATATAAATTTATGAATTTTTTATTAGATGCTAAAAATAACAAGCAAAATACAGAATTCGTAGGCTATGCAACGCCGAACAAGGCTGCACGACAATTGTTGCCTAAAGAGATTAAAGATGACCATCGTTTCTATCCGACTAAGAAAGAGCAAGAACGCCTTGAAGTTTATAAAGATTTAGGACCTGAAGTTTTAAGTGAATACAATGAAAACTTTTTGAATTTCAAAATGTCATTAAAATAAAATCATAAATAGTAGTTATTTACTGTATATTTAGTTATAATAACGGGATAAGTACTATAAGGAGTTGTAACGAATGACTGGAGAACAATTTACTCAAATTAAACGTCCAGTAAGTAGATTAACTGAAAAAGTTCTAGGTTGGTTATGTTGGGTGATGTTATTAGTGCTTACTGTCATTACGATGTTTATAGCACTTGTTTCATTCAGTAATAACACATCGATTGCTAATCTTGAAAATACATTAAACAATAATGCATTTATCCAGCAATTATTAGCTGGAAATGGCTATAATACAACACAATTTGTAATATGGTTACAAAATGGTATATGGGCTATTATCGTTTACTTTATTGTTTGTTTGTTGATTTCATTTTTAGCTCTCATATCTATGAATATAAGAATCTTGTCAGGTTTCTTATTCTTAATATCAGCAATTGTAACGATTCCTTTAGTTTTACTTATCGTTACTTTAATCATTCCGATATTATTCTTTATTATTGCGATGATGCTATTTATAAGAAAAGATAAAGTTGAAATGGTTGCGCCACAATATTATGAAGAGTACAATGGACCGATTTATGATTATCGTGAACCTGTGTATGAGCGCCCACAACCGAAAGATGATTATTATGATGTGCCTAAATATGAAAAAGAATTGGATAAATCAAACACTGTATATGATCAAGAACAGGAAAGAGATAAATATGATCAATTTCCTAAACGTGCAGTTGAAAGTGAATATAATCATGATGAGCGCACTGAGGAAGAACCATCAGTATTATCCAGACAGGCTAAATACAAACAAAAAAGTACTGAAGAACTAGGTATTGAAGATGATGGTTATTATGCAGAACCTGAAGTTGATCCAAAAGAATTGAAAGCACAACAAAAGCGAGAAAAAGCTGAAATTAAAGCTAAGAAAAAAGAAAAACGTAAAGCTTATAACCAACGAATGAAAGAACGTAGGAAAAATCAACCTAGCGCAGTTAGTCAACGTCGAATGAATTTTGAAGAGCGACGTCAAATTTACAACAATGATATTTCTGAAGAACGCAATTCAAGTGAAGTTAAGGACAAAAAAGAGCAAGAATAAATATTGATGATACCCAGATTAGTAAGTAGAGGTCTTTTGCTTATTAATCTGGGTTTTTATATGAGGTTAATCATCGATAACGTTTAATTAAAGTGTTTAGGTGTCAAAATTTTAAATGACGATTTCTCATTACCATACACCTAAATTACCATCAATCTGAATTCAGATGCTTATTATAAAAATTAGATGAAAAATATGTTAATATACAAGTAAATTAATGTGCGTATATCTATAGGCTCGTAGTATACTTATTAAAATATTAAACAAAGAAAGGATTTTAAGATGAATAGAAAACCTGAATTAATCATGGCTTGGATTGCAAATAGTATTAGTATTATTTATTTATTAGTTATGGGGCTATCCTATTTTTCTTTAAAAAGTGGTAATGCATCACAACGTGAAGAATTAGCGAAGCAATTATCTCAGAACGGTGGCAAGGTTTCTTTAGATATGCTTCAGACAACAATTGGTGCATTAGCAATTATTTTATTAATTTCAACACTTTATGGTATATTTGCGACAATTTGTATTAAAGGGCGTAGAAAATTATCGATTATACTTTTTGTTATCGCGATAATTGTAAGTTTGATGGCTCTTAATTTAATTGCAATTGTCTTATGGATTATCGTGATGATTATGTTGATTTCTAAAAAAGAATCAAAAGAAACTACACATAAGGACGATGAGTATATTTATCATTAATATGTTCATAGCAAAAGAAAAACCATTAAAATGTTAAGTTGTTAATTATTAGATACAACCAACATTTTAATGGTTTTATTTTTAACCTTGTAGTTCTTGGAATGTTTGAACGATTAAATAGACATTTAAAATACTTAGAATAATAATAAGTGTCCATGAAATGATATTAACCCATGTTTTATTATAGAAAGGTCCCATCAAGTCTTTATTACTAGTTGCTAATTGTAATGGTATTAAACAGAACGGCAGAGCAATACTTAAGAATACTTGAGAGAATACAAGTAGCTGCTCAATTTTAGCTGCATTACCTTTAAAAATGATTAAACATACGATAACAGGAATGACAGCAAGGGAACGTGTAATTAAACGTCTTAACCAATTTGGTATGTGTAATCTTAAAAATCCTTCCATTACGATTTGTCCTGCTAAAGTACCAGTAATCGTTGAATTTTGACCTGACGCTAATAATGCAACTGCAAATAATGTACTCATGATTGCACCCATTGTTGCACCCAGTACAGGTTCAGTTTTTAAGGCATGATATAAATCATAGAAACCACCTAAATCGTCAGCGTTTGAGTTGAAAAATAGTGATGCTCCTAATACTAATAATAAGCAATTGACTACAAATGCGATTGATAACTGAATGTTCGAATCTATCGTAGCAAATTTAATCGCTTGCGCCTTTTCTTCATTGTTATGTCTTGAGTATGTTCTAGATTGTACAATTGATGAATGTAAGTACAAATTATGAGGCATAATTGTAGCTCCAATAATACCTAATGCAATATAGAGAATGCCGTTATTTGTAATGATTTCACTATGTGGTATAAATCCATTTAACACAGCGTTCAACTGTGGTGATGAAATATAGACTTCAAATATAAAGATGAATAACACTGTGAAAATTAATGTACCAACAATAGCTTCAATTTTTCTAAAACCATATTTCATTATAAATAGTAGTAAAAATACATCAAGTACAGTTATTAGTGCACCGACGATTAAAGGTATGTTAAATAGGAGATTGAGAGCAATAGCACTACCAATAACCTCAGCAATATCTGTGGCGATAATTGCTAGTTCTGCAATAATCCAAAAGATTATAGCAATAGGTCTTGATAAATAATGTCGTGTCATTTGAGCTAAGTCCATACCTGTTGCTATTCCTAATCTCACTGTCATGCTTTGAAGTAACATTGCTGATAAACTTGAAATAAGAATTACGAATAGCAAAGTATAGCCATATTGCGCGCCACCTTGCATTGATGTTATCCAGTTTCCGGGATCCATGTAACCAACAGCGACTAATAACCCAGGCCCAAGAAATGATAAAAATTTCTGTTTATTTGAACTGCGATGATCGAATTTAATTGTATTGTTTATTTCGTCTAAACTTAATTGTTCATTTGTTGAATGTCGTTTATTATTCATTTTGACTCACCTCTACTTCTTATGGACAATATAATAACCTAATAAAATGTTTAGGTCAACCTAAATTTATTTTAATTTTTTTAAAAGTATGAATTATTATGTTGAACGTTCGATTTAAAGGTAAGCGAAAAGAGCACGAAATCAGTGATGTGATTACGTGCTCTATTATTTAAACAAAGTTATTTATGCAGAATAAAATGGTAAGAACTGATCGAAGGTTTCTTCTAAAAATGCAATAAATGCTTTGTCACTTTTTAATCTTTTATCTTGTGGTGTGATTGCACGCGCTATAAAGAATTCACCTTTTTTTACATTGATGGCTCTTTGTATCGCTTCTTTTAAATCATCATCCGTTAAATCTTTAATAAATGGTTTATCAGGTTTCATATGATCTAAGCAAACACGATAATCATCAGGTAATTGTTGAATAGCTTTAAATTTTCTTTCAAAAACTTTTGCACGTGTTGCTTTATCTTTTGCTTCATGCATGATTCCAAACATAACAAACAGTTGATCTTCAAACATACCAATTTGGAAATGAGGTAACATTTTATAGCCTCTTTTGTTTGTTGCAAAAGCAACCCATGTATCTTTAGGAGGATTCACACTTCTTCTAGCATGCTTTGCTACGTGAGGATAAAATGTTTCACCAGTTTGACTTGTAAAGAAGTCACTAAAATATTCTCCTAATTCATGGAGTTGTGGTCGTATGTATTCGTTTAAAGCTTCCATTCGTGCGTCTAAGCCTTCTACGTTGAACGCTTTGAAATCTTTAGGTTTAAATGTGTATTTTGTCATAGAGTACCTCCTGTATAGTGTTTAAAAATATTGTAGCATATGTTTTATCAATAGTAGCTTAAGATGCTCTCATTAAAATTAGTATTTTCATTTTTATCATAAGAAGTTATTTTTATAAAATGTTGATGTATAATAAAGATGTTAGGAGATGATGTTATGGCACTTTATGGATTTGCCCAAGGACTTATTCAAGAAGCAGGAATTAGAATTAAACAATTGATGGAGCAAAATTTAACAATTGAAACAAAGTCAAATCCGAATGACCTTGTTACAAATGTAGATAAAGCAACAGAAGATTTTATTTTTGATACAATTTTAGAAACATATCCCAATCATCAAGTATTAGGTGAAGAAGGGCATGGTCATGACATCGATACTTCCAAAGGTACGGTATGGGTTGTTGACCCAATAGACGGTACATTGAATTTTGTTCATCAACAAGAAAATTTCGCGATTTCAATTGGTATTTATATCGATGGTAAACCTTATGCAGGTTTTGTATATGATGTTATGGCTGATGTCTTATATCATGCTAAAGTAGGGGAAGGTGCATATCGTGGTAGCCAACCCTTGAAACCATTGAATGATTCTAATCTAAGACAAAGCATTATTGGGATCAATCCGAACTGGTTGACGAAACCTGTGCTAGGAGAGATTTTTAAGGATGTCGTAAATATTTCAAGAAGTGCAAGGGCATATGGTAGTGCAGCGCTTGAAATTGTTTCTGTCGCTACCGGTAATTTAGAAGCATATATGACACCTAGACTCCAACCGTGGGATTTTGCTGGAGGACTAGTCATTTTAAATGAGTTGGACGGTCAAGCTTCTAATTTATTAGGTGAACCGCTAACAATTGGTGGTCCAAACTCAGTTTTAGTTGGTAATCGTGGTGTTCATAGAGAGATCCTCGATGTATATTTAGAGCCACATCGCGATGCGTTAATACAATTACATGAACAACGATTTAAAAGAAAATCAAAATAATTACCAAAAGCGTAATATGTAGTCCTAACAATTAGGTAACATATTACGCTTTTATATCTTAAATAATAAAAACACGCGCCAATATAAAACCATTTAAATGTTCATCATGAACATGTGTGGTCTTTAATCAACGCGTGTTATTGTCGATATAACTTATAGCCAATCGTTTTCTCGATATTTTTTCTTTGTAGTAAATCCAATTCCAAAGGTTGCAACGAGTAATATAAATGTTAAAATCATCATTGGTACATTTGATGCACCAACAGCAAAACTAAATAATATTAAGAAAATAACAGCTAATATAGAAAATACCCAAAAGATATTTTTAGATTTTTTTTGTTTCATCCTATCCCCACCTTTTGCTTATCTTTTCTCAATTATATGATATAATAAAAAAGTTGTAATTAAAAGTGGGATTTTACTTAAGAAAGAAGGAAACTATTTATATGACTAATAAAAGAGAAGATGTCCGCAATATAGCAATTATTGCTCACGTTGACCATGGTAAAACAACTTTAGTAGATGAGTTGTTAAAACAATCTGGTATATTCAGAAAAAATGAACATGTCGATGAACGTGCAATGGACTCTAACGATATCGAAAGAGAGCGTGGAATTACGATTCTAGCCAAAAATACGGCTGTTGATTATAAAGGTACACGTATCAATATTTTGGATACACCAGGACATGCAGACTTTGGTGGAGAAGTAGAACGTATTATGAAAATGGTTGATGGGGTTGTCTTAGTAGTAGATGCGTATGAAGGTACAATGCCTCAAACACGTTTTGTACTTAAAAAAGCGCTAGAACAAAACCTAAAACCTGTTGTTGTTGTTAATAAAATTGATAAACCATCAGCACGTCCAGAGGGTGTTGTAGATGAAGTTTTAGATTTATTTATTGAATTAGAAGCAAACGATGAACAATTAGAATTCCCTGTTGTTTATGCTTCAGCAGTAAATGGTACATCTAGCTTAGATCCTGAAAAACAAGATGATAATTTACAATCATTATATGAAACAATTATTGATTATGTACCAGCTCCAATTGATAACAGTGATGAGCCATTACAATTCCAAGTAGCATTGTTGGACTACAATGATTATGTTGGACGTATTGGTATTGGTCGTGTATTCAGAGGTAAAATGCGTGTCGGAGATAATGTATCACTAATTAAATTAGACGGTACAGTGAAAAACTTCCGTGTAACTAAAATCTTTGGTTACTTTGGATTAAAACGTTTAGAAATTGAAGAAGCGCAGGCTGGAGATTTAATTGCTGTTTCAGGTATGGAAGACATTAACGTTGGTGAAACTGTAACACCACATGACCATCAAGAAGCATTGCCAGTTCTACGTATTGATGAGCCTACTCTTGAAATGACATTTAAAGTTAACAATTCACCATTTGCTGGCCGTGAAGGTGACTTTGTAACAGCGCGTCAAATTCAAGAACGTTTAAACCAACAATTAGAAACAGATGTATCTTTGAAAGTTTCTAACACAGATTCTCCAGATACATGGGTAGTTGCTGGTCGAGGTGAATTGCATTTATCAATCCTTATTGAAAATATGCGTCGTGAAGGTTATGAATTACAAGTTTCAAAACCACAAGTAATTATTAAAGAAATTGATGGTGTAATGTGTGAACCATTTGAACGTGTGCAATGTGAAGTGCCACAAGAAAATGCAGGTGCAGTTATTGAATCATTAGGTGCACGTAAAGGTGAAATGGTTGATATGACTACAACTGATAATGGACTTACACGTTTGATCTTTAATGTGCCGGCTCGTGGTATGATTGGTTATACGACTGAATTTATGTCAATGACAAGAGGTTACGGTATTATTAACCATACATTTGAAGAATTTAGACCACGTATTAAAGCGCAAATTGGCGGTCGTCGTAATGGTGCATTAATTTCAATGGATCAAGGTTCTGCAAGTACTTATGCCATTTTAGGACTTGAAGATAGAGGTGTAAACTTCATGGAACCTGGTACTGAAGTTTATGAAGGTATGATTGTTGGTGAACATAATCGTGAAAATGATTTAACTGTTAACATCACTAAAACAAAACATCAAACTAACGTACGTTCTGCAACGAAAGACCAAACACAAACAATGAATAGACCGCGTATTCTAACATTGGAAGAAGCGTTACAATTCATTAATGATGATGAACTTGTTGAGGTTACACCAGAAAGCATACGTTTAAGAAAGAAAATTTTAAACAAAAATGTTCGTGAAAAAGAAGCAAAGCGTATCAAACAAATGATGCAAGAAAACGAATAATTTAACATAATAAAAGAGAAGCTGAGCGATGAAAGTTGCTTAGCTTCTCTTTTGGCATATAATATTTGAAAAAGTGTTTAAATGCTATCAGTTCCTGTTACTTTCACATTTTCAAATTTCTAACTTGTTTATTCAGATATTAATCGAGCGGATAGTGTTGCGCACGTTGTTTAGGGGTGTCTAATCGACTTTTACAATCATCGCACATAAATGTTCGAATAGGATTGTTTTTAAGTCGTTTAGACTCAGTTGTGCGCTCATCTATAAATACTTTTGCATCACAGATAATGCATTGCACTTGTCTCAAATTAAATCACCTCAATATGAGTTACATGGTTGATTCGATTTGAATAACCATCTTCTTGATTGTAAATAAAACTATCTACACCATTATCGCTGTAAAGTCGTTTACCGTCTTTTGCAAATTGGAAAAATAAATAGGGTAATAGATCTATCGGTATATCTAAATGATCATGCTCATTTGATAATCGAATAGTAGTTGCAGAGTCATGTGGTTCGGAATGTTTGAAAAATGGTGTCATATTAATGACAAATGAACCTTCTAACATGGCACGTTTTTTGTATTTTATTTCTGAATTTAAAGTAGGCGGATTAGTTTGTCCTTCTAGGATAGCACGATTCCATTCATGATTATCTTCAAAGTCGATTGGTTTTGAACCATCAAATACACCTTTTTCTAAATCTTCGATGCTAACTTTTCTATCATCGAAAATCCAAGTCGTACTATCTAATGTTATAGGAAACTTTACGGCTCCTTTAATTTGTATCATTTTCCCACTCCCTATCAATGTATATAGCATTATTTTAACACAAATTGCTAACGACACATTTTAAATCTACTTGCTTTTTAATATTTAGTAAGATAAACTTTTAGTAAGACTTGAGAATTTATATAGAGGGGGAGCGTGTCATGGCGAAACAAACAACAATGAAAAATGCAGCTTTGAAACAATTGACTAAAGATGCTGATGAAATCTTGCATCTGATTAAAGTTCAACTAGATAATTTAACATTACCTTCATGCCCATTATATGAAGAGGTACTAGATACACAAATGTTTGGACTTCAAAAAGAAGTTGATTTTGCTGTTAAATTAGGTTTAGTTGACCGCGAAGATGGCAAACAAATTATGTTACGTCTTGAGAAAGAACTTTCAAAATTACATGAAGCTTTTACACTTGTTTAAGGTTTAATATATAAGCATATTAAAACGGCGTGAGATATCGACAATTGAGCTGCGCCGATTTTATATTTATAGTTTAATTACTGATTAAAGTGGCTGTTATGTTGTCTTCTTGATGACATGTCAGTCACTTTTATTGGGTTTTAGCAATTCACGATATTAAGTAAACAAATATTCTATAAATTACCTCAAGATACCTGTTAATATTTGTGATTATGACGATGTCATGTATATAATAAGTAACATGGATTTTTAAAATTAAAGTATAAAACGAAATCATTTGAAGTATAAATTGTAGAATTGGATGACTGAATATATGAAGAATTTTAGAAGTATTTTACGGTATATTGGTAAAACCTCAAAGTTTATTGATTATCCGTTATTAGTTACATATATTGTATTGAGTTTAATTGGATTAGTGATGGTATATAGTGCCAGTATGGTTCCAGCAACTAAAGGTACATTGACTGGTGGTATCGATGTTCCAGGAACGTATTTTTACAACCGACAATTAGCATATGTCATAATGAGTTTTATAATTGTATTTTTTATTGCATTTTTAATGAATGTTAAATTACTGAGTAATATTAAAGTGCAAAAAGGTATGATTATAACTATCGTCTCGCTATTATTACTGACGTTAGTAATCGGTAAAGATATTAATGGTTCTAAAAGTTGGATAAACTTAGGGTTTATGAACTTACAGGCATCTGAGTTATTAAAAATTGCAATCATATTATATATCCCATTTATGATCAGTAAAAAAATGCCTAGAGTATTAAGTAAACCAAAATTAATTTTAAGTCCTATTGTATTAGCATTAGGTTGTACGTTTTTAGTTTTCTTACAAAAGGACGTAGGGCAAACATTACTAATATTAATTATTTTAGTTGCGATTATTTTTTATTCAGGAATTGGGGTAAACAAAGTCCTGAGATTTGGTATACCAGCAGTGCTAGGATTCTTAGTAGTATTTGTCATTGCATTAATGGCTGGTTGGTTACCAAGTTATTTAACTGCCAGATTTAGTACGCTAACAGATCCATTCCAATTCGAATCAGGAACTGGATACCATATTTCCAATTCATTGCTTGCGATAGGTAACGGTGGCGTATTTGGTAAAGGATTAGGAAATAGTGCAATGAAATTGGGCTATTTACCAGAACCACATACAGATTTTATTTTTGCAATTATTTGCGAAGAATTAGGTTTAATCGGAGGGTTGCTAGTTATTACTTTAGAGTTCTTTATTGTATATCGTGCCTTCCAGTTTGCAAATAAAACATCATCATATTTTTATAAACTTGTGTGTGTTGGGATTGCCACATACTTTGGAAGCCAAACGTTTGTAAACATTGGCGGTATTTCGGCAACAATTCCATTAACTGGTGTGCCATTGCCATTTATCAGCTTTGGTGGATCATCAATGATTAGTTTAAGTATTGCTATGGGATTACTTCTGATTGTAGGTAAACAAATCAAAGTAGACCAGCAACGAAAGAAACAACAGCAAAAAGTTGATATAAGAAGACAATTTAATTAAAAAAATACTAGCCAATATTTAGTACGAGATGACTTCTGTCATTAAGCAATGCTAAACATTGGCTATTTATATACTCTTTGTCAAATTGGACTGATGAGTTCAATAACGGAAGTTAGGCAACCAAACAACGCTTAACTTCCTTTTTGTTTTGTTATTACGAGATTACTCATGATTATCAAATTTTATAAACAAAACAACGTATAATTATAACTAAATTTTATGACTAAAAATCACTAAATGTGGTGGCGAAATTAGAATCATGATGATAAGATAAAGTTATCGCTATTGATAATAAATGTTGATGTTTTACAATTTTATTTTTAATTTTTTAGAGTTGTAGAAATCGAAAATGTTTCACAACAAAAACGTGAACTATCTGTTGTTGCATAATCATTTTTGAAATTATTATTTTTGAAGCGGAGGTTTTAATTGTCTCAAGAATGTTAAATTTTGAAAATTTGAAACATAACTATAGCAAAACAGAGCGCTTTAAGATAAAATTTTATTATCTAATTAGTTAGAAAATTCTAATAGTTTGAGGAGTGTATCGCTATTGAAACAAATAAAAAAGTTACTTGTTGCTAACCGTGGAGAAATTGCAATTCGTATATTCAGAGCGGCAGCAGAATTAGACATCAGCACAGTTGCAATTTATTCGAATGAAGACAAAAGTTCATTACATAGATATAAAGCAGATGAATCCTATTTAGTTGGAAGTGATTTAGGTCCTGCTGAAAGTTATTTAAATATTGAGCGTATCATTGATGTAGCAAAACAAGCGAATGTGGATGCGATTCATCCTGGCTATGGATTTTTAAGTGAAAATGAACAATTTGCGCGTCGTTGTGCAGAAGAAGGAATTAAATTTATTGGTCCTCATTTAGAACATTTAGATATGTTTGGAGATAAAGTTAAAGCTCGTACAACGGCTATCAAGGCAGATTTACCAGTTATTCCTGGTACAGACGGTCCAATTAAATCATATGAATTAGCAAAAGAATTTGCAGAAGAAGCTGGTTTCCCGCTAATGATTAAAGCCACAAGTGGTGGCGGCGGTAAAGGTATGAGAATCGTTCGTGAAGAAAGTGAATTAGAAGATGCTTTCCATAGAGCAAAATCAGAAGCAGAAAAATCATTTGGTAATAGTGAAGTTTACATAGAAAGATACATTGATAATCCAAAGCATATTGAAGTACAAGTCATAGGTGACGAACATGGAAATATCGTACATCTATTTGAACGTGATTGTTCAGTACAACGTCGTCATCAAAAAGTTGTAGAAGTTGCACCATCAGTTGGATTATCACCAACATTACGTCAACGTATTTGTGATGCTGCAATTCAATTGATGGAAAATATTAAATATGTCAATGCAGGTACTGTTGAGTTTCTAGTATCTGGTGACGAATTCTTCTTTATAGAAGTTAACCCTCGTGTACAAGTAGAGCATACAATTACAGAGATGGTAACAGGAATTGATATTGTTAAGACACAAATTTTAGTTGCAGCAGGTGCCGATTTATTTGGTGAAGAGATTAATATGCCGCAACAAAAAGATATTACAACATTGGGCTATGCCATCCAATGTCGTATTACAACAGAAGATCCGTTAAATGATTTCATGCCAGATACTGGAACAATCATTGCTTATCGTTCAAGCGGTGGCTTTGGTGTACGTCTTGATGCTGGAGATGGTTTCCAAGGTGCTGAGATATCACCTTATTATGATTCATTACTCGTAAAATTATCTACACATGCGATATCATTTAAACAAGCAGAAGAAAAAATGGTACGTTCATTACGAGAAATGCGTATTCGTGGTGTTAAAACTAATATTCCATTCTTAATTAATGTAATGAAGAATAAAAAGTTCACAAGTGGTGATTACACAACTAAATTTATTGAAGAAACACCAGAACTTTTCGACATTCAGCCGTCTCTAGATAGAGGTACTAAAACATTAGAATATATAGGTAATGTAACAATTAATGGTTTCCCAAATGTTGAGAAACGTCCGAAACCAGACTATGAATTAGCATCAATTCCAACTGTATCTTCAAGTAAAATCGCTTCATTTAGTGGTACGAAACAATTGCTTGATGAAGTAGGTCCAAAAGGTGTAGCTGAATGGGTTAAAAAGCAGGATGATGTCTTACTAACAGATACAACCTTTAGAGATGCACACCAATCATTATTAGCTACACGAGTTAGAACTAAGGATATGATTAATATCGCATCCAAAACAGCGGACGTATTTAAAGATGGTTTCTCACTAGAAATGTGGGGCGGTGCTACATTTGATGTGGCATATAATTTCTTGAAGGAAAACCCATGGGAACGACTTGAACGTCTACGTAAAGCTATTCCAAATGTATTATTCCAAATGTTGTTACGTGCTTCAAACGCAGTTGGTTATAAAAACTATCCTGATAATGTTATTCATAAATTCGTACAAGAAAGTGCTAAAGCAGGCATAGATGTCTTTAGAATTTTCGATTCATTAAACTGGGTAGATCAAATGAAAGTTGCCAATGAAGCAGTACAAGAAGCGGGCAAAATCTCAGAAGGTACTATTTGTTATACAGGTGACATTTTAAATCCTGAGCGATCAAACATTTATACTTTAGAGTATTATGTCAAACTAGCTAAAGAGTTAGAACGTGAAGGTTTCCATATTTTAGCGATTAAAGATATGGCAGGCTTATTAAAACCTAAAGCTGCTTACGAATTGATTGGTGAGTTAAAAGCAGCTGTAGATTTACCAATCCATCTTCACACTCATGATACAAGTGGTAATGGTTTATTAACGTACAAACAAGCAATAGATGCTGGTGTCGATATCATTGATACTGCTGTTGCTTCAATGAGTGGTTTAACAAGTCAGCCAAGCGCCAATTCGTTATATTATGCATTAAATGGCTTCCCACGTCACCTTAGAACTGATATTGAAGGTATGGAGTCACTTAGTCATTATTGGTCAACTGTACGTACTTATTATTCAGACTTTGAAAGTGATATCAAATCACCGAATACTGAAATTTATCAACATGAAATGCCTGGTGGACAGTATTCGAATTTAAGTCAACAAGCTAAAAGTTTAGGTTTAGGCGAAAGATTTGATGACGTCAAAGATATGTATCGCAGAGTGAACTTCTTATTTGGTGATATCGTAAAAGTAACGCCATCGTCTAAAGTAGTTGGTGATATGGCACTTTATATGGTACAAAATGATCTTGATGAACAATCCGTGATTACAGATGGCTATAAATTAGATTTCCCAGAATCAGTAGTGTCGTTCTTCAAAGGTGAAATAGGACAACCTGTAAATGGTTTTAATGAAGATTTACAAGCGGTTATTTTAAAAGGCCAAGAAGCATTAACAGCTCGTCCAGGTGAATATTTAGAGCCAGTTGATTTTGAAAAAGTCCGTGAGTTGCTTGAAGAAGAGCAACAAGGTCCTGTTACGGAGCAAGATATTATTAGTTATGTATTATATCCAAAAGTATATGAACAATATATTCAAACTAGAAATCAATATGGAAACTTATCGTTACTTGATACGCCTACATTCTTCTTTGGAATGCGTAATGGTGAAACAGTAGAAATCGAAATCGATAAAGGTAAACGATTAATTATTAAACTAGAAACGATTAGTGAACCAGATGAAAATGGTAATAGAACGATTTACTATGCGATGAATGGTCAAGCGAGACGTATTTATATTAAAGATGAAAATGTGCATACAAACGCGAACGTTAAGCCAAAAGCAGATAAAAGTAATCCAAGTCATATCGGTGCGCAAATGCCAGGTTCAGTAACTGAAGTCAAGGTTAGTGTAGGTGAAACAGTGAAAGCTAATCAGCCGTTGCTAATTACTGAAGCTATGAAAATGGAAACAACAATTCAAGCACCATTTGACGGTGTGATTAAACAAGTAACTGTAAATAATGGTGACACAATAGCGACAGGCGATTTATTGATCGAAATTGAAAAAGCAACTGACTAGAATGATTAAAATAAAACGAGATTACACAACAATTGACGTGTAATCTCGTTTTTACTTGTCTTAGGCTTAGGTTTGCTTTTTTGTTATTGCTTGTCACTTCTTACTGATCGTAACATTAGCATGATAAAGTATGTTGTCATACCAAATAAATAAGTGATAAATAATGCATGGAATAGTGCGATTATCAAGTTAACATTTGTCATAATAGACAATGCACCTGTGATAACTTGTAATATAACAAGTATAAATGCAGCTGTATAACCATAATGAACAGTACGGTTATTTGGATAATTTTTAATAGCGTGAATATAAGTAATCATAATAATCGTAAACACTATAAAAGCCATGATACGATGCGTGAGTTGAACCCAATCTTGTTCTGAATGTGGTACAAGATCGTGGAATGGCAATGGCCAACCACCATATGCTAAACTTGCATCCGCATGTCTCACTAGTGCACCAGTGTAAACACCACAATAAATGATGATTGCCATTAACCATGTTAAACGTCTTAATGGCTTTTTGATATATAATTCGTCAGCTTCATATTTTTGATCTATAGAGAAAATAATTAATGTTATTAAAAATACAGATGAGAAACTGATTAATGATATACCAAAGTGCAATGCTAAAACGTAATCGTTTTGTTGCCAAATAACAGCAGCAGCTCCGATTAATGCTTGCAATAATAAGAATCCAACACTAATGATTGATAAAGGTTTAATTTCTTTAATATAGCCTATATGTTTCCATGCAGTGATAACTAACCATAAGACCATTAATAAAGACAAAGCTGAAACGGCTCTATGACTTAACTCAATAATCGTATCAATAGGAAAGAATTCTGGAATCAACGCACCATGACATAGTGGCCAAGAAGAACCACAACCATCAGCTGATCCGGTTTTGGTAACTAAGGCACCACCAAGTTGTACAAATGTCATCATTAACGTTGCTACGACACCTAACCATTTTAAATTATTTTTGCCAAACAATTTATACACCCCATCATAAAAAAACGCATCACTGAGAATTAGAATTAATAGCCGGATTTGAGATGATACTATAAATTGACCTGATTGTAGGATATGAAAAGATGGGATCCAACGCAGGAAATATGATTTAATTTTACAAGTATTGTAAGTGGACGACATAAAAAGAACTTAATCGTAATGATTTTTTTATTGGGATAATTATGTAATCCACGTTTACTCAAATTTGAAGCTTAAATATTAATCTCTTTTAGATGCATGATTCTACTTATTAAAATTTTCTAACATATACATTATAGCAATAAATTAAATGTTATTTGTGTCACAAAATTGACATTTTCTCTTGTCGTTAATTTGTCACAATTTAATTTTATTAAACCTAGTCTTTTTATGCAATCTAAGATATCATAATCTTATATGAACAAATTTAAGGAGGGGGATTATGAGCAAAGAGCATACTTTGTCACAAAATATTAGCAGAGTTAACTTCAAAGAATTGCAACAGATAATTAAAATGGGACTTGTTCAAGGTAACTTAATTCCGGCTTTTGCGGGCGCATGGCTAGCAGTTGTAATGACAAATCATTCCTTCTTATCATCAATACCTCAAATTTTATTAATGCTATTAGGATCTACTTTAATTATGGGTGGCGCATGTGCGTTAAATAATTATTACGACCAAGATATTGATCGTATTATGCCTAGTAAACAAAATAGACCAACTGTAAATAATAGAATTACAGATCAAAATTTATTACTATTAAGTTTTGGTATGATGTTAGTTGGAGAAATTTGTTTGTTTTTATTGAATATACCATCAGGCGTACTTGGTCTTATGGGGATTGTAGGTTATGTGTCTTATTACTCAATATGGTCTAAAAGACATACAACATGGAACACAGTGATTGGGAGTTTTCCTGGAGCAGTACCACCACTAATTGGATGGGTTGCAATTGAAGGCCAAATTAGTTTAACAGCGATTGCGCTGTTTTTAGTTGTATTTTGTTGGCAACCAATTCATTTTTATGCCTTAGCTATTAAACGTAAAGATGAATATGCACTTGCAAATATTCCAATGTTACCATCAGTTAAGGGCTTTAAACGTACACGTGTCAGTATGTTTGTCTGGTTGATTATTTTATTGCCAGTACCTTTATTACTAATAAATTTAGGTATCGTATTCATAGTGTTAGCTACATTATTAAATTTAGGATGGATTGCATTAGGTTTAACAACATTTAAGAAAAATTCAGATCAAACAAAATGGGCAACACAAATGTTTATATATTCACTAAATTATTTAGTGATCTTTTTCGTGTTAGCTGTGATTGTTTCATTACTTACTTTGATCTAGATTAATTAAGTTAGGATGAAAAATATGGGCGTTCCAATTTTACCAACGATTAGTACGACATGTATTGTCATAAGTGCAATTTTAATTGCCATTGGTTGGAGACTTATTTGGAAAAGGGAAATAAATAAGCACAAAAATGTTATGTTAGCTGCAGCTATTTTTGCTTTAACTTTTTTCTTAATCTATGCAAGTAGAACGATTTTTATCGGTAATACAGCATTTGGCGGACCAGCATCAATTAAGAAATATTATACGATTTTCTTATTTTTCCACATTAATTTAGCAACAATTGGTGGTATTCTAGGTCTAGTTCAAATTATTACAGCATTTAAAGATAAATATAATGTACACCGCAAATTTGGGCCATTCGCTTCAGTTATATGGTTCTGTACTGCAATTACAGGTGTAGCAGTTTACTTATTATTATATGTATTATATCCAGGTGGAGAAACGACATCACTGATTAAAGCAACATTTGGTCATTAATACGCTTATACAAATGATACTAATCTGATAAGGCAATTTGTTTTATCAGGTTTTTTGTTGAAGAATAGTCGGACAGTTGATGGTATTCATTTGATACCTTAACTGTCCATTTTTTTATACATATTTTAATCCTAATAATGAAATTCAACCTGAAAACATAAAGATAGGTTATGATATAGAGTGTAGGGAAAATCTTTATGATGTTAACATTATGCCTGAAGATGATTTTGTTTCATCGAAATGACACAGTCAGTGTTGAAAACTTGCTAATTAATGTGTTGTTTTTTACAATAGTATTAATACTTTTTAGGTGGTTGATTGATGAAAAAGTTAATTATAAGAGTCGTCGGTGTATTATTTTTAGTTGGATTTTTAATATATCTTTTTTATTCACCGAGATTAAAATTTGATGTATTAGAGAACCCGAATAAAGGTAATAAAGTAAATAGATCTGAACAGGTGAATAAATCAAATAACCATGCTGAAAATCCAAAGCCTAAAGAAGGTGTTGGTACATGGGTAGGTAAAGATATTAAAGTGCTTACTTCTAAATTTGGACAAGCAGATCGTGTCTACCCTTTTAGAGATGGTTACAAAAATTATGTATTTAAAGACAAAAACAGTTATTACATTGTTTCAACTAAACGTGAAGAAATCGTTTCAGTGTATGCTACAGGTGAAAAAGTAAATGTTAGTCCGTTAAAAATAGGACAACATTCTGCAGAAATTTTTAATCATACAAGTATTAATCCAGAACCGTCCTTTAAAGTAGATGGTAAAAAATATGAATTTGAACTTTCAGATGAAGATTTAAAAACACAAACACTGATTAAATATGGCAACATATATGCACAAGTGTATTCTGATCAACAATCGAAAAAGGTGCTAAGTGTACGATTTTTAACAAAAGAAATGTTAGCAGATATTGAACCTTATCAATTAAATTCTAATTCTACGTCAGAAGAGCATAATAAGCGTCCAGCTGAGCAAAATCCAAATCAATTAATTTCTCTTTATGAAGTAACGAATGAAATGAGAAAATTAAAAGGATTAAAACCATTGAAAATCAATAGCGATTTAGCACATATTGCATCTAATAACTTATATGAAGCGACCTCTAATGGTTCTGATAGTGTTGAATTTACAGAGGACGCATTAAGAGGGCAATTAGATAAAAATCACGTTACTTATAAAACAACTGCTCAAAATGTTGGTTATGCGTTTAATGATGTACCAACATTAATCCATAGTTGGATGAATTCAGATATACATCGATCTCGTCTATTAAATTCAAAATACGATGAGATGGGTGGAGATGTAATGAGAGATTATTATTCACTAATTTTCTTAGAAAAATAACAATGAGGGGTATTTATGATTAATGAAGCTTCACTAGCGATATTAGATGATATTGATGAACTAGCTGATATGATAGTTGCATCAGATATTTATGCATCATTTGAGCAAGCTAAACAGGCGCTCGAAAACAATGACGAAGCACATTTACTTTATCAATCATTTTTAAAATCAAAAGAGAAATATGATGAAGTAATGCGTTTCGGGAAATATCATCCTGATTATAAGAAAGTCATGTTAGAGACAAGACAACGCAAAAGAGCATATGAGATGCTTGACGTTGTGATGCATTACAAAGCTAGGGAAATGGCACTTCAACATTTAATTGATGAAGTTGTTACGAAAATTGCGTACGCTGTTTCAGAACATGTCAAAATAGAAACAGGTAATCCATTCTTTCAAACATCACATAGTGGTTGTGCGACGGGCGGATCCTGTAATTGTTCATTATAAAAAACATCGAGTCAGAAAAAGATGGTTATTGAAACCATTAACTAGCATCTGACTCGATGTTTTTGTTTATTGTTTTTTGTTTATTGTTTTTTGTTTATTGTTTGTTTGAATTGTTGTGCTAAATCTGGTCGATCTGTCACAATCGTGTGTGCACCTTTTTGGTATAAATCATTCATCAGATCTATACTATTTACGCCATAATAGCCTGGAATGACATTCATATCATTTAACCATTTGATAAAACGAGATGAAGTCAAATCAATGCCTTTAAAATGAGTAGGCATTTGGAACGTTTGTGCTAATGGTTGGTAGTACCTACCACCTAATAAATGATATTTTAAAAATGCCTCTGTAACTTCCTGTTGGCTAGCACCAATTGCAACAGATCCTTGTGCAATTTTATTAAAACGTACGATTTGTTCTTTATAAAAACTTGTCACAAGAACACGGTCAAATGCTTGATTTTCTGCAATTGTATCAAACATAATTTGTGGTGCGATTGAGCCTTCATAGGATTCAGGAGCATCTTTTAAGTCTACGTTTATATACATATCAGGATATTGCTTCAGCAACTCATCGAAGGTTAGTATAGCTGTGTGTGCATGACCACGATATGGTGTTAGTCCATTTATATCTTTGAAGTGATAAGCTGCGTCTAATTTCTTTAATTCTGCTAATGTATGGGCACTAACTTTTCCAGAGCCGTTCGTCGTTCTATCGACAGTTGCGTCATGAAAAACGATAAGCTGTTGATCTTTTGTGAGTCTCACATCTGTTTCAAAGCCATCAACGCCTAATTGTTTAGCATAGTCAAATGCAAGTTGCGTTTGCTCTGGTCTTAAAGCCATACCACCGCGATGCGCAAATATATATGGTGCATTGCCTTTGAAAAAAGCAGGGATGGTTTGTTTTTTAGTAATCACTTTATTTTTATTTATCATAAACAAACTACTTACAAATCCAGCACCGACTAGTACCGCATTTAAAATGTTTCTGTTTACTTTTTTCATAAAAAATTCCTCCTCGTTTACTTTTATAGCTTAACAAATTCATAGTTCTGACTACAGCGAAATGTGTGGTTAATCATATAGTGATGCTTTTGAGAATTGAATTAATATAATGATGTTTAATATAATCTAAATACATTTATCGAGCAATTACATAAGACATAATTAAGGTAGCTTAATATTTTAAAATTAATAAAGACATGATATGATTAATGCTGAAAATAAATGGAGTGAGGTTTAAATGAATTTAATCCCAAGAACTAGTATTGTAGTTTATTTAAAACATATGAAACATGAACGACAAATCCGAAAATATGGACATATCGTTCATTCAAATAGAGATCGTAAATTTGTAATTATGTATGTGAATGAGCAAGATGTTGATCAAATTGTACATAAACTAATGCAACTTAAATACGTTAGACACATTGATGGCTCACCATATAAATACTTAAAGAAAACTTACGAAAAAGAGAAACACGAAATATATAATTAATATTATTGAAGTTCTGGTATCCATTTTTGGAGCCTTAACACACTAATTAAATAATTATAATATAACGATAAATCATGAAATGCTTGAGGGGGCTGTACATCGATACCTAAAATTGGTATGTCGAATTTTTCAGCACAATCATTAATCATTTGAAACTTTTTATTTGAATCTGGATATGGATATTTAATAGCGTTAATCATGATATAAAATGCTTGGAAATGATTGCCAGTTGTAGGGTTCATAATGATTGCTACAGATGACTTTTTATTTTCAGCTTGTGGTGAATGAAAATAGATAATTTTATCAATACGTTGATGGTTATATTCAATCATCGTCATGAATTCGAACAAATCTGTTAGACCTTCACCAAGTGTAATAAATGTTTGTTTCATTGGTTTATCATTCTCCTTTTTCTCAATAAATTATATTAAATAACTAAATGAATTGGAAGTGTGAACAACATGCGCGTCATTGCAGGTAAACATAAAAGTAAAGCTTTAGAAAGTATGGAAGGCCGTAATACGAGACCAACTATGGATAAAGTTAAAGAAGGTATCTTTAATAGTTTATATGATGTGTCAGGTATAGGTTTAGATTTATTTGCAGGAAGCGGGGCGCTTGGAATAGAAGCACTCTCTCGAGGTATGGATAAGGTTATCTTTGTTGATCAAAATTTTAAAGCTGTAAAAGTTATTAAATCAAATCTTTCGAATTTGGATTTAGAGGCACAATCTGAAGTTTATAAAAATAATGCAGATAGAGCTTTAAAAGCATTGTCAAAACGTGATATTCAATTTGATGTCATTTTCTTAGATCCACCTTATAATAAAGGTCTCATTGATAAAGCTTTAAAACTAATTTCAGAGTTTAATTTATTGAAAGAAAATGGTATCATCGTTTGTGAATTTAGCAATCATGAAGAAATAGACTATCAACCGTTTAATATGATTAAACGTTACCATTATGGGTTGACAGACACATTGTTATTAGAAAAGGGAGAATAGCATGGAACATACAATAGCGGTCATTCCGGGTAGTTTTGACCCCATTACTTATGGTCATTTAGACATTATTGAGAGAAGTACAGATAGATTTGATGAAATTCATGTCTGTGTTCTTAAAAATAGTAAAAAAGAAGGTACGTTTAGTTTAGAAGAGCGTATGGATTTAATTGAACAATCTGTTAAACATTTACCTAATGTCAAGGTTCATCAATTTAGTGGTTTACTAGTCGATTATTGTGAACAAGTAGGAGCTAAAACAATCATACGTGGTTTAAGAGCAGTCAGTGATTTTGAATATGAATTACGCTTAACTTCAATGAATAAAAAGTTGAACAATGAAATTGAAACGTTATATATGATGTCTAGTACTAATTATTCATTTATAAGTTCAAGTATTGTTAAAGAAGTTGCAGCTTATCGAGCAGATATTTCTGAATTCGTTCCACCTTATGTTGAAAAGGCATTGAAGAAGAAATTTAAGTAATAAAAATAACAGTATTTTAGGTTTATCATGGTTTACAATCCTAAAATACTGTTTTCATTTGTTAACGATATTGCTGTATGACAGGCGTGTTGAAATCTGTTTGTTGTTGCCCGCTTATTGCATTGTATATGTGTGTTGCTTTGATTTCATTTGTGAAGTAATGTGCATTGCTTTTGTTAATATTGGTTATATATTGTCTTTCTGGGAACGCTGTTTTTAAATGCTTTAAATATTGTCTGCCACGGTCGTTCATCGCTAATACTTTAACTGCGTGAATGTTTCTCGTAACATCTGTAGGTTTAATGTTTAATAATACATTCATTAACAGTCTTTGGATATGCGTATATGTATAACGCTTTGTTTTTAGTGATTTTACAAAATGATGAAAATCAGTTGCTTCATTAATGTTAGATTTTAAACGATTTTCAAAACCTTCAGTAACAGTATAAATATTCTTTAATGACTCTGTAGTCATAGCAATGATTTGATATTTCAAATATGGAAATATTTGATTTAATGTTATATGAGGTGTTACGTACAGGTGTTGAATATCTTTAGGTACCACATGATGCCAATGATCATCTTGACTAATGATTGATGTTCTAATAGATGTACCACTTGCAAACTGATGGTGTTGAATTAATGAATCATGATGTTGAGCATTTTCTCGTTTAATAGAAATTGCATTGATGTTTTTAGCATGTTTAGCAATTGCTTTCAGATAACTAATACCAAGTATGTTGTTAGGACTTGCTAGTGCTTCATGATGCTCTAATAATTCGCTAATGATACGAGGGTAGCTTTTACCTTCTTTTACTTTTTGTGAAAAGGATTCGGATTGTTCAATTTCATTAATGCTGTGAGCTAATTGCTTTAATGTTTTGATATCATTATTTTCACTACCAAATGCAATTGTATCGACACTCATATAATCTGCGACTTTAACTGCTAGTTCGGCAAAATGATCGCCAGATGATAAACTGGCAGTTGCTGGTAGTTCGATAACTAAATCAGCTGTTGATAATGCCATTTTTGCACGAGTAAACTTATTATAGATTGCTGGTTCGCCACGCATGACAAAGTTACCACTCATTATTGCAATAGTAATGTCAGCATTTGTAAGTTTTTTAGATTGATTAATATGATATTGATGCCCATTATGAAAGGGATTATATTCTGTGATTAAGCCAACGCTTTTCATTTGCAATTCGTCCTTTCGGTATTCATTATTAATATTGTAACAGAACATGATATGTTAAGAAAAAATCTTGACAACTTGTTCTTAGAAAGTTAAAATAAATTTTGTGCTTGTTAGAGGTGAAGCCATATGAAATGGTCAATTACGCAATTAAGGAAATATCAAGGTAAGCCATTTGAATTTGATCAAACGGTGAGTTTTGACAATTTAAAAGAATCATTAGATTTAATTGATTTATCTCCAATTACAATCCAAGGTCAGTTAACCATTAAGTCAACAGAAGTCGTTGCGGATATTCACATTACTGGTACGTATACAATGCCTTGTGCACGTACTCTTGTACC
The DNA here is from genome assembly GCF_054165785.1 of Staphylococcus sp. SA22. Classification (NCBI taxonomy): domain Bacteria; kingdom Bacillati; phylum Bacillota; class Bacilli; order Caryophanales; family Staphylococcaceae; genus Staphylococcus; species Staphylococcus sp. SA22. The sequence continues at coordinate 69,896 of NZ_JBSZQY010000005.1, read as the reverse complement.
AGTTAAAGTCCCACTAGATGTAACTACTACAGAAGTATTTGATTTAGAAGGGTACAATCAGTATAACGATGATCAAGATGATGTAGATGAACACTATCACATTATTAAAGATGGTATGGTTAATCTTCATGATATTGTCGAGGATATAGTTATTATTGAGAAACCAATGAGAGCTTATTCAGAGCAAAGTGACCAAATGTTGACAGTAGGTAATGGTTGGGAAGTAATCGATGAGGATCAATTAGATGAGCTTGCTAAACAGCAAGAACAAGATGATTCAGAATCACGACAAGTTGATCCAAGGCTTCAAAAATTACAACAATTATATGATAAAGAGCAATAAGTAGTTTAATTAATGATATAATGTTGTTAATTAAACTAACATTTAGTATTTTTCGTTTATAATCTAAGGAGGATATATCATGGCAGTACCAAAAAGAAGAACTTCTAAAACTAGAAAAAACAAACGTCGTACGCATTTCAAAATTTCAGTACCAGGTATGACTGAATGCCCAAACTGTGGCGAATACAAATTATCACACCGTGTATGTAAAAACTGTGGTTCTTACAATGGCGAAGAAGTAGCAGCTAAATAATTTTAGTTACTCAATATAAAAAGTCCCGCTTAAAATGATTGTTTTAAGTGGGACTTTTTATATTGCAAAAAATAATTGGCGGACGAGGTAACAGGCTACCTCATCCACCAATTAAAATTTGTTAATTTAATAATTAAATATAAAGACGATTAATTAGTTTTTACGTTTTCTAGGTAATACGAATGCAACGATGCTACTTAAAGCTAATAATACCATTAATGGTAATGTCATATCTTTATTTGATTCTTCACCAGTTTGTGGTAATGATTTTGCTTTATTTTCTTGTGTATTTTTATTGTTTTGGCTTTGAGTGTGTCCATCATTTGTGTTTTTAATGTTTGCTTTTTGTAATGGAGCACTATCTTTTGCTTCGCTAGAACCTGCTGAAGTTTGAACAACATCTTTTGTTGTTTCTGATGAAGCAGTTGTTGGTTTTGCAACATTTTGAGTCGTAGATACTACCTTGGTTGGAGTTGTACTACTTGATTCTACTTCAGCTTTAGCTGGTTTTGTAGCAGGCGTTTTGTCTTTACCTGACTCACTAGATGAGTCATTTTCTTTTTCAACACTTGGTGATTGTGTATTGTCATCTTTTTGGCTGTCTTGTTTTTGTGATTCTTTTTCAACAGGTGATGGTGTTGGTTTGCTAGGCTTAGCTGGAGTAGTTTCCTTCTTAGCTGAGTTATCTTGTTGTTCTTTTTTGTTAGATTTATCGGCATTGGCTTTTGTAAATGCTTCTTTATCAACGATTCTTACATGGTATTGTCCATCATAATCAATAGTTTTTACATGAACTTTAACGATTGCATCATATAGAGTTTTACCTTCAACATATGGGAAAATAATCGTTCTAGTGTTATTTTTAGCATCTTTGCTAATTGTTCTAACACGTTGACCTTCAACCATGAAATCTTTCCAGTAATCGTCATTAGTAGTTTCCATTACCATATATTTTTTGCCGTTAAGCATACCTGTTTTAATAGGGTGTTTAACAAAAGTATCCATCATAGATTCGTTATTCTCAACACTTTCATAAACAACATATTTTGTATCTTGTAAATCAGTCATTTTTTCATTTGTTGGTTGTACATTTTGGAATTCAGTTATTGCGGATTTCACTTGTTCATCTAAAGCTTTTTTCGTCTCTTCTAATTTCTTCTTGTATTCAGCTTTCAATTTTTCAGGAAGTTTATCTTGAATTTTATTTAATTCATAAACTTGTCTTTCTAGTGTTTTCGCTTTTTTATATGGCGCTAATAATTTTTCAGCTTTATAATCTTCTTCAGTTTTGAATTTATCTGCACTGTTATAAATTGGTTGTGCGAATTCCATTAATGTGTAATCGTATTTTTCTTCTTTGTTATTGAAGTGAGTTGAACTTACAATTTTAACGGCTTTTGTTCCATTTGAAACAGAGAAGCGAATGTAAGCATAATCTTTAACAGTATCGTATGATACTAATTTAATTGGTAACTTTTTGTCACCTTCATAAACTTCAAATTTTCTCCAAAATTGACCTGATTGTAAACCTAATTCTATTTCTGGTTTTGAATCAGTGAAAATAACTCTAGCTGGTTTAACAGAGCTTGCATAATGATAAAATTGTTGCTCACCGTTTTCTTTTTTCATTTCAAAATCAATTGGACGAGAGTTTGGTGCGCTATGATCTTTATCTTTTATTGCAGGGTTTTTAATCGCTTCTCTTAGTTCCTGATTCAAAATAGGATATGTATTGTTATCGGCTTTTGCTGCTGGTTTAACTTCTTTTGTTTCCTTAGGGGCTTTAACTTCTTTAGCTTCTTTTGTTTCAGAAGTAGGGGCCTCAACTTCTTTATTAGATACTGAGACAGCATTGGCTACTGGTTTAGCTTCTGGAGCTTTTTCAGTTGTTGTTGATGGACTTGCAACTGCTTCAGTTTTTGGTTGTGCTTCTGTATTTGTACCACCTGTTTCTTCAGCTGCTTGTGCTTCGCCATTTGACATTAATAATAAAAGTGTACTAATCGCTACAGATGCAACGCCTATTGATGACTTTCTAATTGAATAAAATGATTTAAATTCTTTTTGCTGTTTGTTCATGTTGTAGAAACAACTCCTAATTGTATATTATCAACTGATAATCATTATCAATTGATTACTTGTATTGTACATTGAAATGGTAGTTAATTGCAACGTTATTTTATAAAAAAAACCTATGTTATAGAATATGGAATATCTATGACATAGGTTAAATAAAATTTAAAATAAAAAATATATTAAGTTATGAGTGTGACGATGATTTATTTAGATTCTTTTCTTTTGAAAAGTAACAAAGATAATGAACCTAAAAGGGCAAGTGTTGCGAAGGCAACTGTGCTAATAAAGTTATCAACTGAAGTTAAACCAGTTTTAGGTAATTCTTTAGCTTTAGAATCTTTTGAAGGTCCTTGTTTATGAACTTCGTTTTGTTTTGTAACTTTGTTAGTTTGTTGTGATTTATTGTCACTTACAGCTTGATTGTTGCTTTCAGATTTCGCTGTTGCAACATCTTTAACAGGTGTTTGAACTTTATTTTGTTCTTGAGCTGTTTGTGCTGTTTTAACTGTATGAGCAGTTTGTGTTTTAGTTTGATCTTTTGTTGTATCAGTACTTACAACTTTAGTAGAGTGATTGTCTTCAACTTTGCTTGTTGTAGTTACAGTAGGTTTAACTTTTTCAACTTTAGGTTGAACTGGTTTAGTTTGCTCAGTAGGTGTTTTAGGTTGAGCAGGTTTTGGTTGAACCGGTTTAACATTGTTTGGTTTTGCTGCGTCAGCTAATGTAGGAATTGCTTTTTCAAATTCTAAATGCGTAGTATATCTATGATTGTAATTAATTTGTGGCACGACAATATGTACTTTAGTAGTTAAACTCTTATACCCAGGTTCAACAGCAACATTGATTGTTCTAGTGTCAGCTTTTTTATCATCGTTAACAACAGTTGTTGCTAATTCTTGATTGTTTGCATTGTAAAATTTGTATTCTTTCCAGAATGATGCGTTGTTTAATACAGCTTGGAAATAATATTTATTATTTTGTTTAATTACTTTACCAGGGTGTTGCATATAGTCATCCATGTGTGACTTCTCTGAAGAGCCATCTTTTTGCACTTGGAAATTAATTGGTTGTGATGTTGCTTGAGAAACTTGTGCGTTTTGATTATTAGTTGCGTTCGTAGCTTCTGTTGCCGCATTTACTTGTTGGCTGTCTGCGCCTATGTATACAAGGGAACCTAAAATGATAGATGCTGTACCCATTGTAATCTTTTTCATAGCTGATGAACGTTGTTCTGATTGATACTTACTGTTTAAATAATGTTTTGTCATGTTGTTTTCCTCCTAAGGATACAAATTATGTGTTGTTATATGAGATGATTAACCATTGCAATTGATAATGGTTATCAATTATACTAGCACATCTATTTTCGTATAACAATAATAAATTGATTATAAAATAAATATTGACAATGATAATCATTATTATTTATGATTTCAGTAAAGACTTAAAAGCAATCATAAAAAGGAGGATTATGTTTTGAAAAATATTTTAAAAGTTTTTAATACAACGATTTTAGCATTAATTATCATCATCGCGACATTCAGTAATTCTGCAAATGCCGCGGATAGCGGCACTTTGAATTATGAGGTTTACAAATACAATACCAATGACACGTCGATTGCTAATGACTATTTTAATAAACCGGCAAAGTACATTAAGAAAAATGGTAAATTGTATGTTCAAATAACTGTAAACCACAGTCATTGGATTACAGGAATGAGTATAGAAGGGCATAAAGAAAAAATTATTAGTAAAAATACTGCCAAAGATGAACGAACTTCTGAATTTGAAGTAAGTAAGTTGAACGGTAAAATAGATGGAAAAATTGACGTTTATATCGATGAAAAAGTAAATGGTAAGCCATTCAAATATGACCATCATTACAATATTACATATAAATTTAATGGACCAACTGATGTAGCAGGTGCTAATGCACCAGGTAAAGATGATAAAAATTCTGCTTCAGGTAGTGACAAAGGATCTGATGGAGCGACTACTGGTCAAAGTGAATCTAACAGTTCGAATAAAGACAAAGTAGAAAATCCACAAACAAATGCTGGTACACCTGCATATATATATGCAATACCAGTTGCATCCTTAGCATTATTAATCGCAATCACATTGTTTGTTAGAAAAAAATCTAAAGGCAATGTGGAATAATGAGAAATGTTAAACAAATTGCTACAAAATCTATTATAGCTATTATTAGCTTAGGTATACTTACATATACAACAATGATTGGTAGCGTGTTGGCTGATGAGATAAAATATCCATCAGCCAAATTTAATCAACCTGAAGCAAAAGATAAAACAGAATTAACTTCATCAATTTTTAATGAAAAGATAAAAGAGAATAAAGCGTTAGAGTTACTAATTTTTAATCAAGAAAATAAAAATGTAACTGAGGAACAACAACTAGTTGATGAAAAGGCGCAATTGATTTCAGATATGACTGGTAAAATTTACTTACAAGTAAAGCTAAAAGGTCAAATTGATAAAGAACAACTTGTTTTTCAAAATGACAAAAATGAAGAATTTCCTTTTTTTATAAAAGATGAAAAGGATGACACAATAGTAAGAATTTTAATTGAACAGCATATGGATAAAATCAATATGCATGTTAAAACGTTGGCTGAAAAGAAAGATCTAGATAACAAAGAAATGGTGTATTCTATTCATTTTAAAGAGAAAAAAGTACAACATGATGATGCAAAAGAAGTGCCTTCAAAACATCAAAATCAAGAAAATAATCAAGATCAGCTTAAAAAAGATATTGATGACAAAAAAGATAGTCAAAAATCAGACATTAAGGAAAGACGTACTAGCCTTTTTACTGAAAAAGGATTAAATGATATTCCTGTACAAAAAGATAAAGTGCAACAAGACAGTAATAAAAAGATTGAAAATGAGCGACCTAAAGCATCAGGTACATTAAAAGTTGAAAATAGCCCTCCAACAGTAAAAAAGGTTGAAAATAATCACAAAGAGCAACCGAAACATAAAGATGAAAAATCAAAAAAGGAAAAGAAAAAAGTAGTTGAAAAAGAAAAAGCGTTACCAGCTTTTAATAGAGATGATGATAGCAAGAATAGTAGTCAATTATCTAGTGATATTAAAGAACTTGATGAACCAAATCATAAAAAGCAATATATGTTATTTGCAGCTGGCATTGTGTTAGCAACCATTTTACTTATTTCGGCACATTTATACAGCAGAAAGAGAGGTAACCAAGTTTGAGAATCATAAAGTATTTAACCATTTTAGTGATAAGCGTCGTTATCTTAACCAGCTGTCAATCTTCCAGTTCTCAAGAATCAACTAAATCCGGCGAATTCAGAATCGTACCAACAACTGTTGCATTGACAATGACATTGGACAAATTGGATTTACCAATTGTCGGCAAACCCACGTCATATAAGACATTGCCTAATCGTTATAAAGATGTACCGGAAATTGGTCAACCAATGGAGCCGAATGTTGAAGCTGTTAAAAAGTTAAAACCAACACATGTTTTGAGTGTGTCAACGATTAAAGATGAAATGCAACCATTTTACAAACAATTAAATATGAAAGGCTACTTTTATGATTTTGATAGTTTAAAAGGGATGCAAAAGTCGATTACACAATTAGGTGATCAATTTAATCGTAAAGCACAAGCAAAAGAATTAAATGACCATTTAAATTCTGTAAAGCAAAAAATTGAAAATAAAGCAGCTAAACAAAAGAAACATCCCAAAGTATTAATATTAATGGGTGTACCTGGTAGCTATTTAGTAGCAACTGATAAATCATATATTGGTGATTTAGTTAAAATAGCAGGTGGAGAAAATGTTATTAAAGTGAAAGATCGTCAATATATTTCGTCTAATACTGAAAATTTATTGAATATCAATCCAGATATTATTTTAAGATTACCACACGGAATGCCTGAAGAAGTTAAGAAAATGTTTCAAAAAGAATTTAAACAAAATGATATTTGGAAACATTTTAAAGCTGTGAAAAATAATCATGTTTATGACTTAGAGGAAGTGCCATTCGGTATTACAGCAAATGTTGATGCTGATAAGGCAATGACTCAATTGTATGATTTATTTTATAAGGATAAAAAATAGCGAGTTGATATGATGATAAAAAATAAAAAGAGACTACTATTTTTATGTTTGTTAGTCATTTTAATCGCAACGGCTTATATTTCGTTTGTAACCGGTACAATTAAATTGTCATTTAATGACCTAATTACAAAATTTACAACTGGTAGCAATGAAGCAGTGGATTCAATCATTGATTTGCGATTGCCACGTATATTAATTGCATTGATGGTTGGCGCAATGTTAGCAGTTTCTGGAGCATTATTACAAGCAGCACTACAAAATCCTTTGGCAGAGGCGAATATCATTGGCGTTTCATCAGGTGCACTTATAATGAGAGCACTTTGTATGTTGTTTATTCCACAATTGTACTTTTACTTACCATTATTAAGTTTTATTGGAGGTTTAATACCATTTTTAATAATTATATTGTTGCATTCTAAATTTAGATTCAATGCTGTAAGTATGATATTAGTAGGCGTTGCGTTATTCGTATTATTAAATGGTGTTTTAGAAATTTTAACTCAAAACCCTTTAATGAAAATTCCTCAAGGCTTAACAATGAAAATATGGAGCGACGTATACATATTAGCAGTATCAGCATTATTGGGATTAATATTAACATTACTATTGTCCCCTAAATTGAATTTACTAAATTTAGATGACGTACAAGCGCGAAGTATCGGTTTTAATATTGATCGTTACAGATGGTTAACTGGTTTATTAGCAGTATTTTTAGCAAGTGCAACTGTTGCGATTGTTGGACAACTAGCCTTTTTAGGTATTATTGTGCCACATGTGGTTAGAAAGCTAGTTGGGGGCAATTACAGAGTACTTATTCCGTTTTCTACAGTTATTGGTGCATGGCTATTGTTAGTGGCTGATTTATTAGGACGAGTGATACAGCCTCCTTTAGAAATTCCAGCCAATGCTATTTTGATGATTGTCGGTGGTCCAATGCTAATTTACTTAATTTGTCAAAGTCAACGAAATCGAATCTAAAACGGTACAACAACTGGTTTAGTGATGACTGAAGAAACGTCGTTAATAAAAGAGGATTTTTATGAGAATGAAGCGATTTTTAACTATTGTACAAATTTTATTGGTTATAATTATTATCATTTTTGGTTACAAAATTGTTCAAACATATATTGAAGACAAGCAAGAACGCGCAAATTATGAGAAATTACAACAAAAATTTCAAATGCTGATGAGCAAACATCAAGCACATGTGAGACCACAATTTGAATCACTTGAAAAAATAAATAAAGACATTGTTGGTTGGATAAAATTATCAGGAACATCATTAAATTATCCAGTACTACAAGGTAAGACAAATCACGATTATTTAAATTTAGATTTTGAGCGAGAACATCGACGTAAAGGTAGTATTTTTATGGATTTTAGAAATGAATTGAAGAATTTAAATCATAATACTATTTTATACGGGCACCATGTCGGTGATAATACGATGTTTGATGTGTTAGAAGATTATTTAAAGCAATCGTTTTATGAAAAACACAAGATAATTGAATTTGACAATAAATATGGTAAATATCAATTGCAAGTATTTAGTGCATATAAAACTACTACTAAAGATAATTACATACGTACAGATTTTGAAAATGATCAAGATTATCAACAATTTTTAGATGAGACAAAACGTAAATCTGTGATTAATTCAGATGTTAATGTAACGGTAAAAGATAAAATAATGACTTTATCAACGTGCGAAGATGCATATAGTGAAACAACGAAAAGAATTGTTGTTGTCGCAAAAATAATTAAGGTAAGTTAAAAAGAAAAGAGGATAATTATGAAATTTATGGCAGAAAATAGGCTGACGTTAACAAAAGGAACAGCAAAAGATATTATAGAACGATTTTACACGAGACATGGGATTGAAACATTAGAAGGTTTTGATGGCATGTTTGTTACACAAACTTTAGAACAAGAAGATTTTGATGAAGTAAAAATGAAGATGAAAGTAGCCCGATTATCAATAACAAAGTAATTACATATGATATAGGCTATAGTTACATGAAATAATTGAATTTAAAGAGGTTGCAGTACTTGTTATGACAATTGGTATTGTTAACTTTTGTAACGACCATACATGATACCGATGATGGTCGTTTTTTTAATGAACACAAACATGCTAACAACAAATTGCTAAAACGTAGTTTGATTTGAATGTGCTTTGAAAATAATCATCAAATATATGATTTTGATTTATTTTGAAGAAGAAAAGAATTAATAATGATATTTTGGGGCGTATGATTTATAGTAGTAGTATAGATAAAAGAAATTTATACAATTTGAAATAATATGAGTGATAAAATCGATTAATTAATATTAACTATACAATCAAATGTTTTCATCTTATTAATGATTAATATTTTTATTTTTAAAAATAAAGCGAGGAGCTATCTATGGAACAAATTACTTCTGCACAAAATAATAGAATTAAACAAGCGAACAAGCTAAAAAAGAAACGTGAGAGGGATAAAACTGGATTAGCTTTAATTGAAGGTGTGCATTTAATTGAAGAAGCTTATCAAAGTGGGATTGTAATTACACAATTATTTGCAATTGAACCGGCAAGATTAGATCAGCAAATTATCGCATACGCGCAAGAAGTTTTTGAAATAAACATGAAAGTTGCTGAATCTTTATCAGGTACAGTGACACCACAAGGGTTTTTCGCCATCATTGAGAAGCCACAATATGATATTTCTAAAGCACAACAAGTATTGCTTATCGATCGTGTTCAAGATCCTGGAAATTTAGGCACATTAATTAGAACTGCGGATGCTGCTGGAATGGATGCTGTAATAATGGAGAAGGGTACGACAGATCCTTATCAAGATAAAGTGTTGCGAGCGAGTCAAGGTAGTGTTTTCCATTTGCCAGTTATGACACAAGATCTCGATACGTTCATTACTCAATTTATTGGTCCTGTTTATGGTACAGCACTTGAAAACGCAGTGACATATAAAGAAGTTACTTCAAGTGATTCTTTTGCACTACTATTAGGTAATGAGGGAGAAGGTGTTAATCCTGAATTATTAGCACATACTACACAAAATTTAATCATACCTATTTATGGTAAAGCTGAAAGTTTAAATGTAGCGATTGCAGGTAGTATTTTAATTTATCATTTGAAAGGTTGACCGTGTTGAAAGTTTTCCGATATAATTATAATTAATTGTTTAACAGAACATTTCTACGTGATTGCATACACAATTGAATATAAACCAATAAAAAGGCATGGACATTTATATAAATAATTGTTTTAGGGAGAATAATCGTGACTGCAAGTTATTCCAATTATTTAAAGTCTTTTCACCTTTTTGGTTACTTAAAGAGATTTAAGTCGGAAAGACAATCCGTTATCAATATTAAACAAGTGTATGCTTAGGCATAAATTTGGGTGGTACCACGGAAATGACTTTCGTCCCTTATTTTTTAAGAGGATGAAAGTCATTTTTTAGTTAAACAACAAATATGATAAATAGAAAATGAATAGTTCGAATAGGGAGGTCAGTGACATATGTCTGAACAACAAACAATGTCAGAGTTAAAACAACAAGCGCTTGTAGATATTAATGAAGCAAATGATGAACGTGCACTGCAAGAAGTTAAAGTGAAATACTTAGGTAAAAAAGGGTCAGTTAGCGGACTAATGAAATTGATGAAGGATTTGCCGAATGAAGAGAAACCTGCGTTTGGTCAAAAAGTGAATGAATTGCGTCAAACAATTCAAAATGAATTAGATGAAAGACAACAGATGTTAGTTAAAGAAAAATTAAATAAGCAATTGGCTGAAGAAACAATTGATGTATCATTACCAGGTCGTCACATTGAAATCGGTTCAAAGCATCCATTAACACGAACAATAGAAGAAATTGAAGACTTATTCTTAGGTTTAGGTTATGAAATTGTGAATGGATATGAAGTTGAACAAGATCATTATAACTTCGAAATGCTGAATTTACCTAAATCACACCCTGCACGTGATATGCAAGATAGTTTCTATATTACGGATGAAATTTTATTACGTACGCATACATCACCAGTGCAAGCACGTACGATGGAATCACGTCATGGTCAAGGTCCAGTTAAAATTATTTGCCCTGGTAAAGTGTATCGTCGTGACTCTGATGATGCGACACATAGTCATCAATTTACACAAATTGAAGGATTAGTTGTTGATAAAAACGTTAAAATGAGTGATTTGAAAGGTACTTTAGAATTGTTAGCTAAGAAATTATTTGGTGCTGATCGTGAAATTCGTTTACGTCCAAGTTACTTCCCATTCACTGAACCTTCTGTAGAAGTTGATGTGTCATGTTTTAAATGTAAAGGAAAAGGTTGTAATGTTTGTAAACACACAGGATGGATTGAAATTTTAGGTGCTGGAATGGTACATCCTAATGTATTAGAAATGGCTGGTTTTGATTCTTCAGAGTACTCTGGATTTGCATTTGGTATGGGACCAGACCGTATTGCAATGTTGAAATATGGTATAGAAGATATTCGTCATTTCTATACTAATGATGTGAGATTTTTAGATCAATTTAAAGCGGTAGAAGATAGAGGTGACATGTAATGTTGATATCAAATGAATGGTTGAAAGAATATGTAACAAACGATGATTCTGTAAGTAATTTGGCAGAACGTATTACGCGCACTGGTATTGAAGTGGATGATTTAATTGACTACACAAAAGATATCAAAAATTTAGTTGTCGGTTTCGTTAAGTCAAAAGAGAAACATCCTGATGCTGATAAATTAAATGTTTGCCAAGTTGATATTGGAGAAGACGAACCTGTACAAATAGTATGTGGTGCACCGAACGTTGATGCAGGACAATATGTCATTGTTGCTAAAGTAGGTGGAAGATTGCCTGGTGGTATTAAAATTAAGCGTGCCAAATTACGCGGTGAACGTTCAGAAGGTATGATTTGTTCGTTACAAGAAATTGGTATTTCAAGTAATTATATACCGAAAAGTTTTGAATCAGGCATTTATGTATTTAGTGAATCCCAAGTTCCAGGAACAGATGCCTTACAAGCTTTATATTTAGATGATCAAGTAATGGAATTTGATTTAACGCCGAATCGTGCTGATGCTTTAAGTATGATAGGTACTGCTTATGAAGTTGCAGCATTATATAATACAAAAATGACTAAGCCAGAGACAACATCAAATGAGCTTGAGTTATCTGCAAATGATGAACTAACCGTGACAATTGAAAATGAAGATAAAGTACCATATTATAGTGCACGTGTTGTTCACGACGTGACAATTGAACCCTCACCAATTTGGATGCAAGCACGCTTAATAAAAGCAGGTATACGCCCTATTAATAACGTTGTCGACATTTCAAATTATGTGCTATTAGAATACGGTCAACCATTGCATATGTTTGATCAAGATGCGATTGGTTCACAACAAATTGTTGTTCGTCAAGCTAATGAAGGCGAAAAAATGACAACATTAGATGATACAGAACGTGAATTATTAACGAGCGATATTGTCATTACTAATGGACAAACTCCAATTGCATTAGCTGGTGTTATGGGTGGCGATTTTTCAGAAGTTAAAGAACATACATCAAATATAGTTATTGAAGGTGCTATTTTTGATTCAGTTTCCATTCGTCATACATCAAGACGTTTAAATTTACGCAGTGAATCATCTAGTCGTTTTGAAAAAGGAATAGCTACTGAATTTGTAGATGAAGCAGTCGACCGTGCATGTTATTTATTACAAACTTATGCAAACGGAAAAGTGCTAAAAGATAGAGTATCTTCAGGAGAACTTGGTGCATTTATTACACCAATCGACATCACTGCTGATAAAATTAATCGCACTATTGGATTTGATTTGTCACAAAATGATATTGTTACTATTTTTAATCAACTAGGGTTTGATACAGAAATAAATGATGATGTTATTACAGTGCAAGTACCATCACGTCGTAAAGATATTACAATTAAAGAAGATTTAATTGAAGAAGTTGCACGTATATATGGTTACGACGATATTCCATCAACGTTACCTGTCTTCGAAAAAGTTACTAGTGGTCAGCTAACTGATCGCCAATATAAAACTAGAATGGTTAAAGAAGTGTTAGAAGGTGCTGGATTAGACCAAGCTATTACGTATTCGTTAGTTTCTAAAGAAGATGCTACTGCATTTGCGATGCAACAGCGTCAAACAATTGATTTATTGATGCCAATGAGTGAAGCGCATGCGTCATTACGTCAAAGTTTATTACCACATTTAATCGAAGCGGCATCATATAATGTGGCACGCAAAAATAAAGATGTAAAATTATTTGAAATCGGCAATGTCTTCTTTGCTAATGGTGAAGGTGAACTACCAGATCAAGTTGAATATTTAAGTGGTATTTTAACTGGAGATTATGTAGTCAATCAATGGCAAGGTAAGAAAGAAACGGTTGATTTCTATTTAGCAAAAGGTGTCGTGGATAGAGTATCTGAAAAGTTAAACCTTGAATTTAGTTATCGTCGTGCTGATATTGATGGATTACATCCAGGTCGTACAGCTGAAATCTTATTAGAGAATAAAGTTGTTGGTTTTATTGGTGAATTACATCCAACATTAGCAGCTGATAATGATTTAAAACGTACGTATGTTTTTGAGTTGAATTTTGATGCATTAATGGCTGTGTCGGTAGGTTACATTAATTACCAGCCAATTCCGAGATTCCCAGGCATGTCTCGTGACATTGCATTAGAAGTAGATCAAAATATTCCAGCAGCTGATTTATTATCAACGATTCATGCACACGGTGGCAATATATTAAAAGACACACTTGTCTTTGATGTATATCAGGGTGAACATTTAGAAAAAGGTAAAAAATCAATTGCAATACGATTAAATTATTTAGACACAGAAGAAACATTGACAGATGAACGTGTTTCAAAAGTACAAGCGGAAATTGAAGCAGCATTAATTGAACAAGGTGCTGTTATTAGATAATGATTTAAACCCCATGTATAAGGATATCTGAAGTAGATTGATATCCTTAACATGGGGTTTTATTTTTGGATTCACCTATTAGGTTCCATTTCATTTATAAATCAAAGAGGCACAGTGGAATACAGTTGATGCTTCGCACAACTGCATATAAAGTCATACTTATGAGCAAAGCAAATTAGTATGACTTACCTAATAGGATTTCCTATTAGGATCCAATTTATCTTGATTATAAATCAAAGAGGCACAGCGGAATACAGTTGATGCTTCGCACAACTGCATAAAAGCCTCTAATGATTAAAAATCAAAGAGGCTTTAAAATTTTTTGGGCTTTTTCACGATTTTTAAAATGCTTTTTTGAAATGGTATCTAAACGTGAAATACCGTATTTTTTTATAATTTTGGCGGCGATTACATCGACTTTAGCACCGGCACCTTTAGGAATTGTCATATTAATATTTTTTGATATTTGATCCATATACGTAACAAATGCGTATCTAGAAATTATGCTTGCCACTGCAATGGCTAATGACTTCGATTCTCCTTTTGTTTCAAATTTTGTTTTCTTTGGAAGTGGTATATCGGATAATGCGTAATGGCTATACACTTCGCGTTTTGCGAACTGATCAATGACGATATAGTCTAATTGAGACGAATCAATTTTTTCAAGTACATTTTTGATGGCTTCATTATGAAGAACAGCTTTCATTTTTACTTGAGTCCAGCCTTTTGCTTGCTGAATATTATATTTTTCATTGTGTAGTGTTAAAAGTGAATGTGGGATGAAAGTAACCAATTGTTCAGCAAGCTCTACAATTTTGGTATCGGTTAATTTTTTTGAATCATCTACACCCAAAGTTTTTAAAATAGGAACATGCTCTTTGGTAACGAAAGCAGCACATACAGTCAATGGACCAAAGTAATCGCCACTTCCAGCTTCATCACTACCAATACAGTTAAATTGATCATACATTAAAGTTTGTTCAAGAAAAGAATTAGCCATATTTTTCTTTTTAGTTTTATTAGTATTCAATTGAGAAAGCTGCGGTAGAAGTTCTTCAGACACAGCTTCTGCATGATTACCTTGAAACATGACTTTACCTGATTGGTAAATATTTACAGTTGTATTTTGATACTTTGCACGTGCTTTCATACCTTGAGGTAAATTCTCAGTATCAAAAGAAATGCGTGACATTAATGTCGTTATGTCTTTATCCGACAATTTAAAAACGATATTCGCCATTTGTGTAAATCCTTTCATATAATTTCATTATCATTAGCAAAAATAATCATATCATAAATGATAATAACGTCAGAAACATTTATATATGTTGTAAAGAATTAATTGCGGATACTTACAAAATACATAGTGGTCATGTATAATGTTTATGAAAATGTTATAGTGACACAATTTAAACATGATAAAGTATTGAATAGAAAATTCTTTACATTATTTCATTTCATTATAAAAAGAACATTAAGTCATCTATAGAGATTGTGTTGTTGTTTTATCATAATTGCAATATAACAATATTAGTATCAAATTCAGACAAACTATCCAGTCATATTTTATAACGTGAATTTAGATTTTAAAAAAAGGATCAGGAGAAATTATAAATGGCACAGTTTAAAAACAAGGTAAATGTATCAATTAATGATCAGCTTTTTACAATTGTTGGGGAAGATAACCCAGAGCACATACGATATGTAGCACATTTAGTTGATGATAAAATAAAAGAATTAGGGTATAAAGCAGCAGGTTTAGATACTTCAAGAAAAGCAATACTAACTGCTGTGAATATTATGCATGAAAAAGTACTATTAGAAGAAGAAAATCGTCGTTTGAAACAACAAATTCACAAATTGCAGCAGCGTGAGCAATAAATGGTCATTGATTTTATCATAATCATTTTCTTTGTGTATTTTGTCATCGTTGGATTCAGACGAGGTTTTTGGTTATCTATGATACATTTGAGTGCAACGATTGTATCATTGTGGATTGCCAGTCAATTTTACAAATCTATTGTAGAAAGATTAATTGTATTTATTCCATATCCTAAAACAACAGCATTTAATACAACTTTTGCGTTTCATTTTAATCATCTACAAAATCGATTTGAAGCGATTGTAGCTTTTTTAATGATTACATTGTTTTGTAAGTTCATTTTATATCTAATTATCGTAACTTTTGATAAAATAATAGCGTATCAAAACATTCATATTTTCAGTCGTGCAATGGGAATGATAGTTGGTGTGTTTATGACAATAATTGTCTTAAACTTTACGTTATATCTATTGGCATTATATCCTAACGAAGCATTACAACATCAGCTTAAAATATCTATTGTGAGTCATTCATTGATTTTTCACATCCCATATTTATCGGCTTTCACCATTAATTTATAAATTATCATAAGAGGTCAGGACAAAGGTATATATTAATGATACGTCCTGGTCTTCTTTTTATGGAGTGTTATTATGACAAAAAAAGATGTTATCAAACTATTAGAACAAATTGCTACTTATATGGAATTAAAAGGGGAAAATACTTTTAAAATATCAGCGTATCGAAAAGCAGCTCAAAGTCTTGAATTAGATGAACGACCATTAGATGAAATATCTGATGTAACGGAGTTAAAAGGCATTGGTAAAGGTGTTGCAGAAGTAATCAATGATTACCGTGAGACCGGTGAATCTCAGTATTTACAGCAATTACAGGAAGAAGTTCCAGAAGGTCTTATTCCACTTTTGAAAATTCAAGGACTTGGAAGCAAGAAAATTGCTAAGCTATATAAAGAGTTGAATATTGTTGATAAAGCTTCACTTCAAGTTGCTTGTGAAAATGGAAAAGTTAGTGAATTAAGCGGATTTGCTAAGAAAACGGAACAAAACATATTAGAAGCTGTGAAACAACTTGGTGCTAAGAAAGATAGATATCCAATTGATCAAATGAGAAGACTTAATCAAGAAATAATTGATTATATAGATACATTAAATTATATCGATCAATATTCATCTGCAGGAAGCTTCCGTCGTTTTAAAGAAATGAGCAAAGATTTAGATTTCATAATAAGTACCGATAACCCAAAAGCAGTGCAGCAACAATTATTAAATATTCCCAATAAAGTAAAAGAAGTTGCAGTGGGGAACACAAAAGTTTCATTAGAATTAGCGTATGATGATGAAACAATTGGTGTCGATTTTCGATTAATTGAGCCAAGTGCTTTTTATCATACATTGCAGCATTTTACTGGGTCAAAAGAACATAATATAAGAATTCGACAACTTGCTAAAGCACGTGATGAAAAAGTAAGTGAATATGGAATTGAACAAGCTGATGGTACATTAATTCAATATGATAGTGAAGCCAAAATATATGAACATTTTAATGTGAATTTTATACCACCTGCTATGCGAGAAGATGGTAGCGAATTTGATAAAGATCTAAGTAATATCATTACATTAGATGATATTAATGGAGATATTCATATGCATACAACGTATAGTGATGGTGCGTTTTCTATTCGAGACATGGTAGAAGCAAATATCGCAAAAGGTTATAAATTCATGGTAATTACTGATCATTCACAAAGTTTACGTGTTGCTAATGGCTTACAAGTAGAAAGACTTTTAAGACAAAACGAAGAAATTAAAGCTTTAGATAAAGAATATAGTGAAATTGATATTTATTCAGGTACAGAAATGGATATATTACCTGATGGCTCACTGGATTATGATGATGAAATTTTAGCACAACTTGATTATGTAATTGGAGCTATTCATCAAAGCTTTAACCAATCAGAAGAACAAATTATGGAACGATTAGCTAATGCATGTCGCAATCCATACGTGCGACATATAGCGCATCCAACAGGGCGTATTATAGGTAGAAGAGATGGTTATAAACCGAATATTGAACAATTAATGGCATTAGCTGAAGAAACGAATACAGTATTAGAAATTAATGCCAATCCACATCGACTGGATCTGAACGCTGATATCGTTCGTAAATATCCAAATGTGAAATTAACTATTAACACTGATGCGCATCATACAAATCATTTAGATTTTATGAATTATGGCGTAGCAACTGCGCAAAAAGGATTTGTAACAAAAGATAGAGTGATTAACGCATTATCGCGTGAAGCTTTTAAAGACTTTATTGAAAATAATATAAAACTTAAGAAATAGAGGGATTTTATGAGACAAAAAACATTAGACGTCTTAGAATTTGAAAAAATAAAATCACTCGTTGCCAATGAAACAATTAGTGACTTAGGCTTGGAAAAGGTCAATCAAATGATGCCAGCTACTAATTTTGAAACGGTTGTTTTTCAAATGGAAGAAACGGATGAGATTGCTCAAATCTATAATAAGCATCGTTTACCAAGCTTGAGTGGCTTATCTAAAGTATCAGCATTCATTCATCGCGCTGATATTGGCGGCGTTTTAAATGTATCAGAGCTTAACTTGATAAAAAGATTAATTCAAGTACAAAATCAATTTAAGACATTTTATAATCAATTGGTTGAAGAAGATGAAGGTGTTAAATACCCAATATTAGATGACAAGATGAATCAATTACCTGTGTTAACAGATCTTTTTCAACAAATAAATGAAACATGTGATACGTACGATTTATATGATAATGCGAGTTATGAATTGCAAGGGATTAGAAGTAAAATTTCTAGCACGAATCAACGTATTAGACAAAATTTGGACCGTATTGTTAAAAGTCAAGCAAATCAGAAAAAATTATCAGATGCTATTGTAACAGTTAGGAATGAAAGAAACGTTATACCTGTCAAAGCTGAATATCGACAAGATTTTAATGGGATTGTACATGATCAATCTGCTTCAGGACAAACATTGTATATTGAGCCATCATCAGTTGTTGAAATGAATAATCAAATTAGTCGATTACGTCATGATGAAGCAATTGAAAAAGAACGCATTTTAACGCAACTAACTGGTTATGTGGCTGCGGACAAAGATGCACTGCTTGTGGCAGAACAAGTCATGGGTCAGTTAGATTTTTTAATCGCAAAAGCGAGATATAGTAGAAGTATTAAAGGAACAAAGCCGATATTTAAAGAGGAACGTACTGTATATTTACCTAAAGCATACCATCCATTATTAAATCGTGAGACTGTTGTAGCTAATACCATCGAATTTATGGAAGATATTGAAACGGTAATTATTACAGGACCGAATACAGGTGGCAAAACAGTAACATTAAAAACATTAGGTTTAATTATTGTTATGGCTCAATCAGGATTGTTGATTCCAACACTTGATGGTAGTCAGTTGAGTGTATTTAAAAATGTATATTGCGATATCGGAGATGAACAATCAATAGAACAATCATTATCAACTTTTTCATCTCATATGACGAATATAGTTGAGATTTTAAAGCATGCAGACAAACATAGTTTAGTTTTATTTGATGAATTAGGTGCAGGTACAGATCCAAGTGAAGGTGCTGCTTTAGCAATGAGCATTTTAGACCATGTTAGAAAAATTGGTTCTCTAGTAATGGCAACGACGCACTATCCTGAACTTAAAGCATATAGTTATAATCGAGAAGGCGTTATGAATGCGAGTGTAGAATTTGATGTAGATACTTTGAGTCCAACGTATAAGTTATTAATGGGTGTACCGGGTCGTTCAAATGCTTTTGACATTTCTAAAAAGTTAGGTCTTAGTTTGAATATTATTAATAAGGCTAAGACGATGATTGGTACTGATGAAAAAGAAATAAATGAAATGATTGAATCATTAGAGCGTAATTACAAACGTGTAGAGACACAGAGGTTAGAACTGGATTGTCTTGTAAAAGAAGCGGAGCAAGTGCATGATGATTTATCTAAGCAGTATCAACAATTCCAAAATTATGAAAAGTCTCTAATAGAGGAAGCGAAAGAAAAAGCAAATCAAAAGATTAAAGCTGCAACAAAAGAAGCCGACGATATTATTAAAGATTTAAGACAATTGCGTGAACAAAAAGGTGCAGATGTTAAAGAACATGAATTGATTGATAAGAAGAAACGATTAGATGATCATTATGAAGCGAAATCTATAAAGCAAAATGTACAAAAACAAAAATACGATAAAATTGTTGCTGGTGATGAAGTAAAAGTATTATCTTACGGTCAAAAGGGTGAAGTTTTAGAAATTGTCAATGATGAAGAAGCAATTGTTCAAATGGGAATTATTAAAATGAAGTTACCTATTGAAGATTTAGAGAAAAAACAAAAAGAAAAAGTTAAGCCAACGAAAATGGTTACACGTCAAAATCGTCAAACAATTAAAACTGAACTTGACTTACGAGGCTATCGTTATGAGGATGCTTTAATTGAACTAGATCAATATTTAGATCAAGCCGTTTTAAGTAATTACGAACAAGTTTATATCATTCATGGTAAAGGTACAGGTGCACTTCAAAAAGGTGTACAACAACATTTGAAAAAGCATAAATGTGTTAGTGACTTTAGAGGTGGTATGCCAAGCGAAGGTGGATTTGGCGTTACCGTTGCAACTCTAAAATAAATTATAATTTGATAAATTAAATAGCTGCAGTTAAAATAATGTAAAGCAACAAGAATACATTTCAAACATGTTATTTGAAATAAGCATAAAAATTGAGCAAATAGAAATACATGAAGCATGTTATCTGATATAATTTGAACATCATAATAATAATTAAGGAGGATTGGCATTTATGGCAATCGTAAAAGTAACAGATGCAGATTTTGATTCAAAAGTAGAATCTGGTGTACAACTAGTAGATTTTTGGGCAACATGGTGTGGTCCATGTAAAATGATCGCTCCAGTATTAGAAGAATTAGCAGCTGACTATGAAGGTAAAGCTGACATTTTAAAATTAGATGTTGATGAAAATCCATCAACTGCAGCTAAATATGAAGTGATGAGTATTCCAACATTAATCGTCTTTAAAGACGGTCAACCAGTTGATAAAGTTGTTGGTTTCCAACCAAAAGAAAACTTAGCTGAAGTTTTAGATAAACATTTATAAGTTACAACCAATGACGACTGGGGCATTTCTTTAATGAATTGCTCCAGTTTTTGTTTGTGTTTTTAATATAAAAAGTTGAATGATAAGTCATCATATTGTTTACGACTTGAGAATGGTGGGATTAATAAATCTATGAACGATAAATGATAATCAAGCATGCTAATAGACATGTAGCAGTTGGTTTGATAAAACAATGTTCAATATTACATGATGTGCATGAAAAGTCATACTCGAAGATGTTGACTATGAACTAGAATTAGTGGTGATAAATTTGAAGCACTTTTGTAGTATCATTCATTTTAAAATTAGAAGGGGGGATATTTTTGGAAGACTATAAGCAACGAATTAAAAATAAATTAAATGTCGTACCTATGGAACCAGGCTGCTATTTAATGAAAGATCGTAATGATCAAGTGATATATGTTGGCAAAGCTAAAAAGCTAAGAAATCGATTGCGATCATATTTTACGGGCGCTCATGATGCTAAAACAACGAGACTGGTTGGTGAAATACGTCGCTTTGAGTTTATTGTCACGTCTAGTGAAACAGAGTCACTTTTACTTGAATTGAATCTGATTAAACAATATCAACCTAGATACAACATTTTATTAAAAGATGATAAAAGTTATCCATTTATTAAAATTACGAAGGAAAAATATCCTAGACTACTAGTGACGAGAACTGTAAAACAAGGTACTGGCAAATATTTCGGACCGTATCCGAATGCATATTCTGCTCAAGAAACTAAAAAATTATTAGACAGAATATATCCATATCGCAAATGTGATAAGATGCCAGATAAATTATGTCTTTATTACCATATTGGACAATGTTTAGGACCATGTGTATATGACGTTGATTTGAGTAAATACGCACAAATGACGAAGGAAATTACTGATTTTCTGAATGGGGAAGACAAAACAATTTTAAAAAGTTTAGAAGAGCGAATGTTAACTGCAAGTGAATCACTTGATTTTGAACGAGCTAAAGAATATAGAGATTTAATTCAACATATTCAAAATCTAACTAACAAACAAAAAATTATGTCATCAGATAAAACGATTCGTGATGTCTTTGGTTATAGTGTTGATAAAGGATGGATGTGTATCCAAGTTTTCTTTATACGACAAGGTAATATGATAAAGCGAGATACAACGATGATTCCATTACAGCAAACAGAAGAAGAAGAATTTTATACATTTATTGGACAATTTTATAGCTTAAACCAACATATTTTACCTAAGGAAGTTCATGTACCACGTAATTTGGATAAAGAAATGATTCAATCTGTTGTGGACACTAAAATCGTTCAACCCGCGCGAGGTCCCAAAAAAGATATGGTTGACCTAGCTGCACATAACGCTAAAGTATCCTTAAATAATAAATTTGAATTAATATCACGTGATGAGTCCAGAACAATTAAAGCTATTGAAGAACTTGGAACACAAATGGGAATTCAAACACCAATTAGAATTGAAGCATTCGATAATTCTAATATTCAAGGTGTGGATCCAGTGTCAGCAATGGTTACATTTGTCGACGGTAAACCAGACAAGAAAAATTATAGAAAGTATAAAATCAAAACGGTTATAGGTCCAGATGATTACAAATCAATGAGAGAAGTAGTAAGACGACGATATTCTCGCGTTTTAAACGAAGGATTACCATTACCTGATTTAATAATAGTAGATGGTGGTAAAGGACATATGAACGGGGTTATTGATGTGCTACAAAACGAATTAGGTCTTGATATCCCTGTTGCAGGTTTGCAAAAAAATGATAAACACCAAACATCTGAATTATTATATGGCGCTAGTGCAGAAATTGTACCACTGAAGAAAAATAGCCAAGCATTTTATTTGTTGCACCGTATCCAAGATGAGGTTCACAGATTCGCAATCACCTTTCATAGACAAACACGTCAAAAGACCGGCTTGAAATCAATACTTGATGATATAGATGGTATCGGTAGCAAACGTAAAACATTATTATTGCGTTCATTCGGTTCAATCAAGAAAATGAAGGAAGCTACACTTGAAGATTTTAAAAATATAGGTATTCCTGAAAACGTTGCAAAGAACCTACATGAACAATTGCATAAATAAATTACAGGGCGTGAGAATCATTCTCATGCCCCAAAATATATGAAATAATGTTACAATATGGTTAACAAAGTTATTTTTTTGAATGTACGTGGAAGCGTTTTCTAAATGAGAAAGTTTATCATCATAAGCAATCTTAAATATCGAATCCAAATGTTACATTGTTCGACATGCAGTTTGGTGATCGTGCAGTGTGTATTTGTCTTTAATTTGTTTCGCTTAATGATAATGACAACGCTAGAAACGATATCACTTTAGGGGGTTAAGCGTACGTTTAATATAAATAGCTCAATAAATTAAATATTCGTTCACAGGGGGGACTCCTTTTGGCTCAATCAAAAAATGAATTTTATCTAAGACGTATTCACTCGTTATTAGGTATTATCCCAATAGGTGCATTTTTGGTCGTTCATTTATTAGTGAATCACCAAGCAACACAAGGTGCTGAAGCGTTTAATAAGGCATCTAACTTTATGGAATCATTACCATTTCTAATTATTGTAGAATTTTTATTTATATACATTCCGTTGTTATATCACGGTTTGTTTGGTATACACATTGCATTTACAGCAAAAGAAAATGTTGGACATTACTCGATTTTTAGAAACTGGATGTTCTTCTTCCAAAGAGTGAGTGGTATCTTAACATTTATCTTTATTGGTATCCATTTATGGCAAACACGTTTACAAAAAGCATTTTACGGCAAAGAAGTGAATTACGATTTAATGCACGAAACATTGCAACATCCTGGATGGGCAATATTTTATATTATTTGTATTATTGCTGTTGTGTTCCACTTTGCAAATGGCTTATGGTCATTCTTAGTTACTTGGGGTGGACTTCAATCTCCAAAATCACAACGAGTATTTACATGGGTTTCATTAATCGTATTCTTAGTTATTTCGTATATTGGTGTTACTGCAATTATTGCCTTTATGTAATACATCGCATTTAACAAATATAGATTGAAAATTTAGGGGAGTGACATTTTTATGGCAGAGAAACATCTTATTGTTGTCGGAGGTGGCCTAGCGGGCTTAATGTCAACAATTAAAGCGGCAGAAAAAGGTGCACATGTAGATTTATTCTCAGTTGTACCAGTAAAGCGTTCGCACTCTGTTTGTGCCCAAGGTGGCATTAATGGTGCGGTCAATACTAAAGGGGAAGGCGATTCTCCTTGGATTCACTTTGATGATACAGTGTATGGTGGCGACTTCCTTGCAAACCAACCACCTGTTAAAGCGATGACAGAGGCAGCACCTAAAATTATTCATTTATTAGACCGTATGGGCGTAATGTTCAATAGAACAAATGAAGGTCTATTAGATTTTAGACGTTTCGGTGGTACATTACACCACAGAACAGCATATGCAGGGGCAACAACTGGACAACAATTATTATATGCATTGGATGAACAAGTTCGTGCATATGAAGTAGATGGATTAGTTACGAAGTATGAAGGATGGGAATTCCTTGGCATAGTTAAAGGTGACGATGATAGTGCAAGAGGTATCGTTGCACAAAATATGACAACTGCTGAGATTGAAACATTTGGATCAGATGCAGTTATTATGGCAACGGGTGGCCCTGGTATTATTTTCGGTAAAACAACAAACTCAATGATTAATACAGGATCAGCGGCTTCCATTGTTTACCAACAAGGCGCTATTTATGCTAATGGTGAGTTCATTCAAATTCATCCTACTGCAATACCTGGTGATGATAAACTACGACTAATGAGTGAATCAGCACGTGGTGAAGGTGGACGAATTTGGACATATAAAGATGGTAAGCCTTGGTACTTCTTAGAAGAGAAATATCCTGATTATGGTAACTTAGTACCTCGTGATATCGCAACGCGTGAAATTTTCGATGTATGTATTAACCAAAAATTAGGTATTAATGGCGAAAACATGGTATATCTTGATTTGTCACATAAAGATCCACATGAGTTAGATGTCAAACTAGGTGGTATCATTGAAATTTATGAAAAATTCACTGGTGATGACCCACGCAAAGTACCAATGAAGATTTTCCCAGCTGTCCACTATTCAATGGGTGGTCTATATGTAGATTATGATCAAATGACAAATATTAAAGGGTTATTTGCAGCTGGAGAATGTGACTTCTCTCAACATGGTGGTAACCGCTTAGGTGCCAATTCATTGTTATCAGCGATTTATGGTGGTACAGTAGCAGGTCCAAACGCGATTGAGTATATTTCAAATATTGATCGATCATATACTGATATGGACGAAAGTATTTTTGAAAAACGTAAAGCTGAAGAGCAAGAACGTTTTGATAAATTATTAGCTATGCGCGGTACAGAAAATGCATATAAATTACACCGTGAACTTGGTGAAATTATGACAGCAAATGTAACTGTTGTTCGTGAAAATGAAAAACTGTTAGAAACAGATAAAAAGATTGTTGAATTGATGAAACGTTATGAAGATATTGATATGGAAGATACTCAAACTTGGAGTAACCAAGCGGTATTCTTTACTCGTCAATTATGGAACATGTTAGTACTTGCACGTGTTATTACGATTGGTGCATATAACCGTAACGAATCACGCGGTGCCCATTATAAACCAGAATTCCCAGAGCGTAATGATGAAGAGTGGTTAAAAACGACAATGGCCTCATTCCAAGGCGCATTTGAAAAACCACAGTTTACTTATGATGACGTCGATGTGAGTTTAATACCACCTCGTAAACGTGATTACACAAGTAAGTCTAAAGGGGGTAAAAAATAATGACTGAACAATCAGTGAAAAACACTCCACAACATGAAACACAATCTAAACCGAAACAAAAAACAGTAAAATTAATTATTAAACGACAAGATACAAGTGATTCTAAGCCTTATGAAGAAACATTTGAAATTCCATATCGTGAAAATTTAAACGTCATTGCATGTTTAATGGAAATTAGACGTAACCCAGTGAATATTAAAGGTGAAAAAACAACACCTGTTGTCTGGGATATGAACTGTTTAGAAGAAGTATGTGGAGCATGTTCTATGGTTATCAATGGTCGTGCAAGACAATCTTGTTCTGCGATTGTTGATCAATTAGAACAACCTATTCGTTTAGAGCCAATGAATACTTTCCCAGTTATCCGTGACTTACAAGTTGATCGTTCTAGAATGTTCGATAACTTAAAACGTATGAAAGCATGGATCCCAATCGATGGAACGTATGATTTAGGTCCGGGACCACGTATGCCAGAGAAAAAACGTCAAACAGCTTATGAATTATCTAAATGTATGACATGTGGTGTATGTTTAGAAGTTTGTCCTAATGTTACTGAAAATAATAAATTTGTTGGTGCGCAAGCAATCTCGCAAGTTCGTTTGTTTAATTTGCACCCAACAGGATCTATGACTAAGGATGAACGTTTAAATGCGTTAATGGGTACAGGTGGCTTACAGCAATGTGGTAATTCACAAAACTGTGTTAATGCTTGCCCTAAAGGTATTCCATTAACAACATCCATTGCAGCAATGAACAGAGAAACAACATTCCATATGTTTAAATCATTCTTTGGTTCAGACCATGAAGTAGAATAAAAATTAATCCCTTTTGAGTTAAAATGTTATGTTCCTTTCAAAATTAAATTGAATGGAGATACACAATAACTTAGAAGGGATTTTTTTAATAGGCAGATTACATGACAATATGATAGTGGGCTGATTTAAAACAAGTATTATATTATAATGACAAAAATGGTAAACACAGTGCATAATACTAAAATCCAATGCTTAGTTATGATAAACTAAAAATTAAATTAAAAGTAAGGATGACCGAATATGAATAAACCAATAGGTGTAATAGACTCTGGTGTCGGAGGTTTGACAGTAGCTAAAGAAATTATGCGTCAGTTGCCAAATGAGACGATTTATTACTTAGGTGATATTGGGCGATGTCCATATGGGCCAAGACCAGGAGAACAAGTAAAACAATATACAGTTGAAATCGCTCGTAAATTAATGGAATTTGATATAAAAATGCTCGTGATTGCTTGTAATACAGCAACTGCTGTAGCTTTAGAATATTTACAAAAGACCTTATCAATCCCAGTGATTGGCGTAATTGAACCAGGTGCTAGAACAGCAATAATGACTACTAGAAATCAAAATGTATTAGTACTAGGAACGGAAGGTACAATTAAATCTGAAGCATATCGTACGCATATTAAACGTATAAATCCACATGTAGAGGTACATGGCGTTGCCTGTCCAGGTTTTGTGCCACTTGTAGAACAAATGAGATATAGTGATCCAACAATTACAAGCATTGTCATTCATCAAACACTGAAACGTTGGCGTAATAGTGAGTCTGATACTGTCATTTTAGGATGTACCCACTATCCATTGCTCTATAAACCTATCTATGATTATTTTGGTGGTAAAAAGACAGTGATTTCGTCTGGATTAGAAACGGCTCGTGAAGTTAGTGCATTGCTAACATTTAGTAATGAACATGCAAGTTATACTGAACATCCAGATCATCGATTTTTTGCAACAGGTGATCCTATTCACATTACTAACATTATCAAAGAGTGGTTAAATTTATCTGTCAATGTGGAACGTATATCAGTGAATGACTAGGAGGATTTTTAATGAAAGAGATTGTTATTGCATCGAATAATCAAGGGAAAATAAATGACTTTAAAGTGATATTTCCAGATTACCACGTAATAGGTATTTCGGAACTAATACCAGATTTTGATGTGGAAGAAACAGGATCAACATTTGAAGAAAATGCTATATTAAAATCAGAAGCTGCTGCAAAAGCATTGAATAAAACGGTCATAGCTGATGACAGTGGACTAGAAGTTTTTGCATTAAATGGTGAGCCAGGTATATACTCTGCACGTTATGCTGGTGAAAATAAAAGCGATGAAGCAAATATTGAAAAATTATTAAATAAGCTTGGTAATACAACTGATCGTCGTGCGCAATTTGTTTGTGTCATAAGTATGAGTGGCCCTGATATGGAAACAAAAGTATTTAAAGGTACTGTTTCAGGTGAAATTGCAGATGGAAAATATGGTGAAAATGGTTTCGGATATGATCCGATATTTTATGTACCGAAATTAGATAAAACCATGGCTCAACTTTCTAAAGAACAAAAAGGGCAAATTAGTCATAGACGAAATGCGATTAATTTACTTCAAGCTTTTCTTGAAGGTGATAAAAATGTCTAAATGGATTATTGTTAGTGATAACCATACTGAATCAGGCGTTTTATATCAAATTTATGAAATGCACCCAGATGCAGATGTATATTTACATTTAGGAGATTCAGAATTCGCGTATGATGATACGGAACTTAGCTTATTTAATAGAGTAAAAGGCAATTGTGATTTTTATCCAGAATTTGAAAATGAAGCGGTCGCAAAATGTAATGGCGTGAAAGCATTTTACACTCATGGGCATTTATATCAAGTCAATCGAACAAGAGATTTATTAGCTAAAAAAGGACTTGAATTAGGTTGTTTGTTTGCATTTTATGGACATACACATGTGGCAAAATATGAGTATATTAATGGTGTTCATGTTATTAATCCTGGAAGTATATCTCAATCTAGAAGTTCAATGGAAGAAACATATGCTGAAGTTATTATTGATGATCAAACTTTACATGGCACCATCAATTTCAAAAATCGACATCACGAAACAATAAGTCATACTACTTTTTAAATAGAAAGTAGCTATGGCTTTTTTTAGTTTATAGACTGATTTAACTAGGAGGTCGTGACATGAATGTTTATTTAAAAGTATTTCTGACAATTTTATAAGATAACTGGAATGAATAACACATTTATGTTATGAAAAGAATTGTAATTTTGGGGAATGTGATTGTTGATGGTTCTATATGGTTGAATCATGTTGATTATTTGGTTAAAAGTGTATTGTTAAAAAGTATAAAATTAAGATTCTAAGAAGTCAGGAAATTTGAAATTTTAGTTAAAATCATGAATCGTATACATATTTAAAAGGATTTCTAAAGGCATAAATTATATCAATAATTTGATGGTTAAAATATGGAGTAGCAAAATTCTTGAAATTCAGAAATGTAGTGACACAAATATTAATGTTTAGTTAATAAATAGTTAATGTAGTTTTTTGTATCTGTCTATTATTATAAATATATACAAAATAAATATTTGAGGATAGGTGTTATTAATTATGAAAAAGAATTTTATTGGGAAATCAATTTTAAGCATAGCTGCTATTAGTTTAACGGTATCAACGTTTGCCGGTGAATCTCATGCACAAACTAAAAACGCTGAAACTGTAAAAAAATATAACGAGTATCAAACAAACTTTAAAAAACAAGTAAATAAAAAAGTTGTGGATGCACAAAAAGCTGTAAACTTGTTCAAACGTACAAGAACTGTTGCAACACACCGTAAAGCACAAAGAGCTGTTAACTTAATTCATTTCCAACACAGTTATGAAAAGAAAAAATTACAAAGACAAATCGATCTAGTTTTAAAATATAATACTTTAAAATAATTGATAGAAGCCATGCTATAGAGTGTGGCTTTTTTGCTATATCCAAAGGTATAATTAATTTATAATGTTGTGTTCATTTGAATGGTGAGGTTATTGGGATAAATCTTATATATAATTACTTAAAAGTGAATGCAATAGTTGTTTATGTTTTGAATAAGCGAGGTGGCTATTGTGAAAAGGAAATCGAATGTATTAACAATCATAAAAATTGTAACGGATATAGTGGCAACCGTGTTAATCATACGTGCTTTATTAAACAGTCGTAAAGATGCTAAATAAATTGGAAGTTACCTAAAATAAAAAAGCACGCCAAAACGTTAGCATTGTTTTCTAACGTTTGGCGTACAACTATTTAATTCAGTATATTAATTATTGCCAAGTAATTTCGCTGATTTCACCAGAACCAACCACTGGAATATTTTTTCTATGTTCTTCTAATGGGCGAGTGATATCGAATGTATAATAACCATTTTTACCACCGTCTTTGATTTTTACTACAGCTCTTGTATTGCCTTTACCCATCTTTTTAGCTATTACATATAAGTCTTCAACAGTTTTACCTTTATAGTGTTCGTTTTTTTCATCGGCTTCTTTTATTAATTTATCAGCACGTTCATCGTCCTTTTTAGCTTGATCTGCTAAATTTTTAGCGATTTCTAAACCTCTCCATTCATAACTAAAGAAAGCTTTAGCATCATTAGTTTGAGTTAAAAGACCTGCAGCGATTACTGTAGATGCGATAATAGTTTTTGTGATATTTTTTTTCATAATAAGTTCTCCCTGTAAAATAAATTTGTACTTACTAATGCGAGTACACTGCTATTTTACAAACGGTTTCATGCATTTACCAGTTAACACTTCATTAATTAAAATTAAGTGCAAATTAATAAGGTTTAATGCAATCGAAAAAGAATAATGATGAATTTGATGTTATTATTTTTATTTGAGGTATTATTGAATTTGTTGATAGTATAATAATAGTAGTAAACGTCACTCAACTATGATTGAATGATTTTTATTGTTAAAACTATATATATTTCTCTGCATTTTGTTTGCTATGTTGAGTATACAAACACTCCAAATTGTTATACACATAGCTTTTTTGATAATTAATGTTTATAAAGCAAAGAAATGACACATAGTAGAGAATTGATTAATATGTATAATTTTACTTATAAAGAAATAAGAGATATATTCTAATTAAGGTTGATATGTTATGATTAATATATAAGTTAAATATTATACTATTTAGTTGAATTATACATTTTCGAAGTAAGCATAATTCAACACTTACATTTTTAAATAGATAAAATAGTGTAAAATCACGTGCCAAGATTACTATAGAGTAGGCATTGAGTATTATTGGCAATCACTTAAGTGATTGTTATTTTTTCGTGGTCAATAATAAAGATATAAATAAATATATTGAGGTCAAACGATGATAATTAAAATTTTAACAATTCTATTACTACTTTGTATATTGAGCTATTTGGTTACAAATAGAAAGAAGCCTTTTCTGTTCTTAAAGACACTCTTTATGGGTGTGGTATTTATCTTTATAGGATATATTTCACTGGCGATATCTGCCGTAATTATTTATGGTATTATTCAATTTATCACAATTGATTTTGGTAGTTTTTTCTTAATGGGTATTATATTGATCTTGATTTCAAGTATATTCCAATTATTTATAGTTAGATTACTTTTTAGAAAAAAGAATGTCGATTTGACAGAGGTTGTCGTTTTAGAACATTTAATTCAATGGTTCTTAGTTTACTTTGCGATCTATCAGGCAGTAAATGAAAAAATGGACATTAATGATATTAATATCGACAATTTCCAATCTGTCTTTTTTGACGTGTCTAATTTGAATTTAGTAATTCTACCAACATTAATCATTAGCTGGGTAACAATATTTAACTATAGGATGAGAAGTTACAAATAAAATCTATGAAATTATACCATCAGACACCAACATTCAAATGGTGTCTTTTTTGTTGTGTGGTTTTATTTTTGAAATTCGAAAAAGTAGAGGCATGAATTTTTTGACTAGTGTATAAGTGCTGATGAGTCACAAGATAGATAACTATATTTTGTCTATATTATAAAGTGTTTATAGTTAATTAATAATTAGTTAATTTCAAAAGTTGTATAAATAGGATAACTTAATAAATGTAAGATAATAATTTGGAGGATAATTAACATGAAAAATAAATTGATAGCAAAATCTTTATTAACAATAGCGGCAATTGGTATTACTACAACTACAATTGCGTCAACAGCAGATGCGAGCGAAGGATACGGTCCAAGAGAAAAGAAACCAGTGAGTATTAATCACAATATCGTAGAGTACAATGATGGTACTTTTAAATATCAATCTAGACCAAAATTTAACTCAACACCTAAATATATTAAATTCAAACATGACTATAATATTTTAGAATTTAACGATGGTACATTCGAATATGGTGCACGTCCACAATTTAATAAACCAGCAGCGAAAACAGATGTAACTATTAAAAAGGAACAAAAATTGATTCAAGCTCAAAATCTTGTGAGAGAATTTGAAAAAACACATACTGTCAGTGCACACAGAAAAGCACAAAAGGCAGTCAACTTAGTTTCGTTTGAATACAAAGTTAAGAAAATGGTCTTACAAGAGCGAATTGATAATGTATTAAAACAAGGATTAGTAAAATAAAACTTCAATCGTTGCTGTTATGTGGAAATAAATAATTAAATGTTATGTTAATTTTTATTAATGAAAAAAGTAATCTATTTAATGACAGGTTAATGTAATTGTCCTGAAATTGACTATATAATCAGTAAGTATCAATTTTAAGGAGAGTTTACAATGAAATTTAAAAAATATATATTAACAGGAACATTAGCATTACTTTTATCATCAACAGCGATAGCAACTTTAGAAGGGAATAAAGTTGAGGCAAGTAGTAAGAAGGATTATATAATTCAAAGTGAGTATCATGATAAACAAATTGCAGATGAGCTAAGATCATTACTTAATAAATCTAATGTATATGATTTAGCTGCAGGTAGCTTAAATCGCTATTATAAGCAAACGATTATGATGAATGAACATAGAGCTAAAGCGGCATTAAGGAGCAATAATTTCGATAAAATGGCTGAAGCTAAAGTTGCGTTAGAAAAAATATACAAAGAAATTTATGAAATTATAAATAGATAATAAATAAAACAGGTTGAGACAGCAGTAAAAATGGTCTTAACCTGTTTTTAATTTGCATATGTGATAAATTCTATATCAAAATGCTTATGTATAATGAATGACATTTAAAAGTAGGGGAGACTAATATAAATACAATAGTTCCTAGTGTTACTCTCAAAATAACTATATCAATTATTTATTTTGCTCTCCTATTTTTTTAAAATTGTACATGTTTTAACAATCAAAATTGTACATTATTAAATTATCATTTCCAGTTCTAGTGCTATATTGGTAGTTAGTTGACTATATGAAAATACGCATGTAACAAGTTTTTTCAATACTCGTGGGGCCCCAACACAGAGAATTTCGAAAAGAAATTCTACAAACAATGCAAGTTGGGGTGGGCCCCAACATAGAGAAATCGGATCACCAATTCCAACAGACAATGAAAGTTGGCGGGGCCCCAACATAGAGAAATTGGAACCCCAATTTCTACAGACAAAGCAAGTTGGGGTGGGGTCCCAACACAGAAGCTGGCGAAAAGTCAGCTTACAATAATGTGCAAGTTGGCGGGCCCCAAACATAAAGAAATACTGTTTCTTTAGAAATTAGTATTTCTTATGCATGAGTTTTACTCATGTATTCATTTTTTAAGTACACATTAGCTACAGCTAATGATAAAGAACCACTACATAATAAATCATTAGTGGTTCTTTATCATTTCTATCTCACTCTTTTACTGGAAGAAAAAGTTTACGTTTGTAGAACATGCCACAATACCAAAAATAATTAAGAAAAATAAGACGATAAGCATGATGACACTTTTCAAACAACCTCTATCAGTTTCTTCCGATTTTCTTTGTTGAACCTTTTTATAATCTTCAAGTAGTTTTGTCGCTTTTTTATTTATATGTTTATTCATGATGTTGACTCCTTATAATATATGTTTAATTCATTAAAATAGTTGAAAACATGACTTGAAATAAAGATATAAAGCTAAAGTAAGGATGTTCAATTGTTTCAAATTTTATGAAAGTATAACGTTAAATATGTTAATTTGATGATGAGATGTGCTTTTTTTCCAAATGGAATTTACTTAAACTGATGCATTAAAATATTAATGAAGCACTAGAATACATAAATGAATAGTAATGGTGTACAGTATAGAATAATTAAGGCTATATTAAGTATAAATATCGTTAACTGTAAGCTATCTTTAGTTTTAATATAAACTATTAGGATAATCGACGTAAGAAGAATCATATATATTAATGATGAAGAAGTCCATACAAAATCCGCATCATTTGTTGTTAATAATGGGACTATAATTAATCCGAAATTAATCATGCATGCTATATATACTATAATGTTATACACAATGTTAATTTTTGTTCACCACCTTATACTTCTATTTTAAAAACTTCTTTATAATGATATATTGTTTAATGTTGAAATAATTAGATTATCTAATTTTCATTTGCTTTACATGTAAAAGGCTATATATAGTATGCTCTTTATGATTCTAAATGCTTTTTAATATTTAATGCTCATCAACATTTGGATTTTGAATATTCAATTCAAAAACTTTATTAGCTACGTCAATTGTAAAATCAGAACCATAGTTGACATGAGCTACTTTTAATTTTCCATCTAAATAATAGATTGCGATTGCAACATCGTAAAATTCGTCAATGACAAATAAACTCTTTTCGTTTGCTACAACCTCATGCTCTCCTGAGTATACAACGTTAATTTCCCAATCATTAAAAACCATTTGTTAACCTCCTTGAACATTTAAATTGATTCAACTTAAGTTTAACTTATTCATACAACTTCGTACAATATCTAGATGAACATTAATTGTATTTCTAGAAATCTTTTTCAATTATATGTACTAATTATACTTTTAAATTTCTTATTTCA
Organism: Staphylococcus sp. SA22; assembly: GCF_054165785.1. Classification (NCBI taxonomy): domain Bacteria; kingdom Bacillati; phylum Bacillota; class Bacilli; order Caryophanales; family Staphylococcaceae; genus Staphylococcus; species Staphylococcus sp. SA22. The sequence continues at coordinate 35,352 of NZ_JBSZQY010000005.1, read as the reverse complement.
GTATAGTTTTAAAACGATTTTAAAATAATTCTGCAAATATATTAACACATAATGTGTTCAAAAAGTTTTGAACAATTTCAAAACTTTTATATAAAGGGTTTGACAACATGGAATTCAAATATCTTATTTTAAAAATCACCTCATATAGTGTCATGTTTAGTCTAACTTTTAAGTCAGGAAAGCAAATCAAGTAGATAGTTTAAATTAAAAATATCATAAGTTAATTAAACTAAATTCAGTATAAAAATTAGCCGAAAAACATCATTTCTGAAGTTATCGGCTAAAGTTATAAATTATATTTATTTGTACATGAACAAATAATTTACATTAATTTGTCATTTCTTCTTTTTCCCAATCGATTTTATATCTTTCTGAAGAACGATCTGTCCATTTATCTTTAGTATTGGTACCTTTCCAATTTGTTGAAGTCCAATGCAATTGGTAGTCATCACGAACTCGTTCGTATATTACATCTATATTTGTTTGTTGTTTGGATGCTTTTCTATCCATAGTAATAACTGTAGCGAAGTCTGGTGAAAAACCTGAAGATAATAGAGAACTTGCTTTGTTAGGATCAAGGAAGTTATCTGCTGCTTTCATAGAGCCATTTCTAGTTTTCATGAAAAGTTGATTGCCATATACCGGGTTCCAAGAATCTCTATCATATGGTCCCCAATTTTGATTCACCATATTGTTAAATATCACTTTCCAGCCTACTTTTTTATCAGTTGGGCTCTCTAAAATTGTTTTGAAATCCGGTTGAACATATTTGAGTGTATGACCAATCGAAACATTTGCACCAATAAGGCCACCAATTTTTCCTGTATCATCACCAGTAACATTACCGTTGAATCCATAAGTTAAAGTACTCATATACTCTTTTGTATCAATCGAATTTCTTGGATAGTAATCAGATATTTGAGCTACTTCATTATCAGGTAGTTGCAACTGTACCTTAAAGGCTGAAGGCCAGGCTAAACCACTTTTGTTAGCACCTTCTTCGCTATAAACTCTATATTGACCAGCAATGGTTCCTTTCGTTCTAATAACTAGCAGTTTTTTATTGTGATTTTTATCATCGATAAAACTATAAAATACTTTTTTGTGCATGCCATTTTCTTTATCATAAGTGACTAAATCACCTGTTTTTACTGTAGTATTGCTTCCAATATCTGTAGTACCGGTTTTAATATTAATATCAGAATCTGCGGCATTAGCGACAGGATTCATTAATATGGAACCTAGCAATAGTGTTGTTGTTACTGAGCTGACTATACGTGTTTTCATTTTCATCATCCTTCTATTTTTTAAAACGATTTGAGGAAACAATAATCAATATGTCAATTTAGAATATTGCAGTTGAGACATATCAAATATTTATAATCGTTTATATTAGTATATTTAATGTAGCAACTGATAAATTACTGAGTGATGATGAGTGATTATTTTAAGAATATGTTTTTAACTTTTATTTAAAATTTGAAAGGAAGCATTTCAATTTCGAGGGTTAGTCAAAGTTGAATAAATTCTTTATGAAACAAGGAAAAGACATAGCTAATTTTATTGATTAATTTCTTTAAAACTAATGATTTGTTTGATTTAAAAATGTAATCGATCACAATATAAAAATACAAATATCTTAGAATTAAATCAATTAATTAACTATTAAATAAAAATTAACTATATATTAACTAGTGTAAATTAATAAATAGAAATAGAGAAAAAGGGTATTAATTATGTTTGAAATTTCGTCGGGAATAAATTTTGCCGTTACATAGAAATATTTAATAGATAACGAAAAAGTATCGTATGTATTTTAAATATAGTGTAAAATGTTATATGTAAAATAAAATGTAGGTTTTTAGTTAGAGGCATTATAAGAAAATTTTGAGTATAGGTTAGCTTTTAATGATGAATCTTATTGAAATTTGATTAATAAAAATATGATAGGGGATTAAAATGAAACTATTTTATATCGTATTTCTTATTATTATATGGCTGAATATATTTTTAGGAAATGAAATCATCCATACACTGACTGTTTTAATAACAACATTGTATATTGTTAATTCAAGAAAGGGGATTAAAAATGACAGAGTTGAATAATATTATAAACTCTCTTCAATCTTTGTTTGAGTCTGAATCAGGCTATAAAATTTCGAAAAATTCAGGAGTTCCATATCAAACAGTACAAGATTTAAGAAATGGGAAAACCAAACTAGAAGATGCTAGATTTAGAACGATTATTAAACTTTATAGTTATTATGTCTCATTAAAAGAACACTAATCATGGGACAATAAAGTATTGCTAAAATAATTGAATCATTAAATGAAGGAATAGAGCCTAAGACATAATAAATCAATGTCTTAGGCTCTACAATATTATATTGGTAGTAGTTGACCGAATGAAAATGCCCATGTAACAAGCATTTTTCAATTATAGGCGGGGCCCCAACATAGAGAATTTCAAAAAGAAATTCTACAGACAATGCAAGTTGGCGGGGCCCCAACACAGAAGCTGACGAAAAATCAGCTTACAATAATGTGCAAGTTGGCGGGGCCCCAACATAGAAGCTGGCAGAAAGTCAGCTTACAATAACGTGCAAGTTGGCGGGGCCCCAACACAGAAGCTGGCAGAAAGTCAGCTTACAATAACGTGCAAGTTGGGGTGGGGCCCCAACATAGTGAAATTGGATTCCCAATTTCTACAGGCAATGGAAGTTGGCGGGGCCCCAACATAGAAGCTGGCGGAAAGTCAGCTTACAATAATGTGCAAGTTGGGGAGTGACAACGAAATAAATTTTATAAAATATCATTTTTGTCACATTCCTACTCCCAATTCTATTTAAATATATAGAAAATTTCACCTATTATATAGATCATACACTTTGAAAATTATCATTTAAATAATCTGATTTGGAATTAAAGTGCATGAAGTATAAGTCACCTTCTTATACTAATCAAAGAGGACGTCAACAGTTATTTTATTAGGATTTTTAACATAAACATTTGCTAAATCTGAATGTAATCTTTTGCTTAAATCAATAGTGTAGTTATTACCGCCACCGGTGATCTTAAGCTTACCTTTATTACGATTTTCGTTATATAATATTTTATTTTTTATTAACGCTTCTCGTGCACGGAAATCGATTTCTTTCAATGTTAATACTGGTTTATTGCCTTGGTATATTTTATGTGCACCAATAATCGTTTGTAGTTTATCTTTGTATTGCACAAAAAGATTATAAGTTTTATCAGAAGGTTTTGCGGCTGGTGTAACACCACCTGTAAATGTCTCTCTATAAGACCACCATAACTGATCAGTATCTTTGTCCTTTAGTCCAAACACATCTACGTAACGATCTTTTAACTGATTAATATTTCCCCAACTTTCAGCGCCCCATAAAGAAATATGTGCTGACCATGAATATCTCTTAAGTTCAACATAAATGTTTCCATTATCATATTGATATAGCCATTTATTTGAAAATGAAAAATGAGGCTGTGTGTAATATTTAATTAATTCATTGATGTTAGTTTCATCTTGACCAATGCTATAAGCTTTAGCTTCAGAGTAAAAACTAAATACTGGTTTTTGATTTTGAGGTAATACTGTACCTAATAGTAATAATGTTGTCGTTAAAATTATATTTTTCGTGATGTTCTTATTCATTAGAACATCTCCTTTCAGAGGAATCATGAAACGAGGAATAACAAATTTATATGTGAGCGAAGTCAATATAGCATTTGCGATTATTTTTATTAACTCCGTTATTAATGTTAGTTTGATTTTTCGAGGATAACTTCAATTTTTGCATTTTGAGGTTTTTTAACATATCTATTTGCATCAGTTGATGGCAACCTTTTACTTAAATCTATTGTGTAGTTATTGTCTGCACCTGTTATTTTAATTTGTCCTTTGTTATAAGAATTATTATATAATTTTTTACTTTTAATTAATGTTTGACGAATACGAAAATCTAATTCTTTTAAAGTTAAAACAGGCTTATTACCTTCATAAACTGGAAATCCGCCAGTAAACGTTTCTGCTTTATCTTTATATGTTACATTCAGTTTATAGTGTTTATCGTTAGATGTTGCTGCAGGAGTAACACCACCAGTAAACGTTTCTTGAGATAATGCAAAAGAATCAATGGTTTCTTGGTCTTTTATACCAAAAATATCAACGCTTTTATTTCTTAATTGGTTGATATTGCCCCAACTTTCAGGTCCATAAACTTGAATATGACTATACCAAGAAAACTGTAACAACGTTGCATGAATCGTACCGTTATCTTTTTGCCATAACGTTTTGTTAGAGAAGGTTAAATGTTGCTGCGAGTAATATTTAGTTAACTCATTAACGTTAGTTTCATTTTGATTTATATAATAAGCTTTCGCTTCAGTTGAAGAACTGATAGGTGTATTAGGAAATTGTGTTGATGCTGTACCTAATAGTAACAATGTTGTTGATAAAATAATTTTTTTCGTGATGTTATTGTTCATTCGAATTTCTCCTTTGAGTACTGTTGGAATGTTTAATTATAAAAAGGGGTTAATTAGATAATTGAAATTATCCGCATTTTCAAAAGGTAATAGGTTAGTTAGATTTTTCGAGTATGACTTCAATTTGTGCATTTTTAGGATTTTTAACATAACGGTTTGTATCAGTTAATTTTAATTTTTTACTTAAATCAATCGTGTAATTATTTCCATCAGCAGTTATCTTAATTTGACCTTTATTAAATTCTCCGTTATATAACTTTTTATTCTTTATTAATGTTTGACGAATACGGAAATCTAATTCTTTTAAAGTTAATACTGGTTTATTTCCTTTGTAAAATTCATGTCCACCGATGATAGTTTGTTGTTTATCACTATATTTTAAAAATAGTCTATAAGGCTTATCAGATGAAGTAGCTGCTGGCGTAACACCACCAGTAAATGTTTCATCATAAGTCCAGTAACCTTCAACTGTGTCCTCATCTTTAGTTCCAAATATATCAACGTATTTATTTCTTAACTGATTAATGTTTCCCCAACTCTCGGATCCAAACACTTGAATATGACTATACCAAACCCACGTTTGCAATGTTGCATGAATGCTACCATTGGGCTTTTGCCATAACCATTTATTTGAAAGTGATAAATGAGGCTGTGAATAATACTTTATTAACTCATTGATATTAGTCTCGTTTTCACTGATATTATAGGCTTTTGCTTCAGATGAAAAACTGATTGGTGTTTTAGGAAGTTGTGTTGATGTGGTTCCTAAAAGTAACAATGCTGTTGATAAAACTAATTTATTCATGATGTTCTTTTTCATATGAAAATCTCCTTTGCGTGAATTACCCAAAGTATATAAGCTATTACACCGATTCGGAATTAAATAAAAGCTAAAACTATGTTAAATAAACTTAAACAGTTAGTAGTGTTATTTAAGCAAAACTTATCATTTTTAAGTTTTGGACAGAAACAGTACCTAATAAAGTAGGCTGGAGTTATATATTAAAAACGACACATTAGAATTATTCTCTAATCAATTGCATTAAATTGTTTGATAATTGAATTTTCTAACTACTTGAAAAATAGTTATACTTTAAATGTAGTACTTATTTTAATAATTTCCTACTACTTAAATTTAATATTAATAAAATGTTCATTTAATTATTGATAAAATATTACAAATTTTAATAGTAGGTTGTGTTTATTTTGTATACGCTTACAATTTAGGTGTAACTAAAATAAAAGGAGTTGTTATTAATGAAAAATTTACGAAACAGAAGTTTTTTAACTTTATTAGACTTTTCAAGACAAGAGGTAGAATTCTTATTAACACTCTCCGAGGATTTAAAACGTGCTAAATATATTGGCACTGAAAAGCCTATGTTAAAAAATAAAAATATTGCACTGTTGTTTGAAAAAGATTCTACAAGAACGCGATGTGCATTTGAAGTTGCAGCGCATGATCAAGGTGCAAATGTAACTTATTTAGGCCCAACTGGATCACAAATGGGTAAAAAAGAAACAACTAAAGATACTGCACGTGTGCTTGGTGGAATGTATGATGGCATTGAATACCGTGGTTTTTCACAAAGAACAGTAGAAACTTTAGCTGAATATTCAGGCGTACCAGTGTGGAATGGTTTAACTGATGAAGATCATCCTACTCAAGTTCTTGCTGATTTCTTAACAGCAAAAGAAGTCTTAAAAAAAGATTATGCAGATATTAACTTTACATATGTTGGAGATGGTCGTAATAACGTTGCAAATGCATTAATGCAAGGTGCTGCCATTATGGGTATGAACTTCCATTTAGTTTGTCCAAAAGAATTAAATCCAACAGATGAATTATTAAATCGCTGTAAAAATATTGCCGCTGAAAATGGTGGCAACATATTAATCACAGATGATATTGACCAAGGTGTAAAGGGTTCGGATGTAATTTACACTGACGTTTGGGTATCAATGGGTGAACCTGATGAAGTATGGAAAGAACGACTTGAATTATTGAAGCCATATCAAGTAAATAAAGAAATGATGGATAAAACTGGTAATCCAAATGTTATTTTTGAGCATTGCTTACCATCTTTCCACAATGCTGATACGAAAATTGGTCAACAAATTTTTGAAAAATATGGAATTCGAGAAATGGAAGTTACAGATGAAGTATTCGAAAGTAAAGCTTCAGTTGTATTCCAAGAAGCTGAGAACAGAATGCATACAATAAAAGCAGTCATGGTTGCTACATTGGGTGAATTTTAAATGATATAAGGAAGTGAATATGATGGCGAAAATAGTAGTAGCATTAGGTGGTAATGCTTTAGGAAAATCACCTCAAGAACAACTCGAGCTTGTTAAAAATACTGCGAAATCATTAGTAGGATTAATAACAAAAGGACATGAGATTGTTATTAGTCATGGTAATGGGCCACAGGTTGGAAGCATTAATTTGGGGCTTAACTATGCTGCAGAACATAACCAAGGTCCGGCATTTCCATTTGCTGAATGTGGCGCAATGAGTCAAGCTTACATCGGCTATCAATTACAAGAAAGCTTACAAAACGAATTGCATTCTATTGGAATGGATAAACAAGTGGTAACACTAGTGACACAAGTTGAAGTTGATGAAAATGATCCGGCATTTAACAATCCTTCAAAACCAATTGGGTTATTTTACAACAAAGAAGAAGCTGAACAAATTCAAAAAGAAAAAGGATTTATATTTGTTGAAGATGCTGGAAGAGGGTATAGACGTGTTGTTCCTTCACCACAACCCATCTCTATTATTGAATTAGAGAGTATTAAAACACTTATTAAAAATGATACACTCGTTATTGCTGCTGGTGGTGGAGGTATACCAGTAATTAGAGAGCAACATGATGGTTTTAAAGGTATTGATGCAGTTATAGACAAAGATAAAACAAGTGCGTTGTTGGGTGCTAATATTCAATGCGATCAATTGATTATTTTAACAGCAATTGATTATGTATATATTAATTTTAACACTGAAAACCAACAGCCTTTGAAAACAACAAATGTTGATGAATTAAAACGATATATAGACGAAAATCAATTTGCAAAAGGAAGTATGTTACCAAAAATTGAAGCAGCCATATCATTTATTGAAAACAATCCAAAAGGAAGTGTGCTTATAACATCATTAAATGAATTAGATGCTGCCTTAGAGGGTAAAGTAGGTACTGTGATTAAAAAGTAATTGAATTGAAACGCTTTTCAATTACTATATGTCAAATGCATGATTTTTATTATTTATGTGCACCCCTGAAAATAATGCCTCTATTTTGATGCGGGGTGCACTTTCTTAATTTATATTTATAAAATCTTTAAGGTAGAAATGCTAGGTTAAATGTCGAAGGAGATGAAACCGTGGAAAATACAATTAATGAAAGTGAAAAGAAAAAACGATTTAAATTAAGAATGCCAGGTGCATTTATGATTTTATTCATTTTAACGGTTGTTGCAGTTATAGCAACATGGGTTATTCCTGCTGGTGCATATTCTAAACTTTCTTACGAACCTTCATCCCAAGAACTAAAGATAGTTAACCCTCATAACCAAGTGAAAAAGGTTCCAGGTACGCAACAGGAACTAGACAAAATGGGGGTTAAAATTAAGATTGAACAATTTAAATCAGGTGCAATTAATAAGCCGGTATCAATTCCGAATACTTATGAAAGATTAAAGCAACATCCAGCTGGACCAGAACAAATAACAAGTAGCATGGTTGAAGGTACGATAGAAGCGGTCGATATCATGGTATTCATTCTTGTACTAGGGGGACTTATTGGCGTAGTTCAAGCCAGTGGTTCTTTTGAATCGGGATTGTTAGCTTTAACGAAGAAAACAAAAGGGCATGAATTTATGCTAATTGTGTTTGTATCAATACTAATGATTATCGGCGGGACTTTATGTGGTATTGAAGAAGAAGCTGTAGCATTTTATCCGATTTTAGTCCCTATATTTATAGCGTTAGGATATGATTCTATCGTTTCAGTTGGTGCCATATTCCTTGCCAGCTCTGTCGGTAGTACATTTTCAACTATTAACCCGTTCTCGGTTGTAATTGCCTCTAATGCCGCTGGTACAACTTTTACGGATGGCTTGTATTGGAGAATAGGTGCTTGTATTGTCGGTGCGATTTTTGTTATTAGTTATTTATATTGGTACTGTAAAAAAATTAAAAAAGATCCTAAAGCGTCATATTCTTACGAAGACAAAGATGCTTTTGAACAGCAATGGTCTGTATTAAAAGATGACGATAGTTCTCATTTTACTTTGTGTAAGAAGATAATCCTTACATTATTTGTACTACCATTTCCAATTATGGTATGGGGAGTTATGACGCAAGGTTGGTGGTTCCCAGTTATGGCTTCAGCATTTTTAATATTTACAATTATAATAATGTTTATTGCTGGGACAGGTAAATCTGGATTGGGAGAAAAAGGAACTGTAGATGCATTTGTCAATGGCGCATCAAGTTTAGTAGGTGTATCTTTAATTATTGGCTTAGCTCGAGGTATTAATTTAGTGTTGAATGAAGGTATGATTTCAGATACAATCTTACACTTTTCATCATCTTTAGTTCAACATATGAGTGGACCATTATTTATCATCGTATTACTATTTATTTTCTTCTGTTTAGGTTTTATCGTGCCATCATCTTCTGGATTAGCGGTATTATCAATGCCTATCTTTGCACCACTAGCTGATACAGTAGGTATACCAAGATTCGTCATCGTTACGACATATCAATTTGGTCAATATGCGATGTTATTCTTAGCGCCGACTGGACTTGTTATGGCCACACTACAAATGTTAAACATGCGATATTCACATTGGTTCCGATTTGTATGGCCGGTAGTTGCTTTTGTATTGATTTTCGGTGGCGGACTACTAATTACGCAAGTACTAATTTATTCATAATTTGAAATGCTATATTATAAAAAATACTAATGGGGTTTTATGCATCTCGTAGGTTTGTAGAAATACTAAACTAAGCGAGGTGCATTATTATTTTTGATTAAGAAAATAATGACGGTAATGATAACACTAGTAAGTAATTGATACAATGCTCTATTTAATAATGATATTTTTAAAATTTGTTTTTAATGTAATGTTAGATCTATGGTATATTATATTTATCGTGGTAAATATGTATTTGCTGTAAACAGTTTTTGTAACACATGACACATTTGGTTGTGAAAATAGCATATATAAAGGATGGCTATAAATGACACATTTGACAAAGGTTTTAGATACACTAACTGGAATATGCGTAGTATTATTATTTAGTAAATATTTTGTGGCGTATGCAAATATGGTGTTTGATTGGAAGTTAAGATGGTATTTGCTAGAAAACATACCACATTTGCCAATTATATTATTTATTCTGATGTTTATTTTCGGAGTACCTTCTGAAATGATAAAAGATAGGCAAAGGAAAAATAACGGTGTTTAATTTATCGATATTTAGAGGTGATAAAATTTGTCAACTATTACAAAGACTAAAATAAAAATCTTTATTAATTATTTTATTGGTATATTAGCCTTGGCGTTTGCTGCTTATATATTATTTAAATAAAGGTTAGAGTGAAACGTGTTTATGAACTAGACGTTCTAGTATAGTTACTACAGCTTTAGTCAGAAGGTATCATTGATAAGATCATATTAAATCAAAGAGGAATTGATACACACCAAAAAGAGGCAAGATTACCTGCCTCTTTTTTAGTTATTAAATATGCGTGGTAATTCTGGGTAATAGTGTTACTGAGACGCATTACGAAGAAATTTATCTTGATTTTCCTTTTTTAAAAAGAAGTGAAGATATCCTATAAAGACTCTAAGTACTATTACAGTGGCTAATAACACTTCGATAAACAAAAGGCCTTTCCAAATGACTGGAAACATAAGTACAGGCAAACTGTTCTTTAAAGCAGTTGCAGAGATTACTAAAGGGAATGTGAAAGCTGAAAATACGGGCGAAAAAGGTTCTTTTAGTAATTTAGGTAATTGTATAATGATGTAAAAATAAAATATTTGAGCTAATAGTAAAAGTATAATTACGATAAAAGCATTCGCCTTAGGAAAGGCTATAACATATGCTGCAGCGACTAAAGAAAATGGTGCACAAATTGTCGATGTGTTCGGTTTGATTGACGTCTGCAATGGAAATGCTTTTAATCGCTTGAAAACTATAGGTAAGACAATACAAGTAGCTACAAAGCCATATATTACTGTTAATTGACCTATGAAAAAATATCCGCTAACGGGTGCCGTCAATCCTGCGATAGCAATGCCAATAAAAAGTACAGTCCACGAAGGATAAACATTTTCAAGTGAAAAATCTTTTAAATATTTTATTGAAAAAATAATCATATGCGTCATAATTCCCACAAGGCATAAAATCCAAATAGGCGTTATTAAGCTATTGATAAAAGTTATGTTACTAAAAAATGTATTTAAATAAGTAGTACCTAAAAAGCCAGACATGAAAAATGTTGTGAACACTGATGAAACTAGAGGGCTGTTTAATTGTTCTTTCACATTATTAAAATATTTGAGCATAGTACATAAAAGGTGAATCCAAATCAAGAAAGCAAAGATTCCGCAAACAGCGTTTAAAGTAAGAGATAAATCTTTTAATAGATTACCGAGGCCTAATAACCCTAAGACTAGTCCTGACGTTACTAGAGGTGCTTTTTGAAGTCTCATGATTTACAACCTTTCTTATGTGATTTTCTTCACTAATTATATCATGATAGCTATGGCCTATTAATAAGAAGAGTGTGTACTATTACGTTTTTAGAGTATGTATATTGGATTGATAGACACATAATTGACATTTAAATCTCAATATTAATGATATTTGAGGTATGCTTTGCTACCTAAATATGGAATATGTGGAAAAGTATTTATTTAATTTAAATGATGATTGAAGATTTACAAGGGGGGGTGTACAAAATGAGAAATCAAATTCAAAAACTATTAGACAGTGATTTGAGCAGTTTACATATATCGAAACAAACAGGAGTGCCACAAAGCACAATACACAGAATGAGAAAAAATGAAAGATCATTAGACAATATGTCATTGAAAAACGCTGAACTACTTTATAAATTTGCCAATGGTATATTTAGTGATGAAGATTAAGAAAAATAATTAGTGAGTTAAATAATTAGAAAACCACGTCTCGATGGACGTGGTTATTTTTTAGATGTATATAATTATAATCATAAGATTTCGGGTCCCTGAAAAGTCCCTAAAATTTTGAATAGTATCAAAATCTATAGGAATAATATAATAATAAAAATCTCTACGTATGCAAATGGTGAGTGTTAAAAAATCTTGGTGTAGTTTTGGTGTAGTTCAGGTGTGCAGTATAGATGAAATTTGAGCGCAAAATTACTTAATTAAAAATGTGTAAACATGTATCAACCGCGTGTCAATTGTGTGTCAAAAAATTCTAAAATGAATAAGCAAGCTTGTTTTAATTACTGTATTTTCGGGGCTTATGCGGGGGACGTTTTGGTGATGCATCATACTATATTACTGAAATTCAAAACAAAAAGAGCCCCGTAATCACGGGACTCTTTTGATTGGTAATGCGTATAAAAATACCTATAGACGTCCTGGGAGGGATTCGAACCCCCGACCGATGGCTTAGAAGGCCATTGCTCTATCCAGCTGAGCTACCAGGACACGTTTAACAACACAAGAATTATTATATCTAAATGAACTTAAATTAGCAATACCTTGTAAATAAAAAATGTTTATATTTTTCACTATTATAGAGCTATTTATCTAAAAAGGTTCAATAAGACTTAAATACGAATTCAGGCAACTTAATTGTGTTAAATACAGTTTTGAATGCCTAACTGTATATCTTTTCTCTTTAAAATACAGTTAAGTACTTTATAAGATGTTGTGCGGATAAACAAACTAATTGCATCAAATTTATTTTAAAATAACAACAACAAAACGTTAAGCGAATAACATTTCGGTGATTTAAAAGCTACGCACGTTTTTGTTATCTTCAAATTTAAATTTTAAGGAGTGTTTTCAATGGAAGGTTTATTTAACGCAATTAAAGATACCGTAACTGCAGCAATTAATAATGACGGCGCAAAATTAGGCACAAGCATTGTGAGCATCGTTGAAAATGGCGTAGGTTTACTAGGTAAATTATTCGGATTCTAATTTCGATATGTTATGTAAGTAATAAGTATTATTTTAAAGGTGAGGGAGAGATTTAAATGACTGGACTAGCAGAAGCAATCGCAAATACTGTGCAAGCTGCACAACAACATGATAGTGTGAAATTAGGCACAAGTATCGTAGACATCGTTGCTAACGGTGTGGGTTTACTAGGTAAATTATTTGGATTCTAATATAATAACTAATATTCTTTAAAATAAACTGGGTGAGCATACTTTAATGTTATGCACTCAGTTTATTTTATTTGCAGAAATTTGGGCCTCTGTTAAGATTTAGATACATAGACAATATAGGAGATGGGGAAATTGGGATATAAAAATATTTTGATAGACTTTGATGATACAATTGTTGATTTTTATGATGCAGAAGAATGGGCGTTTCACTATATGGCGAATGTTTTTAATCATAAAGCAACAAAGGATGATTTTTTAACATTTAAAAAAATCAATCACCAACATTGGGAAGCTTTTCAACAAAATAAATTAACGAAGTCTGAAGTATTATCAGAACGATTTGTGAATTACTTTAAACATCATCAAATGGAAGTTGATGGGCATCGTGCAGATGTGTTATTTAGAAATGGATTAGCAGAAGCTAAAGTTAAATACTTTGATCAAACATTAGAAACAATTGTCGAGTTATCGAAACGACATGATCTATATATTGTTACTAATGGTGTAACCGAAACGCAAAAGAGAAGGTTAAATCAGACGCCGTTGCATAAATATATTAAAAAGATATTTATATCTGAGGAAACAGGTTATCAAAAACCTAATCCGGAATTTTTTAATTATGTTTTTAATGATATTGGTGAGGATGAAAGACAGCACTCGATTATAGTTGGAGATTCTTTAACATCTGACATTTTAGGTGGCATCAATGCGGGTATAGCTACTTGCTGGTTTAATTTTAGAGGATTTGATCATAATCCAGGAATTATACCTGATTATGAAATTAATTCATGGAAACAACTAAATGATATTGTACGTTAAGACAAATAATTTGAAAATGATTTACTTATATTAGCTAAGAAAGTAATTGTAAAAAAGACACTACGAAAAGATGCATTTTCATGCTCGTAGTGTCGAATATTATTATCTTATGGTTTCCACAATAAGACATCATGTCCCTCTATATTTTTAGCTTCCACATCTGTAAATCCATGATGTAAAAAGAAATCCTTAGAATCATTTCTACCAATGGCTTTAATTGGCATATTGAAACTCTTTGCAAAATCAATCAATTCTGAAGCGTACCCTCTGTTTTGATATTTTGGTAATACTTCTAACTTCCATAATAATATATAATCTTCAAAATCTGGGAAGTAGATTTCTTCGACATCACCTTTTTTTAGTAATGCCATTCTAGCTCCTAATTGATCTCCGACAAATATGCCATAAAATGGTGAATCTGAACTTGCATCAATCATTTGACCGTTTAACTCATTGACCATGTATAAGTCTTTGTTGCCAAACGCTCTAAAGTTTTCGAATAATTCATCAGTTTTGTAATTAATTTCAAGACGTTTGATTTCACTCATATTTATCTACCCCTTATTTGTTTACTACTATTATTATACATTAAACCACTTGTGTTTTTCATTGATTTGAAAATGTAAAACAATGAATATTATAAATTTTCCATGATTAAATTGATTTTCAAGCCGTAAAATTGTCAATCACCGGTATAGACTTTATACTATAGTTTGTAATCGCGTACTTAAGGAGAAAAAACATGGACTGTAAAGTAGTTAGTTTAAATGAAAAAGATCAGTTTATACCAAAAATAAAGAGCAGTGACCCTGTAATAACAGGATTATTTCAATATGATGCAGCTCAACAAACTAGTTTTGAAAAAAGGATGTCTAAAGAAAATAATGGAAGAGAAGCGGCATTATCGAATGTTATTCGTGAATATATGAGTGATTTAAAGCTTTCAAGTGAACAAGAATTAAATATACAACATTTAGCTAATGGTTCAAAAGTTGTGATTGGTGGACAACAAGCAGGGCTTTTCGGGGGACCATTGTATACATTCCATAAAATATTTTCAATCATTACTTTATCTAAGGAATTAACGGATACACATAAGCAACAAGTAGTACCAGTTTTTTGGATTGCAGGAGAAGATCATGATTTCGATGAAGTGAATCATACATTTGTTTATAACGAAAATCATGGGTCACTGCATAAGGTTAAATATCATACAATGGAGATGCCAGAGACGACTGTCTCTAGATATTATCCTGATAAGGCTGAGTTGAAACAAACTTTAAAAACGATGTTCATTCATATGAAAGAAACTGTTCATACACAAGGTCTACTGGAGATTTGTGACAGAATTATTGACCAATATGACTCGTGGACTGATATGTTTAAAGCACTACTGCATGAGACATTTAAAGCATATGGCGTTCTATTTATAGATGCGCAGTTTGAGCCGTTAAGAAAAATGGAAGCGCCTATGTTTAAAAAGATTTTGAAAAAACATCAGTTGCTCGATGATGCTTTTAGAGCAACACAACAACGTACTCGAAATCAAGGATTGAAGGCGATGATACAAACAGATACAAATGTTCATTTATTCTTACATGATGAAAATATGCGTCAATTAGTTTCGTATGATGGTAAGCATTTTAAATTAAATAAAACAGATAAGACATATATAAAGGAAGACATTATAAATATTGCGGAAAATCAACCTGAATTATTTTCTAATAATGTAGTGACAAGACCATTAATGGAAGAATGGCTATTTAACACGGTGGCATTTATTGGAGGACCGAGTGAAATTAAGTACTGGGCTGAATTAAAAGATGTATTTGAACTATTTGATGTTGAAATGCCTATCGTGATGCCAAGGCTTAGAATTACTTATTTAAATGACCGTATTGAAAAATTACTTTCGAAATACAATATTCCATTAGAAAAAGTGTTAGTCGATGGTGTTGAAGGAGAAAGAAGTAAGTTTATTAGAGAACAAGCATCACATCAATTTATTGAAAAGGTAGAAGGTATGATTGAACAACAGCGTCGTCTAAACCAAGACTTATTAGATGAAGTGGCGGGGAATCAAAATAATATTAACCTTGTGAATAAAAATAATGAAATTCATATACAACAGTATGATTATTTGTTAAAACGTTATCTTTTAAACATTGAAAGAGAAAACGACATCAGTATGAAGCAATTTAGAGAAATTCAAGAAACACTCCATCCAATGGGAGGATTACAAGAAAGAATATGGAATCCACTTCAAATTTTGAATGATTTTGGGATAGATGTGTTCAAGCCCTCCACCTATCCACCACTTTCTTACACTTTTGATCATATTATTATAAAACCTTAATATACCAAGGGTTTAGCCCGATTTATCTTAATGATAAATCGGGCATTTTTTTGTTTTTTAAAATAAATTTCACAAATTTTGTATAAATAGTGGTGGATAGTGGGGAGATGTGGTAAATTATATATAAGGTGAGGTGATAAAAAATGTTCATGGGAGAATACGATCATCAATTAGATACAAAAGGACGTATGATTATACCGTCCAAGTTTCGTTATGACTTAAATGAGCGTTTTATTATCACAAGAGGCCTTGATAAATGTTTATTCGGTTACACGCTAGACGAATGGCAACAGATTGAAGAGAAAATGAAAACCTTACCTATGACAAAAAAAGACGCACGTAAGTTTATGCGTATGTTCTTCTCTGGTGCTGTTGAAGTAGAACTTGATAAGCAAGGGCGTATTAACATCCCTCAAAACTTGAGGAAATACGCTAATTTAACTAAAGAATGTACAGTAATCGGTGTTTCAAATCGTATTGAGATTTGGGATAGAGAAACTTGGAATGATTTCTATGAAGAATCTGAAGAAAGTTTCGAAGATATTGCTGAAGATTTAATAGATTTTGATTTTTAAAATGGAGGAATTGAAGTGTTTCATCATATCAGCGTTATGTTAAACGAAACCATTGATTATTTAAATGTAAAAGAAAATGGTGTGTACATTGACTGTACGCTAGGTGGAGCGGGACATGCCCTTTATTTACTAAATCAATTAAATGACGACGGAAGATTAATAGCGATCGATCAAGACCAAACTGCAATTGATAATGCTAAAGAGGTATTAAAGGATCATTTGCATAAGGTGACTTTTGTTCATAGCAACTTCCGTGAATTAACTCAAATATTAAAAGACTTAAACATTGAAAAAGTAGATGGAATTTATTACGACTTGGGTGTTTCAAGCCCACAACTCGACATTCCAGAACGAGGATTCAGTTATCACCATGACGCAACATTAGACATGCGTATGGACCAAACACAAGAACTAACAGCATATGAAATTGTTAACAATTGGTCATATGAAGCGTTAGTGAAGATTTTTTATCGCTATGGCGAGGAGAAATTTTCAAAACAGATAGCTCGAAGAATCGAAGCACATCGCGAACAACAACCAATAACAACAACATTAGAATTAGTTGACATTATAAAAGAAGGTATTCCTGCAAAAGCAAGAAGAAAAGGCGGACATCCTGCAAAACGAGTATTTCAAGCACTACGAATTGCAGTGAACGATGAATTGTCAGCTTTTGAAGATTCAATAGAACAAGCGATTGAATTAGTGAAAGTAGACGGCAGGATTTCGGTAATCACTTTCCATTCTTTAGAAGATCGTTTATGTAAACAGGTGTTCCAAGAATATGAAAAAGGTCCAGAGGTACCAAGAGGATTACCAGTTATACCAGAAGCATATACACCTAAGTTAAAGCGTGTTAATCGTAAACCGATTACCGCTACAGAAGAAGATTTAGATGACAATAACAGAGCACGAAGCGCGAAATTACGTGTAGCTGAAATACTTAAATAAGGAGCAATTAATAATGGCTGTAGAAAAAGTGTACCAACCATATGACGAACAAGTTTATAATAGTATACCGAAGCAACAACCACAAACTAAGCCCGAAAAGAAGACTGTTTCGAGAAAAGTGGTTGTACAATTAACTAAATTTGAAAAAGTTTTATACATAACTTTGATTACTGTAATTGCTATGTTAAGTATTTATATGCTATCTTTAAAAATGGATGCGTATGATACGCGAGGAAAGATTGCAGATTTAGATTATAAAATAGATAAACAATCAAGTGAAAACAGTGCTTTACAATCTGAAATCAAAAAGAATTCTTCTTATGAACGCATATACGAAAAGGCTAAGAAACAGGGGATGAGCCTTGAGAACGATAATGTAAAGGTAGTGCGTAGTAATGGCGAAGCAAAAAATTAAAATTAAAAAAAATAAAATAGGGGCAGTCCTACTTGTTGGTTTATTCGGACTGCTCTTTTTTATATTGGTTTTAAGAATTTCATATATCATGATTACTGGACATTCTAATGGTCAAGATTTAGTCATGAAGGCAAATGAAAAGTATTTAGTTAAGAATGCACAACAACCAGAACGAGGAAAGATATATGATCGTAATGGTAAAGTGCTAGCAGAAGATGTAGAAAGATATAAACTTGTTGCAGTAATAGATAAAAAGGCGAGTGCCAATTCTAAAAAACCTAGGCATGTAGTTGATAAAAAAGAGACTGCAAAGAAATTATCTACAGTCATTGATATGAAGCCAGAGGAAATTGAAAAGAGACTTAGTCAAAAGAAAGCCTTCCAAATTGAATTTGGACGCAAAGGAACAAATTTAACGTATCAGGACAAATTGAAAATAGAGAAAATGAATTTGCCTGGTATTTCTTTATTGCCTGAAACAGAACGCTTTTATCCAAATGGCAATTTTGCATCACACTTAATTGGTAGAGCTCAGAAAAATCCGGATACTGGTGAACTTAAAGGTGCGCTTGGAGTTGAAAAGATTTTTGATAGTTATTTAAGTGGATCTAAAGGATCATTGAGATATATTCATGATATTTGGGGATATATTGCACCAAATACTAAAAAAGAGAAGCAGCCTAAACGTGGTGATGATGTCCATTTAACAATCGATTCAAATATTCAAGTATTTGTTGAAGAAGCTTTAGATGGCATGGTTGAAAGATACCAGCCGAAAGATTTATTTGCGGTTGTCATGGATGCCAAAACTGGAGAAATTTTAGCATACAGTCAGCGACCAACATTTAATCCTGAAACTGGTAAAGACTTTGGTAAAAAGTGGGCAAATGACCTATATCAAAACACATACGAGCCTGGATCAACATTTAAATCATATGGGTTAGCAGCTGCTATTCAAGAAGGTGTTTTTGATCCTGATAAGAAATATAAATCTGGACATAGAGATATTATGGGTTCACGTATTTCAGACTGGAATAGAGTCGGTTGGGGTGAAATCCCAATGTCACTCGGATTTACTTATTCATCTAATACATTGATGATGCATTTACAAGATTTAGTTGGTGCAGACAAAATGAAATCTTGGTATGAACGATTTGGATTTGGAAAATCAACTAAAGGTATGTTTGATGGAGAAGCACCTGGTCAAATTGGATGGAGTAATGAGTTGCAACAAAAAACGTCATCATTTGGTCAATCGACAACTGTAACACCTGTTCAAATGTTACAAGCGCAATCAGCGTTCTTTAATGATGGTAATATGTTAAAACCATGGTTTGTGAATAGCGTTGAAAATCCTGTTAGTAAAAGACAATTTTATAAAGGTCAAAAACAAATCGCAGGCAAACCAATAACAAAAGATACTGCTGAAAAAGTTGAAAAGCAATTGGATTTAGTTGTGAATAGTAAGAAGAGTCACGCTGCAAACTATCGTATTGATGGTTATGATGTCGAAGGTAAGACTGGTACAGCACAAGTCGCTGCACCTAATGGTAGTGGATACGTAAAAGGTCCAAACCCATATTTTGTAAGTTTTATGGGTGACGCGCCGAAGAAAAATCCTAAAGTTATTGTATACGCTGGTATGAGCTTGGCACAAAAAAATGACCAAGAAGCTTATGAATTAGGTGTTAGTAAAGCGTTTAAACCAATAATGGAAAATACTTTGAAATATTTAAATGTAGGTAAATCAAAAGATGACACATCTAATGCAGAGTATAGTAAAGTGCCAGATGTTGAAGGTCAAGACAAACAAAAAGCTATTGATAATGTGAGTGCAAAATCATTAGAACCAGTTACTATCGGTTCTGGCACACAAATAAAAGCACAATCTATAAAAGCAGGGAATAAAGTCTTACCTCACAGTAAAGTACTGTTATTAACAGATGGAGACTTAACTATGCCTGACATGTCAGGATGGACGAAAGAAGATGTCATTGCTTTTGAAAACCTAACAAATATTAAAGTGAATTTAAAAGGTAGCGGTTTTGTGTCCCACCAATCAATAAGTAAGGGACAAAAACTTACTGAAAAAGATAAAATAGACGTAGAATTTTCATCAGAGAATGTAGACAGCAATTCGACGAATAATTCTGATTCAAATTCAGATGATAAGAAGAAATCTGACAGTAAAACTGACAAGGATAAGTCGGACTAACAAGAATGGCTACATTAAATAAGGATGTATTGTCACTATTTGTTTTTACTAAAGTAATGCTGTGATAGAAAACAACATCTTCATTTAATCTTTATAAATAAGTGTCGATAGAGAATTTTAAGGTAGACGAGGTCAGATTAACTTGTTTGTTATAGGCAAACTTTTTATACTGGCCTCTTATGCCGTAAAAAAGAAGAATTATAAATTTTGATTACAACTTTGTTTATTTAATTGAAAAATTGATAATATATTAGTGGTTAAAAAAGTCTGGATTAAGAAGAGGAGATAGTTATGATTTTTGTATATGCGTTATTAGCGCTAGTGATTACATTTGTTTTGGTACCTGTTTTAATACCTACATTAAAAAGGATGAAATTTGGTCAAAGTATTCGAGAAGAAGGCCCACAAAGCCATATGAAGAAGACTGGTACACCAACGATGGGTGGACTAACATTTCTATTAAGTATTGTGATAACGTCTTTGGTGGCTATTATATTTGTAGATCAAGCTAATCCAATCATACTGTTATTATTTGTGACGATTGGTTTTGGGTTAATTGGTTTTATAGATGATTATATTATTGTTGTTAAAAAGAATAACCAAGGTTTAACAAGTAAACAGAAGTTTTTGGCGCAAATTGGTATTGCGATTGTTTTCTTTGTTTTAAGTAATGTATTTCATTTGGTGAATTTTTCTACGAGCATACATATTCCATTTACGAATGTAGCAATCCCACTATCATTTGCATATGTTATTTTCATTGTTTTTTGGCAAGTAGGTTTTTCTAATGCGGTAAATTTAACAGATGGTTTAGATGGATTAGCAACTGGACTGTCAATTATCGGATTTACAATGTATGCCATCATGAGCTTTGTGTTAGGAGAAACGGCGATTGGTATTTTCTGTATCATTATGTTGTTTGCACTTTTAGGATTTTTACCATATAACATTAACCCTGCTAAAGTGTTTATGGGAGATACAGGTAGCTTAGCTTTAGGTGGTATATTTGCTACGATTTCAATTATGCTTAATCAGGAATTATCATTAATTTTTATAGGTTTAGTATTCGTAATTGAAACATTATCTGTTATGTTACAAGTCGCTAGCTTTAAATTGACTGGAAAGCGTATATTTAAAATGAGTCCGATTCATCATCATTTTGAATTGATAGGATGGAGCGAATGGAAAGTAGTTACAGTATTTTGGGCTGTTGGTCTGATTTCAGGTTTAATCGGTTTATGGATTGGAGTGCATTAAGATGCTTAATTACACAGGGTTAGAAAATAAAAATGTATTAGTTGTCGGTTTGGCAAAAAGTGGTTATGAAGCAGCTAAATTATTAAGTAAATTAGGTGCGAATGTGACTGTCAATGATGGGAAAGACTTATCGCAAGATGCTCATGCAAAAGATTTAGAATCTATGGGCATTTCTGTTGTAAGTGGAAGTCATCCATTAACATTACTTGATAATAATCCAATAATTGTTAAAAATCCTGGAATACCTTATACAGTATCTATTATTGATGAAGCAGTGAAACGAGGTTTGAAAATCTTAACAGAAGTTGAGTTAAGTTATCTAATCTCTGAAGCACCAATCATAGCTGTAACGGGTACAAATGGTAAAACGACAGTTACTTCTCTAATTGGAGATATGTTTAAAAAAAGTCGCTTAACTGGAAGATTATCCGGCAATATTGGTTATGTTGCATCTAAAGTAGCACAAGAAGTAAAACCTACAGATTATTTAGTTACAGAGTTGTCGTCATTCCAGTTACTTGGAATCGAAAAGTATAAACCACATATTGCTATAATTACTAACATTTATTCAGCGCATCTAGATTACCATGAAAATTTAGAAAACTATCAAAATGCTAAAAAGCAAATATATAAAAATCAAACGGAAGAAGATTATTTGATTTGTAATTATCATCAAAGACAAGTGATAGAGTCGGAAGAATTAAAAGCTAAGACATTGTATTTCTCAACTCAACAAGAAGTTGATGGTATTTATATTAAAGATGGTTTTATCGTTTATAAAGGTGTTCGTATTATTAACACTGAAGATCTAGTATTGCCTGGTGAACATAATTTAGAAAATATATTAGCAGCTGTGCTTGCTTGTATTTTAGCTGGTGTACCTATTAAAGCAATTATTGATAGTTTAACTACATTTTCAGGAATAGAGCATAGATTGCAATATGTTGGTACTAATAGAACTAATAAATATTACAATGATTCCAAAGCAACAAACACGCTAGCAACACAGTTTGCCTTAAATTCATTTAATCAACCAATCATTTGGTTATGTGGTGGTTTGGATCGAGGGAATGAATTTGACGAACTCATTCCTTATATGGAAAATGTTCGCGCGATGGTTGTATTCGGACAAACGAAAGCTAAGTTTGCTAAACTAGGTAATAGTCAAGGGAAATCGGTCATTGAAGCGAACAATGTCGAAGACGCTGTTGATAAAGTACAAGATATTATAGAACCAAATGATGTTGTATTATTGTCACCTGCTTGTGCAAGTTGGGATCAATATAGTACTTTTGAAGAGCGTGGAGAGAAATTTATTGAAAGATTCCGTGCCCATTTACCATCTTATTAAAGGGTGTGAGTATTGATGGATGATAAAACGAAGAACGATCAACAAGAATCAAATGAAGATAAAGATGAATTAGAATTATTTACGAGGAATACATCTAAGAAAAGACGGCAAAGAAAAAGATCAAAGGCTACACATTTTTCTAATCAAAATAAAGATGATACATCTCAACAAGCTGATTTTGATGAAGAAATTTACTTGATAAATAAAGACTTCAAAAAAGAAGAAAGCAATGATGAAAATAATGATTCTGCTTCTAGTCATGCGAATAATAATAATATCGATGATTCTACAGACTCTAATAATGAAAATGAGGATTATAGATATAATCAAGAAATTGACGACCATAATGAATCGAATGGAATTGCAGTCGACAACGAACAACCTCAATCAGCTCCTAATGAACAAAATAGCGACTTGAATGATGAGGAAACAGTAACGAAAAAAGAACGAAAAAGCAAAGTAACACAATTAAAACCATTAACACTTGAAGAAAAGCGGAAGTTAAGACGTAAGCGACAAAAGCGAATCCAATACAGTGTTATTACAATATTGGTATTGTTGATTGCTGTTATATTAATTTACATGTTTTCACCACTTAGTAAAATTGCGCATGTAAATATAAATGGAAATAATCACGTTAGTACTTCAAAGATAAACAAAGTTTTAGGTGTTAAAAATGATTCAAGGATGTATACGTTTAGTAAAAAAAATGCTATTAATGATCTCGAAGAGGATCCATTAATCAAAAGTGTTGAGATACACAAGCAATTACCAAACACATTAAACGTAGATATCACAGAAAATGAAATTATTGCTTTAGTGAAATATAAAGGTAAATATTTACCTTTATTAGAAAATGGTAAATTGCTTAAAGGTTCAAATGATGTCAAAATTAATGATGCACCTGTCATGGATGGTTTCAAAGGTACAAAAGAAGATGATATGATTAAGGCGTTATCTGAAATGACACCTGAAGTTAGACGATATATTGCCGAAGTGACATACGCCCCAAGTAAAAACAAACAAAGCAGAATTGAATTGTTTACGACGGATGGACTTCAAGTAATCGGTGATATTTCGACGATATCTAAGAAAATGAAATATTATCCGCAGATGTCACAATCATTATCAAGAGATAGTTCGGGTAAACTAAAAACACGAGGCTATATTGATTTATCAGTCGGTGCTTCATTTATCCCATACCGTGGAAACACGTCTACTCAATCAGAAAGCGATAAAAATGTGACTAAATCATCTCAAGAGGAAAATCAAGCAAAAGAAGAATTACAAAGCGTTTTAAACAAAATTAACAAACAATCAAGTAAGAATAATTAAAAAATTTTGATATTGTCTATGTTTATAGTTCACAAGCCATTCAACGTATTGTAAACTAAAGATAGTGTATTTTTTAATAGTAATTTGTCAGGAGGTGCCTATCTATGGAAGAACATTACTACGTAAGTATTGATATTGGATCATCAAGCGTAAAAACAATAGTAGGCGAGAAATTTCACAATGGTATAAATGTGATAGGTACAGGACAAACCTACACGAGCGGTATAAAAAATGGTTTAATTGATGATTTTGATATTGCGCGTCAAGCAATCAAAGACACAATTAAAAAGGCATCAATCGCTTCGGGTGTTGATATTAAAGAAGTTTTCCTGAAATTACCTATCATTGGAACGGAAGTTTATGATGAATCAAATGAAATCGACTTTTATGAGGATACAGAAATCAACGGTTCACATATCGAAAAAGTATTAGAAGGTATTAGAGAAAAAAATGATGTGCAAGAAACAGAAGTAATTAATGTGTTCCCGATTCGTTTTATAGTCGATAAAGAAAATGAGGTTTCAGACCCTAAAGAATTAATTGCCAGACATTCATTAAAGGTTGAAGCAGGCGTAATTGCTATTCAAAAATCGATTTTAATTAATATGATTAAATGCGTTGAAGCATGTGGTGTTGATGTATTAGATGTTTATTCTGATGCATATAACTACGGTTCAATCCTAACAGCTACTGAAAAAGAGTTAGGTGCATGTGTCATTGATATTGGTGAAGACGTTACGCAAGTTGCTTTTTATGAACGCGGTGAATTAGTAGATGCTGATTCTATCGAAATGGCAGGGCGTGATATTACAGACGATATTGCACAAGGGTTAAACACTTCTTATGAAACTGCTGAAAAAGTTAAACACCAATACGGTCATGCATTCTATGATTCTGCTTCAGATCAAGATATCTTCACTGTTGAACAGGTTGATAGTGATGAAACAGTACAGTATACTCAAAAAGATTTGAGTGACTTTATTGAAGCGCGTGTAGAAGAAATATTCTTCGAAGTATTTGATGTTTTACAAGATTTAGGATTAACAAAAGTAAATGGTGGGTTTATTGTAACTGGTGGATCTGCAAACTTACTTGGCGTAAAAGAATTATTATCAGATATGGTAAGTGAAAAAGTTAGAATTCACACGCCATCACAAATGGGAATTAGAAAACCTGAATTTTCTTCAGCAATTTCTACAATTTCTAGTAGTATCGCTTTTGATGAGTTATTAGATTATGTTACAATTAATTATCATGATAATGAAGAAACTGAAGAAGATGTTATTGATGTGAAAGACAAAGATAACGAATCTAAATTAGGCGGATTTGATTGGTTTAAACGTAAAACAAACAAAAAAGATACTCATGAAAATGAAGTAGAGTCTACAGATGAAGAAATTTATCAATCAGAAGATAATCATCAGGAACATAAACAGAATCATGAACATGTTCAAGACAAAGATAAAGAAGAAAGTAAATTCAAAAAACTAATGAAATCTCTATTTGAATGATTATTGGCCAATAAAACTAGGAGGAAATTTAAATGTTAGAATTTGAACAAGGATTTAATCATTTAGCGACTTTAAAGGTCATTGGTGTAGGTGGTGGCGGTAACAACGCCGTAAACCGAATGATTGACCATGGAATGAATAATGTTGAATTTATCGCTATCAACACAGACGGTCAAGCTTTAAACTTATCTAAAGCTGAATCTAAAATCCAAATCGGTGAAAAATTAACACGTGGTTTAGGAGCAGGAGCTAATCCTGAAATCGGTAAAAAAGCTGCAGAGGAATCTCGTGAGCAAATTGAAGATGCAATCCAAGGTGCAGACATGGTATTTGTTACTTCTGGTATGGGTGGCGGAACTGGTACTGGTGCAGCACCAGTCGTTGCTAAAATTGCAAAAGAAATGGGCGCATTAACTGTTGGTGTTGTAACTCGTCCATTTAGTTTTGAAGGACGTAAACGTCAAACTCAAGCTGCTGCTGGAGTAGAAGCTATGAAAGCTGCAGTAGATACATTAATCGTTATACCAAATGACCGTTTATTAGATATCGTTGACAAATCTACGCCAATGATGGAAGCATTTAAAGAAGCTGACAACGTGTTACGCCAAGGTGTACAAGGTATCTCAGACTTAATCGCTGTTTCTGGTGAAGTAAACTTAGACTTTGCAGACGTTAAGACAATTATGTCTAACCAAGGTTCTGCATTAATGGGTATTGGTGTTTCTTCTGGTGAAAATAGAGCGGTAGAAGCTGCTAAAAAAGCAATCTCTTCTCCATTACTTGAAACATCTATCGTTGGTGCACAAGGTGTGCTTATGAATATTACTGGTGGCGAGTCATTGTCATTATTTGAAGCACAAGAGGCTGCTGATATTGTCCAAGATGCTGCAGATGAAGACGTTAATATGATTTTCGGTACAGTTATTAATCCTGAATTACAAGATGAGATTGTTGTAACAGTTATTGCA
This sequence comes from Staphylococcus sp. SA22, assembly GCF_054165785.1. NCBI lineage: Bacteria > Bacillati > Bacillota > Bacilli > Caryophanales > Staphylococcaceae > Staphylococcus > Staphylococcus sp. SA22. The sequence continues at coordinate 8,688 of NZ_JBSZQY010000005.1, read as the reverse complement.
ACTGGTTTTGATGACAAACCAACATCACATGGTCGTAAATCTGGTAGCACTGGATTCGGAACAAGCGTAAATACTTCTAGCAATGCAACTTCTAAAGATGAATCATTCACTTCAAATTCATCAAATGCACAAGCAACTGATAGTGTAAGTGAAAGAACACATACAACTAAAGAAGATGATATTCCTAGCTTCATTAGAAATAGAGAAGAAAGACGTTCAAGAAGAACAAGACGTTAATCGGTTAATATATATACACAAATAATTCAACACAAATCATCAGATAACATATCTGATGATTTTTTTACTAATTTTAGAACATGTAGAAGGACATTTAAGTTTTTCGAAGTCATTAAAAGTGTTTAAGTATCGTGTCAAAATTAAGTCAAAAATTATTTGCGCAACATTTTAACTTTAAACATAAATGTTATATTATATAATTATTAACTTTGTACAGTTAGACGAAGATAATTTAAATGAAATGATGGTGACGATCGAGTGAATGATAATTTTAAAAAGCAACCGCATCATTTAATATATGAAGAATTATTACAACAAGGTATTACTCTAGGTATTACAACTAGAGGCGATGGTTTAAGTGACTATCCTAAAAATTCTTTTAATATGGCGAGATATATTGATGATCGCCCATATAATATTACTCAACATCAATTGCAATTAGCTGAAGAAATTGCGTTTGATAGAAAAAATTGGGTGTTTCCCATCCAAACACATGAAAATAAAGTCGCTTGTATAACAAAGGATGATATAGGCACAAATATAGACACTTTAACTGATGCGCTTCATGGTATTGATGCGATGTACACATATGATAGTAATGTCTTATTAACGATGTGTTATGCAGACTGTGTACCAGTATATTTTTATAGTACAAAACATCATTTTATTGCATTGGCGCATGCAGGGTGGCGTGGTACCTATACTGAAATTGTAAAAGAAGTGCTAAAACATGTGAACTTTGATTTGAAAGACTTACATGTTGTTATTGGACCATCTACATCACCAAGTTATGAAATTAATGATGATATTAAAAATAAATTTGAAACATTGCCAATTGATAGTGCAAACTATATTGAAACTAGAGGACGAGATCGTCATGGTATTGATTTGAAAAAAGCCAATGCTGCATTATTAAATAATTATGGTGTTCCTAAAGAAAATATTTATACGACAGCGTATGCTACATCTGAACATTTAGAATTATTTTTCTCTTATCGATTAGAAAAAGGTCAAACAGGACGCATGTTAGCATTCATTGGTCAACAGTAAACAAGGAGGAGATATGCTTGCGTGTGAAAGATAATTTACAACAAATCTCAACACAAATTAATGACAAAAGTGAAAAAAATAATTTTTCAACAAAACCAAACGTGATTGCAGTTACAAAATATGTTACAATAGAGCGAGCTAAAGAAGCGTATGAGGCTGGAATAAGACATTTTGGTGAGAATAGATTGGAAGGCTTTTTTCAAAAGAAAGAAGCATTACCATCAGATGCGGTGATCCATTTTATAGGATCATTACAATCTCGAAAAGTTAAGGACGTTATAAACGACGTAGATTATTTCCATGCTTTAGATCGATTGAGCTTAGCCAAAGAAATTAACAAACGTGCAGAACATAAAATTAAATGTTTCTTGCAAGTGAACGTTTCGGGAGAAGCTTCTAAACATGGTATTGCTTTAGAAGATGTTGATCAGTTTATAGATGATCTTAAAAAATATGACAAAATCGAAATTGTAGGTTTAATGACGATGGCACCATTGACAGATGATGAAGCATATATTAGATCGTTATTTAAACAGTTACGTTTGAAAAAAGAAGAAATACAACGACTCAATTTAGAATATGCGCCTTGTGATGAATTATCAATGGGAATGAGTAATGACTATCTTATTGCAGTTGAAGAAGGTGCAACGTTTGTTAGAATTGGGACTAAACTTGTAGGAGAAGAGGAGTGAGCCACTTGGCTTTAAAAGATTTATTTAGTGGATTTTTTGTAATAGATGATGAAGAGGAAGTAGAAGTACCTGACAAACAACAGCAGGTAAATGAAGCGCCAGCAAAAGAGCAGTCACAACAAACAACAAAACAAAACGCAATCAAATCAGTCCCTCAAAAATCTGCATCAAGATATACAACAACGTCAGAAGAAAGGAATAACCGTATGTCTAATTATTCAAAAAATAATTCACGTAATGTTGTAACTATGAACAATGCTACACCAAACAATGCATCACAAGAAAGTTCAAAAATGTGTTTATTCGAACCACGTGTTTTTTCAGATACACAAGATATTGCTGATGAGCTTAAAAACCGCCGAGCGACACTTGTCAATTTACAACGTATTGATAAAGTATCAGCGAAAAGAATTATTGATTTTTTAAGCGGTACTGTTTATGCAATCGGTGGAGATATCCAACGTGTAGGTACTGATATTTTCTTATGTACGCCTGATAATGTGGAAGTAGCTGGAAGCATTACAGACCATATTGAAAATATGGAACATTCATTCGACTAAGGAGTTAACATATGGATATAAATGTGCTAGCTACAATATTTAAATTTATCCTTTTTGTTGTTGAAATTTATTATTTCGGCATGATTATATATTTCTTTACATCTTGGGTACCAAGTATTAGAGAAACTAAGGTAGGTTATTTTTTAGCGAAAATATATGAACCTTTCTTACAACCATTTAGAAAGATAATTCCACCTATTGGAATTATCGACATATCATCAATCGCTGCAATTATCGTTTTAGTATTATTCCAAAGAGGGTTACTCCAAATCTTTAATTGGATTTTAATTCAATTACAATAAATTAAGCGACATAACGAGGCAAGGGTACATGATACTTTAGCCTCGTTTTTGATATGTATTTTTCTGAATATAAGGGCAATAGATGGTATTTTATAATTTTTTTAAGGTAGGGATTAACATAGATATTTATCAACACTTTAGACAGGAAGAATACGAATTAATTGATCAGCTAACGGATAAATGTGATCAAGCGGAACAGCATTATGCACCAGTATTAACGCATTTTTTAGATCCAAGAGGGCAATATATATTGGAAGTGATTTGTGGCAGTTATGAAGATTTAATCGTATCTTTTTATGGCGGGCTAAATGCTGAAAGAAAAAGAGCAATCATTTCGCCGAACTATTATGAACCTAAAGAAAGTGACTTTGATTTAACTTTAATGGAAATAGATTATCCTGAAAAATTCGTCACTTTAAAACATCAACATATTTTAGGGACATTAATGTCTTTAGGTATCGAACGCGAACAAGTTGGAGATATAATTGTGAATGAACGAATTCAATTTGTTTTGACAAGTAGATTGGAATCATTTATTATGTTAGAATTACAACGTATTAAAGGCGCATCAGTTAAACTTTATACTATTCCAGTAACAGATATGATACAATCTAATGAGAATTGGAAAATTGAAAGTGCAACAGTTAGTTCTTTAAGGTTAGATGTTGTTATTAAAGAAATGATACGTAAATCACGTACGATTGCGAAACAACTAATCGAAAAAAAACGTGTTAAAGTGAATCACACTATTGTTGATTCAGCAGATTTTCAATTACAAGCAAATGATTTAATATCCATCCAAGGTTTTGGTAGAGCACACATTACTGACTTAGGTGGTAAAACTAAAAAAGATAAAACGCACATTACCTATAGAACATTATTCAAATAGTAATGATTTAAGGAGGATAACAAATGCCTTTTACACCAAATGAAATTAAGAATAAAGAGTTTTCACGTGTAAAGAATGGTTTAGAACCTACTGAAGTTGCTAATTTTTTGGAGCAACTAAGCACTGAAATTGAACGTCTTAAAGAAGATAAAAAACAACTTGAAAAAGTAATCGAAGAGAGAGATACTAATATTAAGTCTTATCAAGACGTGCATCAATCTGTAAGTGATGCTTTGATACAAGCTCAAAAAGCTGGTGAAGCAACTAAGCAAGCTGCAGAGAAACAAGCTGAAGCGATTATAGCTAAGGCAGAAGCGCAAGCTAATCAAATGGTTGGTGATGCGGTAGAAAAAGCACGCCGTTTAGCATTCCAAACTGAAGATATGAAACGTCAATCAAAAGTATTTAGATCGCGTTTCCGTATGTTAGTTGAAGCGCAATTAGACTTATTAAAAAACGAAGATTGGGATTACTTGTTGAATTATGATTTAGACGCTGAACAAGTGACACTTGAAAATATTCATCATTTACATGAAAATGATTTAAAGCCAGATGAAGTTGCAGCAAATGCACAAAATAATGCATCAAATACATCAGACAATAATCAACAATCCAATGATTCAGAAACAACTAAGAAGTAAGAATTAAATAAAGACAGACGCGTAATATACATTTAACTTTTCACAGCGAATTAGGTAATGGTGAGAGCCTAGTAAAAGCATGTATGTTATATCACTGGCTTTTTAATATTTAAATAATGTAATGAGAGAACTCTAAGTTGAGTTAATAAGGGTGGTACCGCGAGAAATCGTCCCTTTTAATTTAACTTAGAGTTTTTTAAATTTTTAAGGAGTGAAAAAAATGGATTACAAAGAAACGTTATTAATGCCTAAAACAGATTTCCCAATGCGAGGTGGTTTACCAAACAAGGAACCGCAAATTCAAGAAAAATGGGATGCAGAAGATCAATACCATAAAGCGTTAGAAAAAAATAAAGGTAACGAAACATTCATTTTACATGATGGCCCACCATACGCGAATGGTAACTTACATATGGGACATGCCTTGAACAAAATTTTAAAAGACTTTATTGTACGTTATAAAACTATGCAAGGGTTCTATGCACCATACGTACCAGGTTGGGATACACATGGTTTACCAATTGAACAAGCATTAACGAAAAAAGGTGTTGACCGTAAGAAAATGTCAACAGCTGAATTCCGTGAGAAATGTAAAGAATTTGCTTTAGAACAAATTGAATTACAGAAAAAAGATTTTAGACGTTTAGGTGTGCGTGGTGACTTTAATGATCCATATATTACATTAAAACCTGAATACGAAGCTGCACAAATTCGTATTTTTGGAGAAATGGCAGATAAAGGTTTAATTTATAAAGGTAAAAAGCCAGTTTATTGGTCTCCTTCAAGTGAGTCTTCATTAGCAGAAGCAGAAATTGAATATCACGATAAACGTTCAGCATCAATTTACGTTGCATTTGACGTTAAAGATGACAAAGGTGTCGTTGATGCAGATGCTAAATTTATTATCTGGACAACAACGCCATGGACAATTCCATCAAATGTTGCGATTACCGTTCATCCTGAATTAAAATATGGTCAATACAATGTAAATGGCGAAAAATATATTATTGCAGAAGCCTTATCTGACGCTGTAGCAGAAGCACTGGATTGGGATAAAGCATCAATCAAATTAGAAAAAGAATACACAGGTAAAGAATTGGAGTATGTTGTAGCACAACATCCATTCTTAGATAGAGAATCGTTAGTGATTAATGGTGATCATGTTACTACAGATGCTGGTACAGGTTGTGTACATACAGCACCAGGTCACGGGGAAGATGACTATATTGTTGGTCAAAAATATGAATTACCAGTAATTAGTCCAATCGATGATAAAGGTGTATTTACTGAAGAAGGCGGCCAATTTGAAGGAATGTTCTATGATAAAGCTAATAAAGCCGTTACTGATTTATTAACAGAAAAAGGTGCACTATTAAAATTAGACTTTATTACACATAGCTATCCACACGACTGGAGAACAAAAAAACCTGTAATCTTCCGTGCTACACCACAATGGTTTGCTTCAATCAGTAAAGTAAGACAAGATATTTTAGATGCAATCGAAAATACAAACTTCAAAGTAAATTGGGGTAAAACACGTATTTACAATATGGTTCGTGACCGTGGCGAATGGGTTATTTCTCGTCAACGTGTTTGGGGTGTACCGTTACCAGTATTTTATGCTGAAAATGGCGAAATTATCATGACGAAAGAAACAGTGAATCATGTTGCTGATTTATTTGCAGAATACGGTTCAAATATTTGGTTTGAAAGAGAAGCGAAAGACTTACTACCAGAAGGATTTACACATCCAGGCAGCCCTAACGGTACATTTACTAAAGAAACAGACATTATGGACGTTTGGTTTGATTCTGGTTCATCACACCGTGGCGTGTTAGAAACAAGACCGGAATTAAGTTTCCCAGCAGATATGTATTTAGAAGGTAGTGACCAATATCGTGGTTGGTTCAACTCTTCTATTACAACTTCAGTTGCTACAAGAGGAGTGTCACCTTATAAATTCTTACTTTCTCATGGTTTTGTTATGGACGGTGAAGGTAAGAAAATGAGTAAATCTTTAGGTAATGTGATTGTACCTGACCAAGTGGTTAAACAAAAAGGTGCTGATATTGCGAGACTTTGGGTAAGTAGTACGGACTATTTAGCTGATGTTAGAATTTCTGATGAAATTTTAAAACAAACATCTGATGTTTATCGTAAAATCAGAAATACATTAAGATTTATGTTAGGTAATATTAATGATTTCAATCCTGATACAGATAGCATTCCTGAATCAGAGTTATTAGAAGTTGATCGTTACTTGCTAAATCGTTTACGTGAATTTACTGCAAGTACGATTAACAACTATGAAAACTTTGACTACTTAAATATTTATCAAGAAGTTCAAAACTTTATCAATGTTGAGTTGAGTAATTTCTATTTGGATTATGGTAAAGATATTTTATATATTGAACAACGTGATTCTCATATCCGTCGTAGTATGCAAACAGTGTTATATCAAATTTTAGTTGATATGACGAAGTTGTTAGCACCAATCTTAGTGCATACAGCTGAAGAAGTTTGGTCTCATACACCACATGTTAAAGAAGAAAGTGTTCACTTAGCAGACATGCCTAAAGTTGTAGAAGTAGATCAAGCTTTATTGGATAAATGGCGTACATTTATGAATTTACGTGATGATGTGAATCGTGCATTAGAAACTGCTCGTAATGAAAAAGTTATTGGTAAATCATTAGAAGCTAAAGTTACGATTGCTAGTAACGATAAATTTAATGCATCTGAATTCTTAACTTCATTTGATGCATTACATCAATTATTTATCGTGTCACAAGTTAAAGTTGTAGATAAGTTAGATGATCAGGCAACAGCTTATGAACATGGTGATATTGTCATCGAACATGCAGATGGTGAAAAATGTGAAAGATGTTGGAACTATTCAGAGGATCTTGGTGCTGTTGATGAATTGACGCATCTATGTCCACGTTGCCAACAAGTTGTAAAATCACTTGTATAATTGAAATTGTATAAAGTACTCATACAGATGATATAAATTAAAGCTCTCTTCATAATCATGTTGTAGTTTTTGTTGACATGATGAAGAGAGTTTTTTTGCGAATAAAAAATGACCGAGTTACTGGTTATATGTGTAAAAAAATGTGTGATTTACTAAAATAAAAATTATTCAGGAATGGTACAAATTCTCTGAAGCTTATAAATGCGTTATAGTTGCTATTCTCAATTATGTTCGCGATAATTTTAAGTAAAAGTAAGCACAGATATTGAATTTGATAGGAGTTAATTGAATGTATCATAACAGTAACGCAAACTTTGTAAATGGTATCACTTTAAATGTAAGAGATAAGAATGAATTAAAGCCATTTTATGAGGACGTATTAGGATTAAATATTATAAATGAGACATTAACATCGATACAATATGAAGTAGGTCAAAATAATCATGTCATTACACTTGTTGAATTACAAAATGGACGTGAACCTTTAATGTCAGAAGCGGGACTGTTTCATATCGCAATTAAACTACCTCAAATTAGTGATTTAGCTAATTTACTAATTCATTTAAGCGAATATGATATTCCAGTTAACGGAGGTATACAGCCTGCTTCGTTATCATTATTTTTTGAAGACCCGGAAGGAAACGGTTTTAAATTTTATGTTGATAAAGACGAAGCGCAATGGACGAGGCAAAATGATTTAGTAAAAATTGATATTAGACCATTAAATGTACCGAGATTAGTGAGTCATGCAACAAAATTGTTATGGTTAGGTATTCCAGATGACGCTATTATAGGTGCGTTGCATATTAAGACAATTCATTTATCAGAGGTAAAAGACTACTACCTCGATTATTTTGGATTAGAGCAATCAGCATATATGGATGATTATTCAATATTTTTAGCATCGAATGGCTATTATCAACATTTGGCCATGAATGATTGGGTATCAGCAACGAAACGTGTAGAAAATTTTGATACGTATGGATTAGCAATTGTTGACTTTCATTATCCTGAAACAACACATTTAAATTTACAAGGTCCGGATGGTATCTATTATCGCTTTAATCATATCGAAGTTGAAGATTAGTATATACTTTGAATGGACGAACCATATAATGAATCGTTTTTAATGATCTTTTTATACAAGTTATGAAGGAGCTTGAGACATTAAGTTCTTAGGCAATGTAAAAAGCTGATTTCTATTAATTATTTGATAGAAATCAGCTTTTTTGATATGTATTTTATAATGTACAGCTCGTTGAGCTGCTATTTTCCTTATATTAAGTGCCATTAATACAAAACCTAGCTCTCGTTTAACTTTATTTATTCCTCGAACTGACATT
>NZ_JBSZQY010000004.1:26581-180365 GCF_054165785.1 Staphylococcus sp. SA22 | reverse complement strand
AATGTCAGTTCGAGGAATAAATAAAGTTAAACGAGAGCTAGGTTTTGTATTAATGGCACTTAATATAAGGAAAATAGTAGCTCGACGAGCTGTATATTATCAAATACATTTAAAAAAAGCTGATTTCTATCAAATAATTAATAGAAATCAGCTTTTTTACATTGCCTAAGAACTTAATGTCCCAGCCTCATTTTTATTTTTGATGCTAAATTCATAGGTCTATGAATAGCTCATGTTTTGTTTTTTAATTTTTCAATTCAATATAATAGAAGAAACTATGTTTATCATCGATTTGTTTTAAATACCCTCATATTATAAATCTGTAAAATAATTAATATAACTGCTGTAGCTATAATAATAATTATGTAAGGTATAGGATTATCTTCACCTTTTATCCCCACTAATGGCGATGCAACACCACCAAATAAAAACTGCACTAATCCTAATAAACTTGATGAACTCCCTCTACCACTACTACTTTCATCCATAGCTATTGTAAAACCAAGTGTCGCAACACCTGTCACTGGTGCTATTAAAATGATAAATCCTATCGCTAAAATCCAAAAGTTCCAATGATTAAGCAATACAATCGTCACTAAAATTACACCGATAATCTGAATCATCGTCATGCCTCTCATCAATTTTTGTGAGTCTATAAAATCAACAAGATAACCAGTAAGTTGACTTGATATAATGAGCGTAATACCAATTCCCGCAAACATCCAACTAAATTGTATTGCAGTCATGCCATAAATTTTTTGAATAATAAACGGAGACGCAGAAATATAAGTAAATAATATTACAAATGTCATACCTTGAATGAGCATTGGTAATACAAACCGTGGCGTCTTCAATAATATTTTGAAGTTTTTAAACATTGTCTTTAATCCACTACTTGACTCACGATTTGTCACTGTTAATGATTCAGGTACTTTTAATAAAGAACCTATGACCATGACGAAGCCAAAGATAGTCAGAATGACAAAGACCATACGCCAGACAGAATAATTTAAAATTATGCCCCCTATTGTTGGCGCAACAACTGGTGCAATACCATTAACAAGCATCAATAATGCCATAAACTTAGTTAGTTCATTACCACTATACATATCACTTGCTATAGCTCTTGAAATAACTGCTGCTGCTCCACCTGTCACTCCTTGAAGAAATCTTAATGCAACCATCAGCCAAATATTATGTACAAAAACAATACCTAAACTCGCTAATGTAAAAATAATCATAGCTATAATAAGCGGCTTTTTGCGCCCAGTTGAATCTGAAATTGGACCAGCAAACAAATTACCAAACGCTAAACCAATCATAAACATCGATAATGTTAATTGTGCGTTAGACGTCGTTGTTTGAAAATCCTGTCTAATATCTGGTAATCCAGGCAAAAACATATCTATTGATAATGCTCCAATGGCCGTCAAAGATCCTAAAATAATAATAAATATCGGTGAACGCTTGTTAAAACGCTTTAAATCATTCACTATATTTCCTCCTTTATAAAATGATTAGTTTATAACTATCACGAACAGAAACTAATTTTAAATATGCTCTTTTATATATTAGCATTACTCACAAGTTTCATGAACATCATTACAACTTATAAAAGGTATAAAATGATATAAACCTCAGCACTCCATAAATTTTTTCACAAAAAACAATCCCTTCAAAGTAATTTACACTAATTATAAATACTTTGAAAGGATATTGTTTTATTCCATGACACATGCATCTTATTTAAGTTTTATACTCTATTTTTCTGATGTCTTGATTAATTGCAAGCGGTCTTGCGAACCTTGTTCAAGCTCATATTCTTTATCTACTTGCTTACCGTTTTCATTTATTAATCTTACGGTTGCGGTAATCTTATCACCATGTTTTTCGGCATCTATAATTTGTGGTGAACTAATCATCATTAAACTTCCTTTAGATACACGCTTCTTTACATCATCATAAAAAGATGATCCTTTTTTTATATATGACGATACAAAATCAAAATCCGACTGATTAAACGCAGCATTATTCGCTAAAGAATATCCAGCAAAGAATTCTATCAATTTGTTCTTCAAGCTGTTTTCTTCTTTTTCTTTCTTTTCAACATAGTCTTCGATATCTTCACTGTCAAAATTCAAAGTTATTTCTGTATTGTATTTTAAATCGCTGGCTTTAATCGTCTTCGTCTGTGTTGTAAATGTTTTACCTTTCGCTTTACCTGAAGCTGAAATGGTAATATCTTTATTTTGTGGATATGGACCATACGTTTTGGAACTTGAAAATGCCATTTCACGGTCATTTATAGTTACTTTTTTAGAACTATCATTTAATTTTGTATCGCCTTTTAAAGTTACAGATATATTTGCTTCTTCAAAATCTTCAGTAACATCTACCGTTTCAGAATTACTTTGTCTAAAATCAAATTTTAAATGGCCTGCAAAATCACCGTTCTCAGTTGATTTCATAGCTGGAATTCTATATGTCCCCGGTATAAAATTACCTATTGGCGTCACTTTATTTGCTTCAGCTATAACCATCTTTTTCTTACCACCAGATTTAAACTCATATTTTGTTTTTTCTTTCGGTTTAACAATTGGTTGCTTGGTAGGTGCAGTAAAGCTCATATTATCGAAAAAGATATAACGTGTGCCATTTTTACTTACACGTAATATATTTTGACCAGATCTGGTTTGAATATAAGAAGCTACGCTGGTCTTACTCTTATTCAATTTATGTACCGTATTTTTAAGGTCGCTGACAAATTGCTTAAGCCCAACTTCATCTTTGATATAGTTAATGTATACTTTCGCTTCTTCAGAATCTACTTTATTATCTTTAGTACTTAATAATGTTGCTACTTTTTGTTTATCATTATTCTCAATCGCATTCACTAATATTTTAGTTTGCGCTTCAGGTGAATTGAAGTTTCTTAGTAAAAAGAACAATATAATAATTAAGATTAAAATGAAAAAACCAATTGCCCAAGGCACCATTTTTCTCATCTTGATGTTATTAGTTTGTATATCTTCATCGGTTGACTTTCTATATAATGCTTGACGACTATCAAATTTATGTCCACATTGTGTACATATCTGTACATCATCTTGTGCTTGTTGTCCGCACTTCGGGCAAGATTTCATATTTTCACCTCAATTCTGTTCCTCTTCAATTGTTATATGTATATCACAAAAATTATTTTATTATTTTACCATTATTATTTTACAAATATTATCCCAAGAATACAATTCAAGAAATGATTAACTTTACTTTAGAATTGTACCTTATTACATTATTTATGAAAGTACTCTCTCAATTATAACTAAAAAGAAGGTGTTCAATACATACATATTTAGTCTTATATTTGAACACCTTCAAAAACCTATTTATGATTGCTATATGTTTTAATGCGATGATTGATGACTTCTAATACTTGCCTTACATTTTCAATATCTTCAGAATTTAAATCATTAGTAATATCTTGCGCAATATCTGTCATAATCGCATTACGTTCTTTCAAATATGCTCTACCTTTGTCAGTTAAGGTTATGAATTTCAAACGTTGATCAATATTTAAATTTGGTTTATCTAACTTAACTAATTTAGCATCGATTAACTTTTTAATTCGTCGGCTTACTGCAGCCTTATTTACACCTTGTCTTTGCGTGATTTCACTAATTGTCAAAGGTTCTTTATTTAACATACCTAATACGTTAGACTGCTCTAATGAAATTTCATATTCATTTTGTAAATCTTTCAACATTTTTGCAGTTAATGCGTTAACGTTATTTATAAACTGCTCTAAAAATTGAATATGGTCTTGTAAATGTTTTACCATAATTATTTCTCCCTAATTACTATTTTTATAAAGTATCCTCAGCAATCATTGTATCGCACATCTAAAAAACACAAAAATATTGACTCATATATAATATAACAAATTAAGACTTACATGTTGCTACGTTCTCCTTGCTTTAATAAATTAAATCATCTACATTTATATTTAATATTTATTATAAGCGAGGTGTCAGTATGTTATTGAATTTATTATTAATATTTATACTTATCGTTATTTGTCCGTTAATTTTCAACTATACTCTGACGTTAAATTTAACATGCTACATCTTAGTTGTCATATCGATATTTTTGTCACTCATCTATAGCATCATGACCTATACTTTCCCTTGGTCTATGTTTGTAACATTTATAATAATCAGTATTATCATGCTATTCAAACATAGATATTTATTTTCTCATACTTCTAGTCGCTTATTTATTAAAAAATTATTATCTTTTTCATATAAATTTGTACTCTACACATCAGCACTTCTATTTATAAGTACGATTCAGTCACCCATTGTGAAAGGTTTGTCTATGTGGTTAGCTATATTATGCCTTTCCCTGTTACTAACCTTTATTTGTTATCTCGTTTGGACAGTATCATATAGACATAGATCATACAACAAAGAAGTCGATATCATAATTGTGTTAGGTGCTGGTATTTTTACCGAATTTGTCACACCAATGCTTGCAGCGCGTTTAGACCGTGCACTTGATATCTATCAACAACAAGCATCAGCAACAAAGATCATTGTATCTGGCGGACAAGGACCAGACGAACCAATTCCTGAAGCTTTAGCTATGCAACGTTATTTGATTGCACATGGTGTTGATAAAACAGATATACTAATGGAATCTCACTCTATAAATACATACACAAACTTTTTATATTCTAAACAAATCATCAACAATTTGTATCATAAAGCAGTTAAAATTGTTTGCGTAACAAGTCAGTTTCATGTATTACGCGCCTTACGACTAGCCCAAAAATTAGGTTTATCTATCGATGGTGTCGGAAGTCATACACCATATCACTTTTTCTTACATGTGCTCATTAAAGATTATCTAGGCGTAATGTATCAGTATAGATTGTTATTAACGTTATATTGTTCAAGTAGTTGGTTTATATGTCTTTACGCCGCTTTTATGTATAATAGTTAATCCACAAATAAACTATTATTATAGGTTGTTTCTAATATTGCGTCAAACTATCTTTAAATATTCGTTAATCCTTGATTAGACAATTGTTATATTGAAAATAAATAAACTAAAGCACGTCATCATTTTATGTAATGGTGACGTGCTTTTTTGTAAACCCAAATCGTATTCTGTTATCTAACTTTTATACTACTATGTCTTAAATCATTAACATTTAGCGTCTTTACAAGCCACTAATCAGTTATTTTGCCATCTTCTAATTCAATCACTCGATCTGCATATTCAAATAATCTTCGATCGTGTGTAATCATAATACCAATCATTTGTTGTTCTTTAATTTGTTGACGTATCATCTCGGCAACTTTTGTTGCTCTATCGGCATCTAAACTTGCTGTGGGTTCATCTGCTAAAATGATTTTCGGATTATTCATAAATGCTCTCATAATCGCAACACGTTGCTTTTCACCGCCAGATAACTGATGCGGATATACATTCAAGCGATCTTCTAAACCAATATTTTTCAAAAGTTGCATTGCTCTTTTTGAACTTTGTTGTTTGGTCATTCCCGCTTCTCGGCCTACGAGTGTCAATTGCTCTATCACTTTTAAATAAGGAACTAAATGTGAAGATTGAAAAATAAAACCAATATCTTCCAATCGTAAATCACTAGGACGATGCTGTTTATCAAACAATGGTGCATCATTGTAAAGCACTGTGCCACTCGTTTGACTTAACAATCCGCCTAATATCGTTAGCAATGTTGTTTTCCCAGAACCAGAGGCACCATTTAAAATGACAAATTCCCCTTGTTCCACTTCAAAATTAATACCTTTTAAAACTTTTGTTTCAGACAAACCTTCTCCGAAATTTTTGACGATATCTTTAACAACTAATGCCATTATTCTGCACCTCCAATTGCTTCGATAGGATCCACTTTAAATAATTTGATAAATGATAGTGAGGCACCTAAAATCGCTACTAATATAAATATCCCCACCATCAATAAAATATTTTGCGTTGTTAAGTAAAAAGGCATCGTTACAGGCATCATAAATGATAGTCCTACTATGATGATCACAGCAATACCTACCCCAATTATTGTTAGTGTTAAAATTTGTAAAACTAACGCACTCAATAAATGTCTTGTCTTAATACCAATTGCTTTCAAAATGCCAATTTGTGATATTTTTTGAATCGTCATAACATAGAAAAATGCACTTAGAACAATTGCTGTAATAGCAAACAAACTAACAATCATCATATTTAACGGGGCTTGCTCTGCTTGATAACTCGCAATATTACCTGTTAAACCTTTTTCACTCACAACTTGAACGTCATTTATTTTATTAAGCTCATCACGTTGTTGTTGCGTTAAATTTTTCACTGGATAAAATGCCGTATTAACCTTATTCAATGCATTAAATCCGTTATCGTTCAATAGCACAATGGAACTATGCGCATACATTGTGTCGTTTAAAATTCCAGAAACTCTATAACTAGTTGAATTATTTTTAAAATGTAATCTATCCCCGACTCTAATGTTGTCTGCAGCTAACTTATCATTAATAGCGACCTCATGAGCATTTTTAGGATAATCACCTTTTTTAAGTTGTAAGCGTTGTTGTTTAACGTCATTCATTGTAATCACATCTTGTTCTTTATTAGATAATTTCAATGTTTGAACATTCATTTTATATGGTTCTTGATGAATTACCTTTTTAATTTGATTCTGTTGCGTATCACTAAGTTGCGATTTCTCAATTTGCGGCTCTTTCATTTTTTGAACAACATATTCATCATTATCAAAGTGTTCAAATAACGAAATATTCTCCCTACCAAGCCCTTGAGCTAAACCACTAATAAATAACACCATAATACTTAATAAAAGAATGATTAATGTGATTAAAATATAACGAAATTTGTAAAACATAATCTCTTTTATCGCTAATTTCATATCGATTCACTTCTCCCTATTTCTTCTTTAGCGTCAGTATAAGGTTGAAATATGAACTCAATATGAACAATTGTTTTTTTACGCAAAAATATTTTACATGTATAATAAATGAAAAAGATAAGGGAGTTTATAGCTATGGTGCAATGTCTTGTTGTCGATGACGATCCTCGAATCCTAAATTATATAGCTAGCCATTTACAAACAGAGCACATTGATGCATACACACAACCAAGTGGTGAAGCTGCATTAAAACTTTTAGAAAAACAGCGTGTCGATATTGCAGTGGTAGATATTATGATGGATGGTATGGACGGCTTTCAATTATGTAATACATTAAAAAATGATTATGATATACCAGTTATTATGTTAACAGCGCGGGATGCACTTAGTGACAAAGAGCGTGCGTTTATAAGCGGTACTGACGATTATGTAACCAAACCCTTTGAGGTTAAGGAACTTATTTTTAGAATTCGTGCGGTATTACGTCGATATAATATCAATTCAAATTCAGAAATGACCATTGGCAACTTAACGCTAAACCAATCTTATTTGGAACTCCAAGTATCTAATAAAACGATGACGTTGCCGAACAAGGAATTTCAATTATTATTTATGCTTGCAACACGTCCTAAGCAAATCTTTACTCGAGAACAGATAATAGAAAAAATTTGGGGCTATGATTATGAAGGAGATGAACGAACAGTTGACGTTCATATTAAGCGACTACGCCAAAGATTAAAAAAATTAAATGCCACACTTACAATTGAAACAGTAAGAGGACAAGGCTATAAGGTGGAGAATCATGTTTAAAACACTCTATGCTAGAATTGCGATTTATTCCATTACGGTTATTTTATTTAGTGCATTAATAAGTTTTGTATTAACAAATGTTTACTATCATTATAATTTAAAAGCATCTAATGACGCGAAAATCATGAAGACGCTTAAAGAAGCAAGACAATATGAACAATCGGCTAAACCAACGCACATTCAACAATATTTCAAACATTTAGGGCAAATGAATTACCAAATAATGACCGTTGATCAAAAAGGTCATAAGACATTTTATGGGGAGCCTTTTAGAGAAGATACTTTATCACAAAATGCTATTAACAACGTGTTAAATAATAAAGATTATCATGGTATTAAAGATAAACCATTCGCATTATTCGTAACTGGATTTTTCGACAATGTAACAGATAATACTGTTGGTATTAACTTTAAGACAAAAGACGGTTCAATAGCAGTATTCATGCGTCCAGATATTGGAGAAACATTTAGCGAGTTTAGAACATTCTTAGCCGTCTTGTTAATGTTATTATTATTTATCTCGATTTCATTAGTTATCGCATCAACCTATTCAATCATTCGTCCAGTAAAAAAGTTAAAGCTTGCGACCGAACGCTTAATTGATGGTGATTTTGAAACACCTATCAAACAAACACGCAAAGATGAAATTGGAACATTACAGTATCACTTTAATAAGATGAGAGAGTCATTGGGACAAGTTGATCAAATGAGGCAGCATTTTGTACAAAATGTATCTCATGAAATCAAAACACCATTAACACATATTCATCATTTATTAAGCGAGTTACAACAAACTTCTGATAAAACATTACGACAACAATATATAAATGATATTTATACCATTACAACACAGCTGAGCGGATTAACAACTGAATTATTGCTCTTATCCGAATTAGATAATCACCAACATTTATTATTCGATGATAAGATTAAAGTCGATCAACTCATTAAAGATATCATTCGACATGAACAATTTGCTGCTGATGAAAAGTCGTTAATCATTTTAGCTGACCTAGAATCAATCAATTTCCTAGGAAATCAACGTTTGTTACATCAAGCATTGAGTAATTTATTAATAAATGCTATTAAATATACAGATGTTGGTGGTGCCATTGACATCGCTTTGCAACATAGTCATAACAACATCATTTTCACAATAAGTAATGATGGTTCACCAATTAGTCCACAAGCTGAAGCACGTTTATTTGAACGTTTTTATAAAGTGAGCAAACATGATAATAGCAATGGTTTAGGTCTTGCAATTACAAAATCCATCATTGAATTGCATCATGGTACAATCCAATTCACACAAAGTAACGAGTATGTAACCACCTTTACTATTACACTGCCAAATAATTCACATTAATCTCTACCTCCTGAAAAAACATTTCTGTTTTTATTTCAGGAGGTACCTTTTATATTGATTAGCGCTTTATAGCCACTTAACATTTAATTTCTACCATTCAACACATTTTAAATATATCGATGGCCGTTTATGGTTTAATAATTTTGAAGGAGGCATTAACCTATGATGAAACTCAATTTATTTATCAATGCAAATGAGACGGAATCTTATATTGATATACATGCACCTAAAATGAATGATCACGTTCAAAGTATTATTAATGCAGTCAATGATTTAGACAAATCACATACATTAGTCGGATACATAGACAAAGAAATCCATATCATTCATATATCAGATGTTATAACATTCCAAGTTATTAATAAAAATGTAACAGCCATTACAAGCAATCAAAAATTCAAACTAAAATTACGACTTTATGAACTAGAAAAACAATTACCACAACATTTCATTCGCATTTCCAAATCAGAAATCGTCAACAAGTATTGCATTGAAAAATTATTATTAGAGCCAAATGGACTTATACGTATGTATCTTAAAGATGCACACTACACCTATTCTTCTAGACGTTATTTAAAATCTATAAAGGAGCGCTTATCAATATGAAAAATTTGAAAAACTCATTATTCATTAGCTTAATCATTGGTTTGACCCTTTCACTGTTCTTTAGTATGTTATTTGCAGACGGCAAATATTATCCACTGAACCCACAATCAACTATTGGCATATTGTATTATACGCATTTCACAGAAACTACCGTAATGTTGATTTCTATCATTTTATGGTTACTCATAGGCGTCGTCTTTTTCCTTGGAGATTTTATCTTTAAATACACAGATTGGGGCATTACTAAAGCAACTATAGTGCATTTCATAACAACGTATGTCGGATTCTTACCTTTAGCAATACTTGCCGGTTGGTTTCCACTAACAATAAATTACCTAATCATATTTACAATTATCTTTATTGTGGTTTACACATTGATTTGGATTATTCAATTCTTTAGAAACAAGAACTACGTAGACACTATTAACGAGCAACTGAAACAATTAAAATGATTTTTTATTAAAATTATAAAAGCTATACATTGCATTAAAGTAGTCTCTTCTGCAATGTATAGCTTTATGTCGTATTTATTTTAAATACGCATGAACTGAATAATATGTTTTGACTAATCTCAATTTGAATTGTAACTGCAACTGTACTTTACGACATCAACTTATCATGATAAAAACCTAACGAAATGCATTTTCAAATATTTTATTCATAATTTCTGCTACTTCTTTAGGACTCTCTTTATATCCTCGTTTGACCCAATCTTGTAACACACCAATGATTGCATTACTCATAAAAATAAGTAAAAAATACTTTTCCTTCGTCGTTAACATTTTTGTATTTAATACTGGTACAACATTAATTTCGATACGTTGTTGTAGTGATTTTTTTATGACTTGATGTAATTTATAAGCACTCTCATCACCTAATAACATTAAAATGAGCTGACCTTCGCTTAGCCAAAAATAAACCATCTTTTTTAAAAATATTGCTTGTGTCAGAGTTTCACTTTTAAGAAATTTCTTTTTTGCTTCTTTTAACAATGTATTAAGATAGCTGTATATAAAATCATCTTTAGTTTTGTAATGTGTATAAAAGGTTGTCCGACTTATTTGACTCTTTTCACATATATCTTTAACAGTTATATCATTATATGCCTTCGTTTTTAATAGATTTATCATTCCATCATGTATGCGATTTATCGTTTTCGTTACACGACTATCCGTAAAAGCTGTTTGATCCATATGCCCCACCTTTTTTCTGAACATTAAAAGAAAATATGTTCACTATCTATTAATATTTTATTCGCAATCTTAATATACGCTTAAGATGATATATAAATAAAGTGAAATGTATCTCAATTTAGGAGGGGTTGTCATGGACGCAACTATCGCGAAGTTAGATAAAGTTGTAAAAACGTATAACAAGCATCACGTATTAAACGAAATTAGTATGTCAATCAATAAAGGTGAACTGCTAGGGTTAATAGGTCCTAGTGGTTCTGGTAAAACAACAACAATAAAGTGTTTACTAGGTATGGAAAAGATAGATTCTGGATCTGCAGAAATTTTCGCTCATAAGATGCCTAATCGCAAAGCTTTAAATCGATTAGGCTATATGGGGCAAACTGATGCATTATACGAAAACTTAACTGCTTATGAAAACCTAGAGTTTTACGGTCGTTTGTCAGGACTGAAAGGAAATTTATTAAAAGATAATATTGAAAAACATATCGTTCTAGTGAATTTAGAGCAAGCGTTAAATAAAAAAGTTGCACAGTTTTCAGGAGGCATGAAACGCCGATTATCTTTAGCAATAACATTGTTGGCCGAACCGGAATTAATCATATTAGATGAACCAACTGTAGGCATTGACCCTAAATTGCGCCAACAAATATGGCAACAATTCAAGCAAATGACCAAAAACGGAAAGAGTGTCGTCATCACAACACATGTTATGGATGAGGCGGAACGTTGCGATAAAGTTGGACTTATTGTCGACGGAAGAATATTTGCTATAGATACGCCAACCAATTTAAAACAAAGATTTAATGTAGATACAATTGAAGCGGTATTTATTAAAGCTGAGGAGGTTCGTCAATCATGAAAATTTTAGCTATTGTTAGACGAGTATTAAAAGAAATGTTACGTGATAAACGTACACTTGCGCTAATGTTTCTAGCACCAATTTTAATATTGACGCTTATGTATTTTATTTTTAACGGTGATGAAAACGATTTGAAAATCGGTATCGATACATCTGTTTCATCAAATATAACAAAACAATTGCCATCATCCGACATAAAAACTCAAACGTTCCATTCTCATGAAAATATCAAATCTAAAATCGAGAATAATCATCTTGATGGTTATATTTACCAAGAAAATCAAACATTGCATGTCATTTATACAAATGAAGACCCTAACAAATCTAATATGATCAAACAAATGATTGGCAAAGCTATACAACAAGATAAAATAAGCAGTATAAAGCATCTAATTGAAAAAGCACCTCCGACCATGAAAGCACCAAACAAACAAGATATTAAGATTTCACATTCCTATTTATACGGTAATTCTGATAGTACTTATTTCGATAAAATGTTTCCAATACTAATGGGCTTCTTTGTATTTTTATTTGTATTTCTAATATCAGGTATAGCTTTATTACGTGAACGTACAACAGGTACGTTAGAACGTGTATTATCAACTTCAATTCGTCGAAGTGAAATCGTCCTTGGTTATCTGATTGGCTATGGTATATTCGCAATCATTCAAACATTAATCATAGTCCTATTTTCAATATATTTATTGAACATTAATTTAGCAGGTAGCTTATGGTATGTAATTTTGATTAATATTTGTTTAGCTATTACAGCATTATCTATGGGAATTTTCATTTCAACGTTTGCTAATTCTGAGTTTCAAATGATTCAATTTATTCCACTAGTTGCTGTACCTCAGGTATTCTTTTCAGGAATTTTCCCACTTGAAAATATGCCTGATTGGCTAGGTAACATTGGCTATATCTTCCCTCTCAGATATGCTGGTGATGCTTTAACCAATGTTATGATTAAGGGGCAAGGTTGGAGTAATATATGGTTCGATTTACTAATTCTAATGATTTTTATCATGGCCTTTATTATCTTAAATATTGTTGGTTTAAAACGATACAGACAGGTATAAATTCTCCAAAACTTTTAAATGACTTCAATCAAGATAAGCTTTTAAATATAAAGCACTGATAATAAAAACAACCACTAAAAAAACGGTAATGTCTATCACATTAAAAAGACATTACCGTTTTGTTTATTATTTAACTTGTAAATACTTAGTTACTTCTTCATTAATTTTGTGATATAAATCCTCATGATCTGTTAAACGATAACCAAATGACGGCACCATTTCTTTAATCTTGGGTTCCCATCCTTTGAATTCATCACGATAGCATCGCTGTAAAACATCAAACATAATATCTACAGCTGTTGACGCACCAGGTGATGCACCAAGTAATGCAGCTAATGTGCCATCATCTGACGTAATGACTTCGGTACCAAATTGTAAGTTACCTTTAGATTCCTCAGTATCCTTGATTACTTGGACACGTTGCCCTGCTGTAATCACTTCCCAATCTTCATTTTTAGCATTTGGGAAAAAGACTCTTAAATCATCCATACGCTCATCATTAGATAACATCAATTGTGACACTAAATACTTCGTAAGACTCATTTCTTTGATACCTGCAGATAACATCGTCACGATATTATTTGGCTTAACCGATTTAATTAAATCCATATGTGAACCAGTTTTTAAAAATTTAGGTGAGAAACCTGCAAATGGACCAAATAACAATGAACGCTTGCCGTCTACAAAGCGTGTATCTAAGTGCGGCACTGACATTGGTGGCGCACCCACTGCTGCTTTTCCGTATACTTTAGCATGATGACGATCAATCACTTCTTGATTTGTACAGCGCAGGAATAATCCACTTACTGGGAAACCACCAATATGTTTTGATTGTTTAATTCCAGTCTTTTGGAGTAATGGTAAACTCGCACCGCCAGCACCAATAAATACAAAATCAGATTCATATGTTGTCGTTTCGTTTGTTTCTAAATCTTTAACTTTAACTAGCCATGCCCCAGATTTCTGTTTCTTGATGTCTAATACATTCTGCTTATATTGAATTCCCACACCACGTTGTTCTAAATTATCAAATAACTTTGCAGTTAACGCACCAAAATTAACATCTGTACCAGTTTCATCATAAGTTAAAGCAATTGGTTCATCAGACTTACGACCTTCAATCATTAACGGTACCCAAGATTTCATTTCTTCTTCATCTTGCGATAATTTCATTTTTTCGAATAAAACACTTTTCTTTAACGTTGCAACACGACTTTTTATAAAAGCTACATTATCTTCGCCAATGACGAAACTCATGTGTGGCACCGCTTGAATAAAGCGATCTGGGTTATCTAATTGTCCTGTTTTAACTAAATATGCCCAAAACTGCTTTGAAATTTGGTACTGCTCATTTATCTTAATTGCTTTACTACAATCAACTGTGCCATCCTTACCTTCTTTTGTATAGTTCAACTCGCAAAGTGCTGAATGCCCTGTACCGGCATTATTCCATACATTTGAACTCTCTTCGCCAGGTTGTGATAATTTTTCAAACACTTTAATATTTTTCTCAGGTGATAATTCTTTAAGTAATGTTCCTAATGTTGCACTCATAATACCGCCACCAATTAAGATGACATCTGTTTTGCTATGTTGTGTTGTCATAACAAATACAGTCCCCCTTTTTAAAATGAATAATGGAACGTTCGAGAAATACGACATATTAATACCACTTTGAATCAATAAGTGTCTCAATAGGTTCCCATGGTGATGCTCTATTACTATCTACTATGTATATTAATATTCTATAATAACGAAACTACTTTAATTATATACTTTATGTGCGATAGCACAAAGACAAAACCACAAACCTTAACAGCTATCAACCAATTTAATTTGATTGCTGATTACTCACTCTTCATTTTAACATAAAGCGCTACCATTATTATAATGTCAAACTTCTTTCATTAATGATCCATTAAAAAAAAGATGAGATGTTAGAAAACATCTCACCCTCTGTATATTTATATTTTGAAATACGTTTATTTATAGTAATGACAAGATGAAAGTCCAAATACAGATGAATATTAGTAAACATACACTGTATTTCAATGTCATTTTTAATAATTCTGATTCCTTACCAACTTGTTTTACTGCTGCAGTTGCAATTGCAATTGATTGTGGTGAAATTAGTTTTGCCGCTACACCACCAACTGTATTAGCAGATACAAGAAGTGAACCACTTGTTCCAATTTGTTGTGCAACAGAAGCTTGAATTGGTGCAAATAATGAGTTGTTATTTACAACTGATCCTGTCATAAACACACCTATCCAACCTAAGATTGGTGATAGAACTGGGAAGACATTACCTGCTTTAGCAATACCTTGACCCATTGCTGCACTTAAACCACCATAAGTTGTGATTTTAGAAATTGCTAAGATGAAACAAATTGTAAGAACTGGTAACCATAATTCTTTAAATGTAACACCGAATAATCTACCTGCATCTTTAAAGTTAACCTTTTTAGACATTAAAATTGTAATAATAATAGTTAATAAAATAGCTGTACCTGTTTGTCCAATAATATTTAAAGTCAATAC
The DNA here is from genome assembly GCF_054165785.1 of Staphylococcus sp. SA22. Classification (NCBI taxonomy): domain Bacteria; kingdom Bacillati; phylum Bacillota; class Bacilli; order Caryophanales; family Staphylococcaceae; genus Staphylococcus; species Staphylococcus sp. SA22. The sequence goes on along the minus strand of NZ_JBSZQY010000004.1, from coordinate 164,956 downwards.
TAATGGTTTATGCGTAACTTCGCTGACTGTTCCAGGTAAGTTGAATTTAAATACTAATGATGATAAAGCACCATTTGGTAAGAATAAGTTTTTAAAGAATGGCGCACTCCAAATCATTACAATGACTGTTAATACAATGAACGGACTCCATGCATGTAATACTGCTTTTGCAGAATGTGCTTTTGCAGGTTCAATTTCTTCATCTTTATTAACACGATAAATGTGTTTTGGTTGGAATTTTTTAGAAAATACTGCTAATGCTAACATTGTTAATAACGGTGGAATAATATCTGCTAATTCAGGTCCACTGAATACAGTTAATAATCCTTGAGTAAGTGTATAAGTGATTGAAACTACTAAAATTGCTGGTAATGTTTCTTTAACACCTCTAAAACCATCAATAATAAAGATAAGTAAGAATGGAATAATGAAATTTATGATTGCCAATGTTAAAGTTGCTGATTGAGAAACACCTAATACTGAAACATCTCCAGGTAATTTCAACGTTTCTACAACACCTACAGGGATACCAATCGCACCAAAAGCACCAGACGCTGCATTTGCGACTAAACATAACATCGCAGCTTTTAATGGATTAAATCCTAATTGTGTTAATAAAAGTGCACAAATTGCAATTGGTACACCAAATCCTGCTGCACCTTCTAAAAATGCGTTGAATGCAAATCCAATAAGTAAAACTTGAATACGTTGGTCTTGTGAAATATTTGTAATACTATCTTGAATTGTTAAAAATTGTCCAGATTCAACAGTAATTTTGTATAACAATACTGCCATCATAACGATATAGCCAATCGGAATGATACCTTGGAAGAAACCTTCGACTACTGCACCAGAAGCGATACCAACTGGCAATTTGAAAAATGGTATTGCAATCAGTAATGTTACAACAAGTGTTGTAATGGCTGCATAAATACCTTTCATTTTAAAAACAGTTAAACAAAGTAAAAACAGTACAATCGGTATTGCTGCAATTAAAGACGATAATAATAAATTATCAAATGGGTTAAACGTATTTACTAACATAGGCTGACTCTTCTTTCCATAAAGTAGTAGTGTAATTGCTTCATTAAAATCATGCTCTGGCTATAGCATTTTGTTATCGATAACATTTTACAGAACAGTGAGATTAATGTGATTTTTTTCACAATTAAAATATACCATTTTTTCAGACTATTAACAATATCACTTTCCTATTTAATTGTTTTATTTTTCATTTTAAATCTGTTCATCAAAATGAATTGTACTTAATGTAATGAAGTAACTTATACTATTCATGAATTTTACATAAGACCGTGCTAAAATAAGGAAGATACTACGATGAGAAATGGAAGTTATAGCAATGATTAAACAGATAAATGTTTCTAATATGCAAAAGTTTGAATCTCAATTAATGAAAGCTCATTCTGAAGGTTATACACATGTCGTTCCATATGCCAATGAGATAATGATTTATCAATCTATGTTAGATGCGGTTCAATTATATCCTAAGTCTATCGTGGTTGATTATACTGTGGATGGACAATACAAAAATGATTGTCACTATTTCGGTCAATCATCGATTAACATTGCCGATTGGGCTCAAAACAATAATTATTATCCTAACCTGATATATGCGATTCAACAGACTCTTGATTTAATACATTATTACCCTGTAGAAACGATTTTCGATTTAGCTTTATTGACACTTCTGAAAGGTGATTTATCAAACGATGGTCATGTCGTCTTCGATTTCAAGGCACCTTTAGCAACAAGTGCTTCAATATGGGAAACTATTAAAACTATTGAAGATTTTGATATGATGTCTCAGTTTTATTTGAATAAAATGGCTTATATTGATCATCATCCTATACCTTTTCGTAACCTTTTTATCGAGGATTCAGAACAACTTAATTCACCAGATAATTGGTTGTATTCTACCAAGTTTATGCTACCTAAATGGTTATATAAAATAGCAAAGCAACGTGCTGATAACAAACAATTACAAAACCTCGGCTTGTATACGAAGCAACCAAACGTTTTAAAAGATCACATCGTTTTTATCGGTGATCATCATCAATATATAGGTAATTCAAAATATTTATTTACTTACTTCGTTAAACATAATCCAATGACTGCCTGTTATTTTGTTACTGACGATCGTCGCGGACCACATTTCATATCACCTAAGTCTGAAAAAGCTGACGAATTGATTAACAGCGCACGCGTAGTTTTAGTTGAAAATGATATACCTGAAACGTTACAACCAAACGGTACTTTAATTCAATTACATCAAGGCACACCAATAATGCAATTATTTTTAGATAGTAAAGAACCTATTAAAAATATAGAAACACCATTTTATCGTGCTAAAAGGTATAATCGCTGGTTGCAATTCGATTATGTTATACATTCTGCTGATGATATTAGCCACTTTTATCAAACGGCTTTTCCTAGTCACCAAGCAAATGTATTGGCTTATGGTAATCCTAAACACCAATATTTACTACAAAAGCGTAACGAAAGTACTACTCAACAACAGTATAAGAAATCGTTTAAAATAAATGATCAAAAACCAGTTTTATTATACGCACCTATTGGATTAGTGAGTGCGCAACAATTACCACTATCAGATGCTTTATTCAAAGCCTATCATGTTGTGGTTCAGGGTGTTGATGAAACGATGTTACCAGAAGAGGCGCTTGTTGCACCAAAGTATCTTAGTGCTCAAGACTTAATTCTAATGTCTGATGTCGTTATCACTGATTACTCAAATATAATATTTGATGCGATGGCTATAGACAAAACAGTAGCATTATACACTCCAAATCACAGTCAATATATTGAGTCTCAAGGTGTTAACGAAGATATTTGGCGTCATCTATCAAAAATTTGGTATACAGACCGACAATTATTAATTAATAATTTAATTTCCCAGGCAATACCAGTGATTAAATATCCACAAATACAACATAAAGAACAACCATTAGAATCTATTTCACAACTTATATTGTCTAAGATGACATCTAATCAATAGTGTTTAAATTCCTCAGTGGCTGTGAATGAGGTTTAAAAGTACTATAGAACGTAAACTTTTATACTTTAAAATACGCAAAAAAACGGTAAACCCTAATTCATATTATAGAGTTTACCGTTTTATTTTTTTAACTTACATCATAGTTATATTAACATTATTGTTGGTAGTTTGGATCAGTAACCATTGCTTGTCCAGTATAATCAACCGTTACAATTGAATATTTTCCATTTGCATTTGGGTCTTTAAAACTAAACACATACTTATAGTTGCCATTATGTTCTTCAATAGAATAATCATTATACACTTTATTATTACTACCAAATTTATTTGCTTCATTATTAGCCGCATTTAAAGCTGTTTGGAAATTTGGCAATTGCTGTAAAGCTTGAGTTTTATTTCCATTAAACGGATAAATTTGACGTGCAACCGGCGCGGCATTTTGTCCATAATATGGTGCAACGTAACTTGATTTTTGATTATTATTCGCTTGATTATTACTTGATTGGTTATTATTTGTTTGGTTTTGGTCATTGTTTGTTGCATTTGAATTAGATTGTTGCTGGTTATCGTTTGCACTATTATCTTTATTATCTTTGTTTACGTCTTTACTATCATCTTTATTGTCTTTCTTATCTTTAGATGAATCATTTGTTTTTTTATCTTGTTGTTCAGTTTTCGCTTTATCATCTTTTTCTTTATTACTGTCTTTTTGTTGGTCACTATCTTGACCACATGCAGCTAAAAATAATGATAATGCTAGTAACCCTGTAACTAATCTTTTCATACATATCTCCTCCTATAATTCGATATTCATTGAATAAGCTTGAAATACATATCTACCATGTGTATCATTTCATGGCTTGTTACCAAAGACGTCAACATTAATATGATTTGAATTATCACAATACCCATAACTACAATCTAAGGTTCTTTTTATTATACCCTAATTTTTGTTCATTATTATTTAATTTTTGTGAATTTTATGTTTTCTATAAATTTAATTATTTTACTTTAACAATTCATTACGCATTTAGCATTTCAAGGTATACACAATATTTATTACTATGATTTCATTTTATCTGCTGCAAAAACAATCATTATACCTCTTTTTCCATAATTAAATCTGTATCCGTTACATCACCTGTTTGAAAATGATGTTCACCAACCACTTTAAATCCATGACGTTTATAAAATGCTTGAGCACGAGGATTATGCTCCCAAACTCCTAGCCAAATTTTATGTTTATTATGTTCTTGTGCAATTTTTTCGGCCAATTCTATCAATTGTGAACCTCTTCCGCCACCTTGAAAGTCTTTCAAAAAGTATATGCGCTGCACTTCTAAATAGGTCTCCCCCATTTCTTCAGTTTGAGCACTATTAATATTCATCTTTATATAACCAACATTCGCACCATCTTCTTGATAAAAATAATGAAATGAATCTACATGGTTAATCTCTTGTGTAAATTTTTCTACAGTATAATTGTCTTTAAAAAATTGTTCAAAATCTTTGTCATCATAGTAAGAACCAAACGTGTCATAAAATGTGCTAGTTGCTAATTCAACTAATTCACTAGCATCTTGTTTTGAAATCTCTTTGATTATCCCAGCCATATAAATCCTCCAATAAACAGTGATCGAATCAAAATATTACTTAATTTTTCAGCCAAAACTATTTAAAAATACATTAACACAAATCAATTACAAATTGTATTGATTGTGTGTAACATCAATAAATGATACATTTATTCCAGTAAAATGGCCATACTTTCAAAAGAGAAAAAGAGAGGATGTATCGTTGTGATAGAAACATTTAAAGCGTTTGTAATTGATAAAGATGAGAGCGGTAAAGTGACACCAACTTTCAAACAATTATCGCCTACTGATTTACCTAAAGGAGATGTGCTGATTAAAGTACATTACTCTGGTATAAATTATAAAGATGCTTTAGCGACTCAAGATCATAATGCAGTCGTAAAATCGTATCCTATGATTCCAGGAATAGATTTAGCTGGAACAATTGTTGAATCCGAAGCACCAGGTTTTGAAAAAGGAGAACAAGTAATTGTAACGAGTTATGACCTAGGTGTTAGCCATTATGGCGGTTTTAGTGAATATGCGCGTGTAAAATCAGAATGGATTATCAAGCTTCCTGATACTTTAACATTAGAAGAATCAATGATATATGGCACAGCTGGTTATACTGCCGGTTTAGCAATTGAAAGACTTGAAAAAGTTGGAATGAATATTGAAGATGGTCCTGTACTCGTTCGCGGTGCTTCAGGTGGTGTCGGTACTTTAGCAGTACTCATGCTTAATGAACTTGGTTATAAAGTTATCGCAAGTACAGGTAAACAAGATGTTAGCGATCAATTACTTGAACTTGGTGCCAAAGAAGTTATCGATCGACTTCCTGTTGAAGATGATCATAAAAAGCCACTCGCATCATCAACTTGGCAAGCTTGTGTAGACCCTGTTGGTGGCGAAGGTATTAATTATGTTACAAAGCGTTTAAATCATAGTGGATCAATTGCAGTTATTGGTATGACTGCTGGTAATACTTATACTAATTCTGTATTCCCTCACATTTTAAGAGGTGTAAACATTTTAGGAATTGACTCAGTATTTACTGCTATGAAATTAAGACAGCGCGTTTGGCGTCGTCTCGCAAAAGATTTAAAGCCTGAAAATTTACATGAGATCAAGCAAGTTATTACATTTGATGAACTTCCAGAACAACTTAACAAAGTAATTAAACATGAAAATAAAGGCCGCATTGTTATCGATTTCGGTGTAGATAAATAGTATTCATGAAAAAGACATCCCGTTATGCGAGATGTCTTTTTTAATTTAGTATTTGATATACATACCGCCTGAATCTGGTTCGGTAGGCATAAATCCAAATTTTGCATATAATTTATCCGCTGGGTAGTCTGCGATCAGACTAACGTATGCACTTTCGACAGATACATTTTTAATATACTTCATAATATGTTCCATAATTTGACTGTCGTACCCTTGACCTTGGTAACTTTTCAAAACTGCAATATCAACAATTTGAAAAACAGTTCCTCCATCGCCAATCACTCTACCCATACCAATTAACCGATCTTTATCATACAAGGTTACTGTAAATAAGGCATTAGGTAATCCTTTTTCAGCTGCTTCGCGCGTCTTTGGACTCATACCTGCATTAATCCTTAATGCGCAATAATCCTCGCAAGTCGGAATATCATATGTCACTTTAACCATTATTTACCCCACTTTTCATCACACAATATATAAACCTAGTATAAATGTTTATTTACAATAGTCTTATTCGCTTCTTTAAACACTTCATGATGACTTGAAACATAACCTTCTGCATTCGCATCTGGTTGGATATATGTTTTAGCAAGGTTCGCTGCATTTGCACCATCACTAAATGCACTTGCAATTAGATGTGATTTTGCATCATGATAAACAATATCTCCACACGCATAGATACCAGGTATACTTGTTGTCGTATTACCAAATCCTTTAACACGACAATCATCATGCATATCTAGCTTTGAAGATGTTTCACTCAATAATGTATTACAACGATCAAAACCATGGCTAATAATGACATCGTCAAATTTAACTGTATGCGTATCACCACTTTCAACATGTTCCAAAACAACTTCACTTATATGCGTTTCATCATCATTGCCGACCAAGTATTTAATACGTGTTTTCGGGCATAGTTTCACATTTAAATCTGTCACCAGCGTTTTCATCGCTTCATGACCACTTACATCTTCTTTTCGATAAACAACTGTCACGCTTTTAGCAATCTTGGCAATATCATGCGCCCAATCTAATGCTGTATTTCCTCCACCTGATATTAATACATCTTTATCTTTGAAACGTCTGTAACTTTGTACAACATAATGTAAATTAGTTAATTGATATCTCTCTACACCTTTAACATCTAATTGTTTTGGATTAATAATACCCGCACCAATTGCAATGATAACTGCTTTCGATGTATATATTTTTCCCGCTTCTGTTTCAACTTCGAAATGACGTTCTGCCTTTTTCCTAATATCTACCACACGTTCATTCAAATGAACTTCCGGTTTAAAATATAATCCTTGCTTAATTGTATCTTTTAAAATTTCATGACAAGGTTTTGGCGCAATGCCGCCAATATCCCAAATAATTTTTTCAGGGTAAATTCTCATCTTACCCCCTAATTCAGATTGAACATCTATCAATCTTACAGACATATCTCGCAATCCAGCATAAAAGCTTGCATACAAACCAGACGGACCGCCACCAATGATTGTAACGTCTTTCATTATGTGCCTCCTATGACTCTCTATATTCATTTCTTTCATTAACGCGCTCAAATTGATAATTATTATCATTTAAAGACATTATACTATTAATATTTATATTGTTAAAATAAATCGCATAGTTAGCCATGAATTATCAATAACTATCCCATCACAATATAAAAACACACCTTTCAAAGTACGAAACAACAATGTTCCTTTGAAAGATGTGTATATTTTTTAGTTCTAGTTATATTATTTTTTAAAAGACTCATCACGTGGTTCTTTAAGAATTGCTTGTCTTAAAAGGAAAAATAGCAACAATAAACCTGCAAGCATACCTGTGTGCCCAATACCTGCAAAGCCTGCAAATGCTTCTGGAGAGTATGATTTACCAGTGACTTGGAAGAATCCTTTTGTCACCATCATACCTATAGTAACGATAACACCTATGTTATATACATAAAAGAACCAGTTAAATAAGTAGTAACTTGATAATTTAAATAACTTCTCCAATGGTAATAAAATTAAAAACATAAACATACCTAAAATAAGTGTATGTGTGTGTACAAGTGATAATTGTGTTGTACCAGTAAAATCATATGCTTTTGTTAGCTCTCTATAGAAAAAGCCACTAAATAAACCTATGATCATATAAAAAAGAAATGAATATAATAACCTACGCATTTTGAATCCTCCCTCACCTTTTCATTATATCCGATTATACCGATTATAACAGTGACAAAAAAGCGAAGATATGACACAACTGAATTTGGTTTAGCACATAGTATGACAGCTAAAATAACTTTACATCAAGCGCTATACAAATAAAATAGCTATACCATGACGCTCGCTACAAACGTCTTGTATAGCTATATTTCTATTTATTAAATTATGACGGCACTTCAGTACGTTTTGTGCTATGTTTTCTAACAATAGCTGAAACTAAACTTGATACAGCCCCAAAAATCATAAACCCTATAAACATCCACATTGTACTATTTAATTCAATATGATGATTCAAGTACAATAGTTCTCTTACACTTGTTGCATAGTGTGTGAATGGATTCCAATCATATACATATTTTTGATAACTTTCAGGCAACATTTGTTTAGGTAACGTTACAAGTTGCATACTAAAGAACATTAAAATGAAGAAAATTGGAATTGACTTCATACCTAGCCATACCATAACACCTAAAATAAGGCCCACGAAACCAAGAATCGCAAGTGCTACAAAAATTGCGATACGATTTGGATGGTCAAAATCAAATCCTTGAACGCCTTGCATGAAATAAATATAAACAAAGCTACCTGCAAATGCTGCAACAACTGCAAATATCATTTGTCCAATTGAAGCAATGATACGATGTTGCACGACGATATTGTTACTAGTTCTAAATGCAAAGAACAATAAGATAGACGTTACGATTGAACCTATCCAAATTGGCATAAACATTAGGAATGGTGCATTACCACCTGCTTGGTGATCTTTAACTTTATTAAGTTTTTCATTATCCACTTTTACTGGATTCGTCAAACCATTGATGTCTGCGGCATTGACTTTAACATTTTGACTCGTTAATGTTTCCAAACTTTGCTTCGTAATTTGAGCATTAATATTATCACCCATACCAGTTAACACAGCCGATGCAATTTGTGAACCTTGTAAGCTTGATCCTTCACTTACAATCGTTTTAAATTTAGCCTGCTTAACCTCTACTTGTTGATTCCCCATTTTTTGTTTCATTTGTTGAACTACTTGTGGTGGAATTTCACCTGAAGCAACTTTTTGTTGCATTTCTTCTTTTTTACTATCCATAACTACTTTTTGTGTTTTACTCATAGCATCTTTTGAAAAGTCTTTATCAATAATAGCTACTCCAAAGATTTTTTGATCTTTCAAATCTTTTTCAAGGTCTTTTTCACTATCAACCTTAACCCATTTAATTTTATTAGAATCACTATCTAATAATTTATCCTCTAATTTTTTACCAATGTTAACATTTTTATCTTGAATCGTTGTACCTTTATCCTCATTTAATATACCAATTGGTAAATCTTTTGGTTTAGGATTATATGCAGGATAAAAAGCTAAAGAAAAGATTACCAAGATAATCATAGTTGCTATTGGTGCAATCCATAATAATTTATTTTTAAATATATTCATTTTATTAATTACCTCCTTATTAGACAATGTGTTGAATATTTCGCATGTTGTCTATTATAATATGTAAGTGGGAATAAACAATACACAATGTTCATCAATACGTTTATTAATAGACAAATACACCCACATTGTTCAATAACACAAGGAGGTTGATTTATTTTTGAAAGAAGATAGGCGAATTAGAAAGACAAAGTCCTCCATTAAACAAGCGTTCACTAAATTACTACAAGAAAAAGATTTAGAAAAGATTACCATTCGCGACATAACAACACGCGCTGATATCAATAGAGGGACATTTTACTTACATTACGAGGATAAATATATGTTACTCGCAGATATGGAAGATGAATATATTTCAGAACTAACGACATATACTCAATTTGATTTGTTACGCGGTTCTTCAATTGAAGACATTGCGAATACTTTTGTAAATAATATACTTAAAAATATTTTCCAGCATATTCATGATAATTTAGAGTTTTATCATACTATTTTACAATTGGAACGCACGAGTCAATTAGAATTAAAAATCAACGAACATATTAAAAATAATATGCAACGTTATATTAGTATCAATCATTCTATCGGAGGCATTCCAGAGATGTATTTTTACAGTTACGTTTCCGGAGCAACAATTTCAATTATTAAATACTGGGTAATGGACAAACAGCCCATTTCAGTTGATGAATTAGCTAAACATGTGCATAATATTGTTTTTAATGGTCCATTAAGAATAATGGCAGAAAACCGCTTGCATAAATCAAACCTTGATTCACTAACTTAAGTAATACTCGCTTTTCCTAAATCCTTTAGAAAGGAACTATATATCATGATTACTTCATTCAGACATTCTGAAGATATAGATAAACATATTATAAAAACACCATTAGATCACACAGCGTCATGGATTAATGTAGTAGAACCAGACCGAGAAGAAATTGAAAATCTTATGGAACAATATAATATACCTGAAGACTTTATACGTGACCCTTTGGACTCAGAAGAAAGTTCCCGTATTGAATATGACGAAGATACTGGTTACTCATTAATCATTATTGATTTACCTATCGTCAATTCAACTAATCGTAGCGTTCTATCTTTTGTAACGATTCCATTAGGTATTATTATTGGCAACGGTATTATCGTAACAGTTTGTGACGCTGAAAATGAATTTTTAGAAAATTTACCTAAGCGTGATATTAATTTAAAATTTCACAGCAGATTTGCATTAGAAATTTTAACTACTATTGCCGACCATTATAATCGTAACTTACGATTACTTAATAAAAGTAGAATTCGTATTGAGAAAGAACTAAAAAATAACATTACTAACAAACAACTTTTCAAATTAATGGAAGTTGAAAAAAGTTTAGTATACTTTTTAGCTGCCTTAAAAGGTAACGATACAATTATTAAAAAGTTATTCCGTTTACCTGCAATTAAACGTTTTGAAGAAGATGAAGAATTACTAGAAGATTTAATCATTGAAAATAACCAAGCCATCGAAACAACAGAATTACATCAACGTATCTTAGAAAGTATCACAACATCATACGCTTCCTTATTATCTAATGATATGAATACGATTATGAAGACATTAACACTTTTCACGGTATTATTAACGTTACCAACGCTCGTATTTAGTTTCTTCGGTATGAATGTGCCGTTGCCAATTGATGACCATAGTTATATATCTTGGATTATTGTGGTAGGTATTTCATTAATTCTTGTCGTAATTGTTAGTATTTTCTTATGGCGAAAACAGAAATTATAACTAAATTAAAAGGTATGACAGCTTAAAGTTTCATCCTATTGCATTTGCAGTGACTGATACTTTGATTACTGTCATACCTCTTTTTTATTCTACAACTTCTTTATTTGCTTTTCTTTTCGATAAAATTAAAGTAACTGTTATGGCAACGATGAATGATATTGTCATACCAACAAAGTAGTGTAACCATCCTGCATGTACTGGATTGATTGAAATAAATCCAGGCAATCCAGCAGTTCCTAATGCGATTGCTTTAACCTTGAAGAAAGCAATATATGCTGAAGCAATACCTGATCCAATGATAGCACCAATAAATGGATATCTTAGTTTTAAGTTAACACCAAACATAGCCGGTTCTGTAATACCAAGTAATGCTGAAATACCTGCGGCAGATGCCACACCTTTTAACTTTTTATTTTGTTTAATAATAAAGAACGCTGCAATTGCTGCACCACCTTGTGCAACATTAGACATTGTCGCAATCGGGAATATAAATGATCCACCCGTTTTAGTGGCATCTGCAATTAATGTCGTTTCTACAGCTATAAAGCTATGATGCATACCTGTAATAACAATCGGAGCATACAATAATCCGAATATTAATCCACCAATTGCACCACCAAATTCATAAAGCCATGTTAAACCATCTGATAACCAGTAACCTAATTGTCGAGTGATTGGACCTACAAATGAAAATGTTAGAAATGCTGTTATAAAAATAGATAACAATGGTGTTAACAAATTATCTAACACCGTTGGAATAACTTTGCGTAACCCTTTTTCAATTGAGGCTAAGATATAAGCTGCTACAAGCATAGGTAACACTTGTCCTTGATAACCTACTTGATTAATATGCAGACCAAAAACATCCCAATATGGAATAGCCTTACCTGCTTCAACTGCTTTTGGGAAATCGTATGCGCTCATTAGCGATGGATGAACCAGTATCATACCTAATGCAGCACCTAAAAACGGATTGCCACCAAAACGTTTTGCTGCACTAAATCCAATTAAAATTGGTAATAATGTAAATGGTGCATTCGCAAAAACATTTATCATTTCAGCTAATCCAGCAAATTGACTATATACATCTATCAATGATTTACCTGAAAAGAATAAATCTTTCGCAGTCAAAATGTTATTTAACCCCATTAATAAACCACCAGCAACGATGGCTGGTATGATCGGAACAAAGATATCTGAAAGCATTTTTACAAATCGCTGTAACGGATTCATATTTTTAGCAGATTGTGCTTTGACTTCCGAAGTGGTTGATGCTTCTTTTCCAGTTAATTTTTCCAGTTCACTAAATACTTTATTGACTGTACCAGACCCAATAATAATTTGGTATTGTCCCCCAGTAGAAAATGTCCCTTTAACTACATCCATATTGTTTAGCGCCTCTTCATTTACTAAACTTTCATCATTTAAAACTAATCGTAGTCTCGTTGCACAATGCGCCATTGCATCTAAATTCTCTTCTCCGCCTATCGCGTTCAAAATATCTTCTGCGGATTGCTTATAATTCATATAGTTAGCCTCCTAATTAGAACCGGTTCCATTTATTCCATTTTATTGTAACCGGTTCCAAAAATATTTGCAACACTCTATTATCATTTTATATAAACACTTACATCACTTTTGATAGCGCATTCATTTTTATTGCTATACTACATGCATGTATATTAACATTAATTATCGGAGGTAATTTTATGAAAGAACGTGGCTATATCGAACAGCTTTGGCGTGAAGAAAAATATCATGTATTGTTACACAGTCAACAGGCTTACCAAATGATAAGGAATGCTTTAAAAACGGATTTATCACTTCATCAAGTCCAACAAATGATTGATGATGCTTTGTTAATTGAACCGAGTATAGGAAGTGTATGTAATGCTTTTGATCATATGTGGGGATATTTTAAAAAATGTGCGAATGAAGAAGAAAGACAACAATCAAAACTACTTAAAGCTGATTTTATTAATGGTAAAATCGACACCCAAACTTTATTAGATTTTTTAGCAGAACTTGCTAATAAATATGATGTTCAATATTTACTACAAAGTCGTGTTTTAAACACAAAAAGAAAGAGATAGATTGAAACTTTAGTTGTAACGGACAAATAGTAGTCATTGGAGTTCAGCAATTCATACTTTGTACTAAAGTTTACTATAATCTATCTCTCAAGGTTTAAATGTACATATCTATATTAAAATGCGTTTCTTGATGTTAGAAGATACCATACACATTTAATTAGTTACAGCATAAATCAATTTATACCCTTAATTATTACATTGTTTATATTTTAAATTCGGGGGAGTAATTTTAAGTAATATCTTGTTGCTGCTAATTCTATTGTTAATAAATTGATATTAGATGTAGAAATTGAGTGTGAAAGTTAATAATAGATGATTTAGCTAGTAACATAATTAATTCATATATAGTCAAAAAGTTCTGTTAGATACTGTTCTTGATGAATATTCTTTGATGTTAGGTGTTAGCTATTCTAGATGAGTTTCTTAGATGTGGATGCCTGTCTTGATGAAGTTATCTATGATGTTAATATAATACTTGATGTTGATTCTTAGATGTTAGTGCGATTTCAAGATGCTGATTCTTTGTTGTTGCACTATCTTGGTGACGTTTCTAGTTGTTTATAGTTATCGCATCTCTTGATGTAAAATCTAAGATGTTTATGCATTTCTAGATGTTAATTCTTCGCTGCTTAAGAATTATCTTGATGGTAAATCTAGTTGTGCCATGCATTTTCTCATGATGAATCTAAGGTGTTAATTCATTGATGTGTGCTGTTTCTTGTTGCTTCATTATCTTGATGGTGAATTTCGTTGTCTAATGCACTTTTTCAAATGATTATTCTAATTGTTACGGCAATAACTAGATGGATTTTCTTAGATGTTCACTTTTCTAGATGTTTATACTTATCTTGATGTTTTCTAAACAGAACTTTTAAACGCTTTATTTTTTAGTAGATTGTTTAAAATTTCTTAGTTGATGGTTATTGTTGTTGATTTGAATAATTTGTAGCGAATATTTTGTAACAGGGCTACTAAGAATTTTTATAACAAGAAGTGATTTCAATCGTACTAATTTTCAGCGTTTGATGACAAAAGTGTATGTCCAAACTTAAATAATGGCGATAAAATTTAAGTCATGGGTACATTTAATGTTTTTTGATTCAAACTTCCATTTTGGTCAATTTGCTTTTTTTATAACATAGTTGAATATCAATAAAAGATTAGCAAGTTAGTTCAAAATGGCTATGTATTGTTTTTTGAAATACATAGGTTTGAAATCTATATTAATTATGCACCAAATAATTTAATTAGACTCTATCGAAAATTTCCAAATTTTGCTTACTATCTTTCTAATTTTACTTTTATATTGTGCACAATGCATAAAAACAAGCGTTTTCCTAGGAGTTTTCATTAATTTCTTTTATTTTTCACTATTACCTTTTCAAAAATATTCAACTATAATAGGTATACTATCCATGATTTTAAAAATTTCCATGTTTTACATTTAAATGATAGATTTCAATATATATTAGGCAGGAGAGAGAAATATGACATGCCAACTTAAAATACATCATACATTATCGACAATACCAAGTCGTAATATTAATAATATTATGGTGCTATTTTCACTTACAAGTAAACTCAATATTACGATTAATGGTGAAACCAAAGACGTAAGTAATTATATTATCTTAATTAACCATGGTGATATTTATAATATTAACCACGGCGAAAATATAATCGAATTAATGATACCCGTTTTTTATTTTTATCAACAAGATGATGATTTCTTTAATGGTTATTTAGATCGTCATTTATTACAATCAAGTAATTATATTAAGTCATTAATTGCCGATTTAATCAGTACACCAACAAGTTCTTCTTTAATGGGGAAAAATATAGGTCAAAGTATTATAGACACTTTACTTAAAGAAGCTTTTATAAGAATAGATCATGAATATTTACCAAATATTGCTTTAAGCAATCCGGTGTTTATAGACTGTGTAAACTATATTCATGACAATATTGATGCGCACTTGTCTTTAAAAGATATAGCGATGCATTGCAACATCTCTGAATCATATTGTTCTAATCTTTTTGTTCGATATTTGAGTATGAATTTTAAAGATTATTTTACCAGTATTAAACTTGTTAACGCCATCAATTTATTACTTTCTACAAAACATTCTATTACAACTGTTTCTGAATTGGCCGGTTTTAACAGTCATACAAATTTTGCAAATCAATTTAAGAATTACTTGCATTTTAGTCCTAAACAGTTCCGTTCACTCGTTTCCAAGATTACTGAACCACCACAAATACACTTCCAACAAGATAACGCATCACAATTCACTGAGTTAATTTCAACAATCGATTTAACAGCTCAGCTGGCTACAAATACAACAGATATTCATATAGATGATTTTAATCCGAAAGATCGAAGTCAGCGTGCCAAAGTATTTGTTCGATTTAGTAATTTCAATGAACTATTTCAATTTATTTTCAATGAATATTACGATATTAACTTTGAGCACTTACCAAAACCTGTCGTTTTCATTGACGATATTCACGATATTGAGATTAGCCAAACGAATTACAACCTGTTAAATAGATGTTTTGAAAAGCTTTTCGAAAAAAATATAGGTTTAGCAATCGCTATTAAATCAACGCAACAATTCGAAACGATGAAGCAATTAATACTAACATTTTTACAAGGCAACCAAGACTATAAGACAAGCAAAAAATTAGTTAAATTTATGCTCGTATTTTGCTCTAATTCTATGACAGCAGAAGAAATTCATTTATGTCATCTTAAAATTAAAAACAAAAACAAAGAAATTAAATATAGTGTGACAGTCGATGGTTTTTTAGAAACTTATTCAACCGTGGAACAAGTTTATGATGTCATGCAGCGTCTTAAATTCCATTATTACTTTATTGATATTGAAAATTCAAAAACTGCAACACATCTTATCACTAAAAACCAACACTATCATCAAACTGACACTCATTTTGAACAGTATAAGAAATTTATTTTAGATTCAGGTATATCATCAACACAATTCGTATATAATAACCTGTCTGTAAGCGGATTTAAATATACTAATGATGGTAAGAATCCAATTCAATTATCTGACATAGTGTATCACTTAATCGCATTATTACGATATGGCGGTGGTATTAGCTATCAACTATTAGATGACCATTCAAATTATATTTCCTTGTACAACAAATATGGTAGTCCCCTACCATTAATGCATTTATATAAAATGTTTAGACCTTTTATAAATGAAGATATTGAAATTACTAATAATTATGTATTGAGTCGTAAAGATAATAATTACCATTTCTTATTATTCAATAAAATTAATGACCGATATATGTCAGACGTAAAACAAGACTTCATTTTCCATAATGAGTTACCTCAAGACTCTTTGATGATTATTAAAACTTTGAATCATGAACATGGTTCAATTCAGCATTTGCTTCCAATAAGCGATCAACTTGTTTATATAGAAAAAGAAATTTTAGATGAATTAGACAAAACGAATTACCCTAAAACGGAGCTTGCAGTTCAAGAAGAAACTGGTCGTACATTTGAACTCAAGTTAAATCACGACGAGGTTAAATATATTTGCTTTAAACCTAGCTAAATACTAACAGTCCTCTTGTGTTTAGTTTCTTACGATAAAGGCTATTTATATCATAAGGAGATGATATAGGATGAGTAACTCACAAGCAATTCAAGCAATTGAAAACGTGTTAGCAACGTCAAAAGTTGGTGTATTATCAACTGCATATAATAACAAACCTAATAGTAGATATATGGTCTTTTATAATGATGGTCTTACTTTATATACTAAAACGAATATCCATTCTGCTAAGGTCAAAGAAATTAAAGATAATCCAGCAGCATATGTTTTGTTAGGCTATAACGACACAACTAATCGTAGTTTCGTTGAGATGGAAGCGACAATCGAAATCGTTACAGAACAAGAAGTGATTGATTGGCTATGGGAAACACAAGACAAAAGCTTTTTCAGTTCAAAAGAAGACCCAGAGTTATGTGTTTTAAGAGTAGTTCCGCAATCCATTAAGCTAATGAATGATAAATCATTAGAAACACCTATTAAAATTGATTTATAATATGTAAGTTTTTAGTTTTAAAAATTAGCCAGCAATTGAACATGTTAGCTATAAATTTCAACAGTATCCTATTTATATATATTTCGCTTTTGAAAGCGTTTAATACTTTTAACTATATTTTTATTATATAACAATATTTTAGACACATTTTATTCACATTTATTGTGATTAAGGTGTGTCTTTTTAAATTAATTTTATGTAATATAAATACTGCATTTGCAAACTGTTGTACTTTTAGGTATAACAGAATTAACTACATTTAAGGAGATTGATGAACCGTGAAAAATAAAAAAGGTTTTGGTCTTGGTATTAGTTTAATTGCCATCATGTTGATTGTATGTATTGTACTAGTAATCATGATGATGACTGGTGGAAAGAAAGATACATATTATGGAATTATGAAAGACAATGCTACAATTGAAAAAATGATTAGTGAAAAAGATGAAAGCATTGAGAAAAACGTTAAATTACCTTCAGATGCAGACGTTTCAGTTAAAAAAGGTGATTTTGTAATTGTTTATAAATTAGCAGATTCTGATAAAATTGTTAAAGTAAAAAAAGTTGATCATGACGATGTACCACATGGTTTAATGATGAAAATTCATGACATGGGCAAAATGCACATGAAACACTAATTAAGCTTTAATTTTGAGTAATATATAAGATATTAAAAGCAGCAGTAAGATGTTTTCTAATTGAAAATTATCTTACTGCTGCTTTTTAAGAATTACTGTGTCAATCTATTTCCGGTTCGCCTGCGCTTTGCGCATGCATAAATGCCCCTAACAACCAGAGGTCCCTTCGCTTCGGTTCGCCTGCGCTTTGCGCATGCATAAAAGCCCCTAACAACCTGAGGTCCCTTCGCTCTCAGTTCGCCTGCGCTTTGCGCATGCATAAAAGCCCCTAACAACCAGAGGTTGTAAGGGGCTTTAAATGTCAGATAGTATTTTTTAAATTGATTTTAAATATTCTTGACCTTTTGCTTTATCGTATACGTTTTCCCATTTAGCTATAACGATTGTTGATAATGCGTTACCAATAACGTTTACACATGTACGTACCATATCTAAGATACGGTCAACACCAATAATTAATGCTAAACCTTGTGCCGGTAAGCCCATAGCACCTAATGTTGTTAATAAAACAACGATCGAAGTTCCTGGTACTGCCGCCATACCTTTAGACGTAATCATTAATGTTAACATCAATACAATTTGCTCTGATAATGTTAAGTGCATTCCATACATCTGCGCAACGAATAATGCTGCAATAGATTGATAAAGTGCTGATCCGTCTAAGTTAAACGTATAACCAATTGGTATAACAAAAGAAGTAATTTCTTTTGGAGAACCGAAGTTTTCCATTTTCTTCATCATGACAGGAAGTACAGCTTCCGAACTTGATGTAGAAAATGCTAAAAGCAATTCACTTTTCAAGATTCTAATAATATTCATGATATTAATACCACACATCCATGCAACTAGTCCTAGTATTGCGAATACAAAGAACACCATTGCAAAGACAACAACTAATACTAATTTTAATAGTGGTAATAATGCGGATGCACCAAACGTAATAATTGTAGTACAAATGAATGCAAACACTCCAATTGGTGCTAATTTTAAAATTTTATTAATCATCCAGAACACAGCTTCAAGCGATCCGCTTAAAAATTCTTTAACTGGTTCTGCTTTTTTACCTACTGCAGCTAATCCTAATCCAAAGAATACTGCGAAGAAGATAATAGGTAATAATTCACCCTTATTTAAAGCTTCAAAAAAGTTTGTCGGAATAATATGTACAATGGTATCAATAAAATGATTTCCATATGTAGATTGTTCTGCTGCATGTGCAGTTGATTGATATTTAGAAATATCACCTTTAGGTAATTTTGTTGGGTCTAATCCAGCACCTGGTTTAAATAGGTTACCGAAGATAATCCCTAAACCTATTGCGATTGTTGTAATAATTTCAAAGTATAAAATTGTTTTCCAGCCATAACGCCCTACAGTTTTCGATTCCCCAACGTTCGAAATAGAAAGCGCTAGTGAGCAAAATACAACTGGTATAACGATCATTTTAATTAAATTTAAAAATACGTCACCAAATGGTTTAATGTAATTTGCTACGTTTTCTTGTCCATATAATAAAAGTCCTACGACAACACCTAACACTAATGCAATAACAACTTGCATAGGTAGGCTAATTTTTCTCTTGAATAGAGCCATAGTACAAACTCCCCTTCATCTGACATCACTCAATTATATCAGAAAATTGATAATTATCTATAAAAAATTAAAATATTTATCTTTTATAGATGTCAAAAATCACTAATTTCCATACAAAAACTGTTTACTTTAAATAATTAAAATTGAAGGCACTAAACTGTTTCACCAGTTATACGCTTCACTATTTTGATGGTTTATAATTTTGATTAAAATATTTATGCTTTGCAGTTTTCAAACTTTTCTTAGTCTCTGTATCAAAGCCTTCAACAAATAATCCTTTATTAGTACTGATTGGTTGCACAACATAAGTTACACCAGGTTCATCTTTAAACGTAACTTCCTTATAGAAGAGACCTTTTTTAGCACTATACTCTGTTTTTTCTGATTTAATTTTATCTTTTAGATTTTTTTCTTCCAAGTAACTGTCAATTAGTTGAATATTCTTATGGCCTTGATATGTTTTCAAACCAAAGAAAAATGCTACAGCAACAATTAACGAAATAAATAATATAATAATAACTTTAATCGCGTTTTTTTTCTTCTTCATTATGTGACTCCTTTTTGCTTATCTATTCAGTATGAACGAATCAATTTATTTAATAAAGAGTTTTTACCAGATTGTAACAATTTTTTTATTCTCAATATTATTATAGAAATCGAATTACATACACGATGCTTTTAAAAAATTTAATAACAAATTTCATTTTACTATCTATCAAAATAATTGACTACTTTTAACAATTAAGGATGATACAATTGCATTTTTTTCAATTTAAAAAATCAGTCATATCAGTCATTACCGATGAAAATACTAAGATATTGATATATTTTTCATTATTTAACATTTAAATTCAATTATAGACAATTCGATAATTGCGATGAAATCAGTACTTGACAACTATTACACTTCATAATATTGTTTATTTTAACAAGGAGTGATTGGATGTATGTAGAAAACAGCTATCTTAGCAAACAGTTGTGTTTTTTATTTTATGTTTCTTCAAAAGAAATAATTAAAAAATACACAAACTATCTTAAGGAATATGATTTAACCTATACTGGTTACATTGTTTTAATGGCGATTGAAAATGATGAAAAACTTAACATCAAAAAGTTAGGTGAACGTGTATTCTTAGATTCTGGTACGCTGACACCATTACTAAAGAAATTAGAAAAGAAAGATTACGTCGTTCGAACACGCGAAGAGAAAGATGAAAGAAACCTACAAATTTCTCTAACAGAACAAGGTAAAGCAATAAAAACCCCTCTTGCTGAAATTTCTGTTAAAGTCTTTAATGAATTCAACATTTCAGAACGAGAAGCATCAGATATAATTGATAATTTGCGGAATTTTGTTTCTAAAAATTTTGACTATTCCGACAAAAAGTAACTTCCTATCATAAGGTGATGGGCAGAAGTATGCATCGCTATGTTTATACATTATCTTTATTGCTTGTATAAATCTCGATGCTCAGTTCTTTTGCCCTGATTCCTTATCAGGCACAAATCTATCCATTTATAACTTTTTTATCTCCCCTTTTACTTTATCTTTTTTAATACTACTCATATAATGGCTTTGTAATACAAATTTATATAATGGAAGTGATGATATTGAACTTCAATCAATTCGAGAATCAAAACTTTTTTAACGGTAATCCAAGTGATACATTTAAAGATTTAGGTAAACAAGTATTTAATTACTTTTCAACACCTTCATTTGTAACGAATATATATGAAACAGACGAATTATATTACTTAGAAGCTGAACTAGCAGGTGTAAATAAAGAAGATATTAGTATCGATTTCAATAATAATACGCTCACTATTCAAGCTACTAGAAGCGCAAAACACAAATCTGAACAACTCATTTTAGATGAGCGTAACTTCGAATCATTAATGCGTCAATTTGATTTTGAAACTGTTGACAAGCAACATATTACTGCTAGTTTTGAAAATGGGTTATTAACTATTACCTTGCCTAAAATCAAACCAAGCAATGAAACTACTTCATCAACATCTATTCCAATTTCATAGTAAAATTTAAAATGAATACACTACTAAAGCCTTAATGTCATGCTACGAATATTGCGCATGATATTAAGGCTTTGTATTTAACCAAATGAATGTCATGTATTACATATCAACCGTTTTTCAATGAACCATATTCTTTTTGATATAATTGGCGCATTGTAAATAATGCAATACATCCAAATACCGCTAAGAAAATAAATGCTAAATGACTTGATCCTGTTAAATTAGCTACGTATGTGATTACTAGTGGTGGGAAGAATCCTCCTAAACCACCCATCATTGATACGATACCATTTGCGGATCCCGCTTCATTTGAGAAGTATGATGGTACTAATTTGAAGATTAAGCCGTTACCAATACCTGCACAAATACTTATTGTTAAACAACCTACAGTGAATAATGCGATATGGTCTGAAATACCTAAAATAATGGCACCGATAATCATAACAACAAAATCAATCATCAATACTTTAACTGCATTAAATTTATCACCTAAAATGCCACCTATTGGTCTTAAGAATGTTGCCAGCGCAATGAATACACCTGATCGAATACCAGCATCTACTTTGTCAATTCCAAAATGATTTACTAAGTAGTTAGGTAAGAAAATACCAAATGCTACAAAAGCACCAAAAGTAATGAAATACCAATAACTCAAGTAATATAATTTGTAGTTTTTGGATAATGTTTTCATTTGTGCCATTAATGGCACTTTAATTTTACGTTCTTGTGTATCACCAAATATAAACATAATTAATGCAAATAAAGCGATAATAATTAAGTAACTTCTAACAGTTGTTTGCCAACCAATAATACCCGCAATTGGCGGTGCTAAAAATGAAGAAACTGCTGTACCGATATTCCCCATACCATAAATACCATTTGCTAGACCTACTTTTTCTTTAGGGAAATATTTAGGAACTGATGTAACACCAACTGAGAAAATTGCACCACCTACGCCAAGGAAAAATCCTGACGCCATTAACATACCCGGTGTTTGTGCTTGGCTTAAGAAAAATATTGGGAATAACAATACGATAAAACTAGTAAAGAATACCCATTTAGCGCCAACAATGTTTGTTAGATAACCAAATGGCACACGGAGCACCGATCCCAAAATAACTGGTATCGCTAAAATGATTGATATTTGACCTTCAGTAACATTGACATCTTGTTTAATAAAGGGCATTAATGGCGCAATTATACTCCAAGCCATAAACCCAACCACTAAACTTAATGTCTGTAATGTAAGTTGAAAGCCACCTTTTGTTTTGTACATACGTTTCACCTTCACCAAAATCATTTATTTTTTAATAGATATCAATACTCTGCCTATATATTAGAGGTCAATGTTATTTAAAAATGCTTTCATTTATATGAAAACATTCAATATAGACAAAGTATTGACTACATATATATTTTATTATGATTGTGAAAAAGTGAACATAAGGATTTTCCCTTATTTATGAAGTAATTTACCCTATACAATGTCCCTTTAAGATACTTTTAGACACTTATTCGCCATCATTTTAATCATATTATTTAGGAACACTCACATACTTTTTTAAAATTTTTTCAATTAGTTACAATTACTGCTTGAAAATCACGTTACGTTACCCTTTATGCTGACAACGTAAGGAGGTTTATCATGTATAAAATCAATATTATTAGATCAGATTCCGTCTATAAGAATATACTCAAGGCACCATTAAACGACCGTGATTCAATTTTCACTAAAGAAATATTAGTACCTTTTAAAAAGAAATTTGAGGCACAGCATATGCCTATTTATAATGATGACAACCAGATAATGAATGCAAATCATTTTTTAAATGCCTTTCAAATTTCACCCAAAGATTTACGGATGTCTGACCAAATGTCAATACAATACCTGAATAATGATTTCTGGAGTAATTGCGAAAAATATTTAAAAGTTGCTATAGATCAATTTTCAAATTATAGTATCTCATCTCAAGTTTCTAATTATCATTTCACAGTATTACTTGGAGATAGCCAAAAACCACTTATGTATCTAAATAAAAATCGCGGTGGTGATGGTGGCATACCAGGTTATATTATGATTTATTTAGTGCCGAGTACAAGTACAATTAATTCTATGAAAAGCTTAATTGCACATGAAGTAAATCATAATATGCGCTATCAATATATTGATTGGGATGGCGGAAGTTTGATTGAATTGATTATTGCAGAAGGATTAGCTGAAAACTATGTAGAATCATTGTATGGTAAAGCGTATATTGGACCGTGGGTAACAAATACTAATTGGAGTCGTGATAACGTAAAAATCAAAAATACTATTTATAATCATTTACATTTAAAGCATATATTTGAATCGATGTCTTATCTCTATGGTGATGATATTAATAAACTTCAAGGTAGGCCTATCGTTGGCTTATCTCATGCTGCCGGGTATGCATGTGGTTATCACTTGGTGAAATACTTTTTACAAAAAACAAACATACCTATTGAAGTTGCCACAACACTTCCAGCATATAAAATAATAAATGAGGTGACTGAATTTTGGCATACACATACACTTTAAAAGATATTTTTGAAATTACAGGTGTAACTAAAAGAACTTTACATTATTACGATGAAATAGGATTATTAGTTCCAGATAAAAATGATAAAAATTATCGCGTTTATAAACAGCAAGACTTAGAAAAATTACAAAAGATTTTAATACTCAAGTCTTTTGATTTTGATATCGCTAAAATAAAACAATACATTTCATATGATAATGAACAATTGCGAAAGTTATTATCAGAGCAAGTAAGCAAGTTAGATAAAAAGATTTCTGACTTACAATTAATTAGACTCTCTGTATATGAATTTATTAAAGGACACTCTCTAATAGATACCAGCATTTTAAACAAGACACTACAGTCACAATATGATAAAGAAGCATCTATAAAATATGGTCATACGAAAGCATATCAATCATTTATTAGACGTAAAGACAGCTTACAATCACAGGATATCAGACATAAATTGACAACTATCTTCAATAAATTTAATCATATGTCTTTGAGTCATTATTCAATCCAAGATTGTAGTGATCTCGTATTTGAGTGGAAGGCATTTATGAACACTATCGCTGATTTTGATGATGAAACATTATGCTGTATTGCTAAAACATATGAAGATGATACGCGTTTCAAAGATTACTTTAATTCATATGATAATCAAAATTTAGCATCATACATTTCAGAAGCTGTTAATTATTTTTTGAGCAATGAGAATAAGAGCGACAATTTTTAATCCTCATACAGGTGCTACAACACTGAATACACCAACTAAAATACTTGTTCAAAGTAGAAAACTAATTATTTATTCTCTAAATCAATAACTATATTAAAAGTTATACCTTTGCAAAGCGAATTAGTATAGGTTGCCGAAAGGAGAAAGGATTAGGTTTCATTCAATTTATAAAAAAATATATTTCGAAACATACAAAAGCGCCAGAAGATAATCATTTCCTCTCGCGCTTTTATACTAAATTATATTAATTTCAAACTCTAAAACTCTAATAATTTCTTTTTCAATGCATATTCAACTAGCTCAGGTTTACTCTTTAAGCCAAGCTTTGTCATAATATGCGTCTTATGTGCTTCTACTGTTTTCACAGATACAAATAATTTCTCTGCAATTTCTTTATTTCCGTAACCTTTGGCAATAAGTGGCAATATTTCTAGTTCTCGTTTTGATAAGATTTTAAAAGGATCTGATGTGTTTGCAGTGTCCTGATTTGAATTAGATACAAATTCATTCACTAAAGATGTTGTTAGTTTCATATCTACATATGTTTCACCTTTATATACAGTTCGAATAGCTAACAATAATTGTTCATCAGGTGCATTTTTCAATATGTAACCTTTCGCACCATTACGCAACACATGGAACAAATACTCCTCATCATCAAACATTGTTAATATTAGTATTTTAGTTTCAGGAAAACTGTCAGCAATTTTACTCGTAGCGATAAGACCTGACTCGCCTGGTGGCATACTTAAATCCATTAGTAACACATCAGGTTTATATTCCATTACTTTTTGGTAAGCTTCGACGCCATCTGCAGCCGTTGCAACAACTTCCATATCATTTTGATAATTTAAAATCATAGAGAACCCCGTACGGACAACAGCGTGATCATCGGCAATGACTATTTTCAATTTTATTCCCCCAATGTATGTTTCAAATTGGAATGTTCAATGTAACATTGGTACCCTCACCAATTTTCGTTTCAATATTGACGCTACCGCTGACTAACTCAGCTCGCTCATTCATTCCATATAAACCGAGTCCAGAACCTTTAGGCTTAGAACTTGGATCAAAACCATTTCCCGCATCTATCACTTCTGCTACCAAATGGCGCCCAGTTTGACGGATACCTACATTTATTTCATTTACATCAGCGTATTTCAACGCATTTAGAATAGCTTCTTGCACTACTCGATAAACAACCGTTTCAATATCACTATCAAAGCGAGTATTTTTAATATTTGATGTATATATGATTTTTATTCCATAATTTTCTTCAAACTGTTTAAAATATGATTTGAAAGCTGCTTCAAGGCCTAGATCATCCAAAGAAGCGGGTCTTAATTCAACCGACATATTACGTATATCATCAATTAATTTAGCGACAATATATTCAATATTTTCTGCGTCTTCCAAAAGCTTAGTTGTATCTTCTTGATATTTTAATAATCTCAATTGAACATCTACATTGAGCATTTCTTGAATCACACTATCATGTAACTCTCTAGAAATTCGCTTTCTTTCATTTTCTTGGGCTGAGATTGTTTTACGCATCATACGTTGTTGATGTAATTTCTCTTGCTGTTCAATTTGTGATGAAACATTTTGAAGCGTAAATGCATGAATTCCCCTGTCTTGATCAATCAACTGATATGTTGCTGTAAATGGCATCACTTTTTGATCTTTCGTCTTCATAAATACTTGGAAATTCGTAGCTTGTACTTGCATCGATTCTAAGAAACAGTCTTTACATGATTGTACATCATAGGCATTTGTATACCCTTCACATCTGTGACAAATCGCATTCGCCACAGCACTGTAATTATCTTCTTCAGATAATATATCTTTAGCAGCATCATTCATTGCAATAATTTTACCGTTATCATCAGCAAAAACTATCTTTTCGATTGAATGCTCATAATATTTTTTCAATAAAGTATCTAACTGTATACTGTCCTCATTAATCATGACTTACACCCTAATTCATCTCATTATTTATCATCATTGAAAATACCAAACTTACGTTGAATATCATCATTATCAAATATTTTTGGTAAAGGACGACCATCTCTTTGACCAAATAATAGTACGCCATACACTTGATTCTTATACCAAAGCGGCACTGCTAAAACTGCTGTTAATGATTCACTCAATAAAATTGGATAGTCAATCTTTTCTTCAGGCCCTAAAGCTAAACCAACATTGGCTATTACCATACGCTTTCCTGTTTTCATAACAGTTCCAGCTAATCCACGACCTTTTCTTAGAATAATCAATTTAAATCGATTATTTTTATTACCTGAAACATAGTGCCATTTTATTGGAGATGATGGTTTGTTAGATTCATAGAAAGCGATTGCCGCAAAATCATAACCCTCTTCTTTGCGTATTTTATCTAATGTCTCTTGAAATCTACGATCTTCAATTATTGCTTCTGGTGTCAAATCCTTTCACCTCTTATGCTTACACTTTATTCTTACGGTAAATAATATATCTGCGATTTATATATGTCAAAGGTACACTCCAAACATGCACCAAACGTGTAAATGGCCAACAAGCCATAATAGTGAAACCTAACAATATATGCATTTTAAATGCAATCGGCACACCACTCATCAATGACGCATCTGGTTTTAACATAAATAATTGTCTAAACCAAATTGATAATGAAGTTCTGTAGTTAAAATCTGGATGTTGTATATTTGTTACTAATGTTGCGTAACATCCCATAAATACGATAAGTAATAATAAGAAATTTACAAATATATCCGACGCTGAACTTAATCTTCGAATACTTTTCGTAGTAACACGTCTCGCTGTTAATAAAAACATCCCTACCAAAGTTATTATACCAAAGATGCTACCAATATAAACAGCGCCTATATGATATAAATGCTCAGACACACCCACTGCATCCATCCATGATTTAGGTATTAACAATCCAACTACGTGTCCAAAAAACACTGGAATAATACCTAAGTGAAATAATAAACTTCCCCACATCAATCTTTTTCTTTCTATTAGTTCACTAGATTTAGCTGTCCAAGAAAATTTATCATAACGATAACGTGCAATATGACCTGCGACAAAGACAACTAAACATAAATACGGAAATATAACCCATAAAAACTGATTAAGCATGATGTTTCACTCCTTTTGGTGATGTCAAACATAATTTCAACGTTTTTCTAAGTGCTTGAATCACATAGGCATATGGATTGTTATCTTCACCAAGTGCATTCGCCATCACATATGTTCCATCCTCAATAATCATAATGATTAATTGAATATTCTCTTCAGCTCTTGGATCATTTCGCCATTCTGCCACTTGCAAAAATTGAAGCATCAACGGTAGATAATCAGAAAGTTCATTATCTACCATTTCTAGTCCAAACATTTCATATAATACCTTTAATTTAGCTAACATTTGCCCACGTTCTTTTTGCGTATCAAATTTGTTATACGTCATATATAATGGTGCTTTTTTCGTAAAATCAAATGTATCTGTATAAATCGCTTTGATTTCTGATAATGAAAATGTCATCATTACATTTCTAAATGCTACTAAATCTTCATATGCTGGATGATCTTTCGAAATTGTTTCTTCAAAAGTTTTTGGATGAAAAGTTAATTTTTCTGGAAAACATAACTGTTGTGCCATATATCCAAAACTTTCCTGATATTTTTTAAAATTATCGAAATTAATCACGGAAAATCCCTCCATAGAAATTCTCATTATAAATTTCTTGACCAGTTTTCCCTGAACCTATTGCAACGCCACAGCCTTCACAGTTATCTCCAAAATGCTCGCCGCCGTAATTGTATCCTGTACTACCTTGTGCGTGATACGTATCTAAATAGGTTTCTTTGTGTGATGTTGGAATAACAAATCGATCTTCATATTTGGCTAGTCCTAATAAACGATACATGTCTTTAGTTTGGCGCTCCGTTATACCTAATCGCTCTAATCGAGAAGTGTCAAATGGCTGTTGAGTAACTTGAGATCTCATATAACTTCTCATCATTGCCATACGTTGTAGGGCTCCTTTTACTGGTTCTGTATCTCCTGCAGTGAAAATATTAGCTAAGTATTCAATTGGTAAACGCATTTCTTCAATGGCTGGGAAAATCGCATCTGGATTTTGAGTTGTATTTTTACCTTCAAAATAGCTCATAATTGGGCTAAGTGGTGGGCAATACCAAACCATCGGCATCGTTCTAAATTCAGGATGTAACGGAAATGCAAGTTTATATTCAATTGCTAACTTATAAATTGGAGAGTTTTGTGCAGCTTCAATCCAATCGTAACCAATACCATCTTTTTCAGCTTGAGCAATGACTTCTTCGTCAAATGGATTTAAGAATATATCTAATTGTTTTTCGTATAAATCTTTCTCGTCTACTGCTGAAGCTGCTTCATGAACTCGATCTGCATCATATAATAAAACACCTAAGTAACGCATACGTCCTGTACAAGTTTCAGAGCATACCGTAGGCATACCCGCCTCGATTCTCGGGAAACAGAATGTACACTTTTCAGCTTTGTTCGTTTTCCAATTGAAGTAAACTTTCTTATATGGACAACCTGTCATACAGTAACGCCATCCACGACATGCGTCTTGGTCAACTAATACAATGCCATCTTCATCACGTTTATACATAGCACCTGAAGGACACGATGCAACGCAACTTGGATTCAAGCAATGTTCACATAAACGTGGTAAATACATCATAAAAGTTTCGTCAAATTGGAATTTAATATCTTCTTCTATTTTTTGGATGTTAGGATCTTTTGGGCCTGTAACATGACCACCTGCTAAGTCATCTTCCCAGTTAGGTCCCCATTCAATTTCAATGTTATCCCCTGTAATTTCTGAATACGCTCTAGCAACTGGCGAATGCTTCCCTGATTTCGCAGTTGTTAAATGTTCATAATTATAGTTCCATGGCTCATAATAATCTTTAATTAATGGCATATCTGGGTTATAAAAAATTTTACCTAAAGCAATTTTTGAAATTCTACTTCCAGATTTTAATTCAAGTTTCCCTTTACGATTTAGTACCCAACCACCTTTGTAGTGTTCTTGGTCTTCCCAACGTTTCGGATACCCTACACCTGGCTTCGTTTCTACGTTGTTGAACCACATGTACTCAGCACCTGGACGATTTGTCCAAGTGTTTTTACATGTCACACTACACGTATGGCATCCTATGCATTTATCTAAATTTAATACCATCGCAACTTGCGCTTTAATCTTCAAGCCAATTAACCTCCTTCATCTTTCTAACTGCTACATATAAATCCCTTTGGTTCCCAATTGGTCCATAATAATTAAAGTGATAACTAATTTGTGCGTATCCTCCGACTAGTTGTGTTGGTTTCAAATGGATTCTAGTCGGCGCGTTGTGTGAACCACCACGTGTATCTGTAATTTCTGACCCAGGCGTTTGAATATGTTTATCTTGTGCATGATACATAAACATTGTACCTTTAGGCATACGATGCGAAATAACTGCTCTTGCCGTTACAACACCATTACGGTTATACACTTCTAGCCAATCATTATCTTGGATATCGTGTTTTTCAGCATCTTCATTTGATATCCAAACCGTTGGACCACCTCTAAATAGTGTCAACATATGCTTATTATCTTGATACATTGAGTGTATGTTCCATTTTCCATGAGGCGTTAAATAACGTAGTACCAAAGCATCTGTACCACCTTTAATTTTCTTATCTCTATTACCAAATACCATTGGCGGCAATGTCGGTTTATATACTGGTAAGCTCTCCCCAAATTGTTGGAAAACTTCGTGATCCACATAATAACTTTGACGTCCTGTTAATGTTCTAAAAGGTACTAGACGTTCTATATTCGTTGTAAATGGTGAATATCGTCGACCTTGTTTATTTGAACCTGGAAATACTGCTGTCGGTATTACTTCTCGTGGTTGTGAAGTTATATTTAAAAACGAAATTTTCTCAGCAGCGCGTTCGCTAGAAATATCTTTTAACGGCATTCCAGTTTGTTCTTCGAGATCTTCATAAGATTTTTGTGATAATTTACCATTCGTAGCAGATGAAATACTTAGTATTGCATCAGCTACATTACGTGCTGTATCAATACGTGGACGATTCGCTCTCACAGAATCATCATTTGTATCACTCCACGTACCTAACATACTTTTTAATTCTTCATATTGTTCACTGACACCGAAACTTACACCATGCGCTCCAACTTTCCCTTTTTCAAGTACAGGACCAAGCGTGACATATTTGTCGTAAATTTTAGTGTAGTCGCGTTCTACAATTGCAAAGTTAGGCATTGTGCGTCCAGGTACCGCTTCAATTTCACCCTTCGACCAATCTTTCACTACGCCGTATGGTGTTGAAATTTCTTGCTTTGTATCATGACTAAGTGGCGTTGTCACAACATCTTTAAACGTTCCAGGTAAATAGTCTTTTGCCATTTCTGAAAATGCTTTTGCCAACGTTTTATAAATATCCCAGTCTGAACGCGATTCCCATAATGGATCAATAGCTGGATTAAAAGGATGTACATATGGATGCATATCTGTAGATGACAAATCATGCTTTTCATACCAAGTCGCTGCTGGCAATACAATGTCAGAATATAACGGTGTTGCTGTCATTCTGAAATCTAAAGAAACGACTAAATCTAATTTCCCTGTTGTTTCCTCACGCCACGTAATTTCTTCTGGCTTTTCATCTTCATTTGGTGTAGCTAATAACCCTGATTTTGTGCCAAGTAAATGCTTCATAAAGTATTCTTGACCTTTTGCAGAACTTGAGATTAGATTTGAGCGCCATATAAACAGTGATTTCGGATGATTCTTTTTCAGATCCGGATCTTCTATCGCAAATTGCGTTTGTTTTGACTTAACTTCATCTATCGCGCGTTTTAAAATTGCCTCATTCGACTCAATGCCTTCATCTTTAGCTTCTTCTGCAAACAACAAACTATTTTTATTAAATTGTGGATATGATGGTAACCAACCAAGTCTAGCTGCTAAAACATTATAATCAGCTGGATGTTGATGCTTTAACTCCTCTGTTTTAGCTAATGGAGATTTTAAACGATCTACATTTGACTCTTCATATTTCCATTGGTCTGTCGCAAAATAGAACCAACTTGTTCCGTTTTGCAAACGTGGTGGTCCTTGCCAGTCTTTCGCAAATGCGACAGTACTCCATCCTTCAATCGGGCGACATTTTTCTTGTCCCACATAGTGAGCCCAACCGCCACCATTCACACCTTGACAGCCACATAACATAACTAAGTTTAAGATTGAACGATAAATCGTATCTGAGTTAAACCAATGGTTAATACCCGCACCCATGATAATCATTGAACGCCCTTCAGTATCGATAGCGTTTTGCGCAAATTCTTTAGCTACTTGAATGACAACACTTTGTTTTACGCCTGAAATGGCTTCTTGCCAAGCAGGTGTATATTTTGATTCTGCATCGTCGTATCCTTTTGATTCTAATTTATGATCAAAACGACGCACGCCATATTGACTTGCCATTAAGTCAAAAATTGTAGCAATACGGACTTTGTCACCATTTGCTAAAGTGACTTGTCGAGTTGGAATTGGACGATTGAATATCCCATCTCCATCACTATCAAAGTATGGGAATTGAATCGTTTCTAATTCGTATCCACCTTCTGTCATTGATAATGTAGGATTAATTTTAGAACCATCTTCTGTTTCTAGTTTTAAGTTCCACTTCTTACCTTCTTCCCAACGTTGACCCATTGTGCCATTAGGTACTACTAAACTATCGCTGATTGCATCATGAATAACTGGCTTCCATTCGCCTTGCTCTGTTGTTTGACCTAAGTCACTCACTCTTAAAAATCGACCCGCTTTATATCCATTTTCATCTTCATCCAGCATGATAAGAAACGGCATATCTGTATATTGTTTGGCGTAATTTATAAAGCGTTCATTAGGTTGATTAACATAATGTTCTTGTAAAATAACATGCGTCATTGCTTGTGCAATTGCAGCATCTGAACCAGGGTTCGGTGCTAGCCAGTTATCAGCAAATTTCACATTTTCTGCGTAATCTGGTGCTACTGAAATGACTTTTGTACCTTTATAGCGGACTTCTGTCATAAAATGTGCATCCGGAGTACGTGTTAAAGGTACATTAGATCCCCACATAATAATGTATGATGCGTTATACCAGTCACTTGATTCAGGCACATCTGTTTGCTCTCCCCAAATTTGTGGAGAGGCAGGTGGTAAATCTGCATACCAGTCATAAAAACTAAGCATTTCACCACCAAGCAAATTGATGAATCGAGCACCTGCTGCATAACTAATCATTGACATCGCTGGAATAGGTGTAAATCCTGCGATTCGATCTGGACCATATTTTTTTATTGTATACAGTAATTGTGCTGCGATTATCTCTGTCACGTCTTTCCAATTTGAACGCACGTGCCCTCCCATACCTCGGGCTTGCTTATATTGTTTGGCTTTGTCTTCATTTTCAACAATAGACGCCCATGCAGCAACGCGATTACCATTGTTTTCTTCTAATGCTTCAGTCCATAAATCCCAGAGTTTTCCACGAATATATGGATATTTGATTCGAAGAGGACTGTATTCATACCAAGAGAATGACGCACCTCGTGGACAGCCTCTCGGTTCATATTCAGGCATATCCGGACCACAACTTGGATAGTCAGTTTGTTGATTTTCCCAGGTAATAACCCCATTTTTCACAAATACTTTCCAAGAACATGAGCCTGTACAGTTAACACCATGTGTTGTTCTTACTTCTTTATCATGGCTCCAACGTTCTCTGTACATTTTTTCCCATTCTCTACTTTTACTTTCTAGGATCGACCAATTCCCATTAAATTTTTCTGTTGGTTTAAAGAAATTCAATCCAAATTTTCCCATATTTATATCCTCCTACGTATAAAAATACGATGTGTAGATGTCGTGTTTTTAAATACTTTAAAATGCCCAAGACTATTGCTTTAATTAGATTGTACATTTTTTCACAAACATAAAATATTAGGGAATCACCTAATTACTTAAGGAATTTCCCTATCAATAACGGGATTTCATTGAAATAATACACAATCATGTATGGTCATGCTTATTGCCAATCTAAATCGTTCAAATTTGGCACAACGACAAATAAGGCTTCAACACGAATATATTCTCTCGGTTGAAACCTTACTTATTCATTTATTTTTATAAATTAGTGACATAACACTGTATTAGCATCTGCACGATCGGTTGAAATATATGTTACATTTTCTTGCTGCTTAATAAATGCATCATAGTAATCATATTGCGACGAATGATATGTGCCATTCGATGTATCATTTGGGTTTAGCAAACAGCCATAACCTTCGTCATATAAATGTTCACAGAGCATAAGGGCGTCATGTTTAGAACCACTTACTACATAAAATTGCTTCGTAGGATCATATGATTTAGGAGTGTTTTCAGTATAGCCAACAACTTCCCCAATAATACATATACCTGGTTTCGCCTCAATTGAATAGTGTTGCAATTTTGAAATAATATTACTTAAACGCCCCTTAACAACAAACTCGTTAAAACACGATGCTTGAAAGACAATCGCTATCGGGTAATCAATATCTGTGTATTGTTGTATCTGTGTGATAATTTTCCCTAAACGTTTTACCCCCATATAAATTGCTAACGTGCCACCATTCACTAAGGAATTGACATCCACTTCATTTTCTTCTGAATCTTTAAAGTGACCTGTAGAAAATGTCACACTTTTAGCAACTGTACGCATTGTCAAACCTGTCTGCATAGTAGCAACTGCTGCGCTCGCTGATGTCACCCCTGGTACAATTTCAAACGCAATATGATGTTCATTTAGTGTGTCGACTTCTTCTTGCACACGACCAAATATCGCTGGATCGCCACCTTTAAGTCTAACAACCTTGTTATAACGACGCGCTGCTTCCACGATACAGTCATTTATTTTTTCTTGCTGAATATGTTTTGCATACGGCTTTTTACCAACATCGATAATTTCAGTAGTCAAATTCGCATATTGTAAAATCAACGGATTCACTAATCGATCATATAGAATGACATCCGCTTCACATATTAAACGCTCAGCTTTTTTAGTCAAATAATTCGGATTACCTGGTCCCGCACCTATCAAGTAAACCTTGCCATATTCATCTACAGACATATATATACGTTCCCGTCTGTAACTTCTACCTCATAAACATCTACACAACCTTCATCAGGTTCTTGAACAATACCTGTATTTAAATCAATTTTTTGATCGTGGAGCGGGCAAAATACATATTCCCCACTCACTGTCCCTTCAGACAATGGTCCTTGTTTGTGTGGACAGATATTGTGAATCGCATGAATTTTGCCACTTTCTGTTAAAAACAATCCTACCTCTTTGCCTTTGACAATAACCTTTTTTCCAATTAGGGGTGTTAATTCATCTATAGTTGTCACTTTAATTTTTTCTTTTGTTTCCATGTATTACACCTTCTCCACTTCAAAAATTTTACGTGCTTGCGCATTGCTAGTTATTGCTTCCCAAGGTTCAGCTTCGACTGCTTTTTTAGCATCCATAATGCGTTCAAATAGTTCATTTTGTCTTTCTGGGTTAAGTAAGACTTCTTTTACATTTTCAAATCCAAGCCTTCTTAACCATGGCGCTGTTCTTTCAGCATATATACCTGTTTCGCGATAATATTGCATCAAAGCACCACATAATTTGATTACTTCATCTTCTGTTTCTACAGTTGTTAAAAATTCGGCTTTTTCAACTTCTGTACCACCATTACCACCGATATAGATTTGGAATCCATTTTCAACTGAGATAATACCAAAATCTTTAACACCTGATTCAACACAACTTCTTGGGCAGCCTGATACACCCATTTTGAATTTATGAGGTGTATCGATGTATTCAAATGTTTTTTCTAAACGAATGCCAAGTCGTGTCGTGTATTGCGTACCAAATCGACAAAACTCTTTACCAACACAGCTTTTAACTGAGCGTGTTTTCTTACCATAAGCTGATGCTGAACGCATACCTAGGTCTTCCCATATATTTGGTAATTCTTCTTTTTTAACTCCATACAAACCAACACGTTGTGAACCTGTCACTTTAACTAATGGTACATGATATTTCTTAGCCACTTCTCCTAGACGAATCAGTTGGTCTGCATCTGTAACACCCCCACGCATTTGAGGTATAACAGAAAATGTACCATCATTTTGAATATTCGCATGGTAACGTTCGTTAGCAAATCTTGATTCTCTTTCATCTTCATGATCATGTGGATAAACCATGTTTAAATAATAGTTGATTGCTGGTCGACATTTTGGACATCCACCTTTATTTTTAAAGTTTAAAACATGTCGAACTTCTTTAGATGTTTTTAAACCTTTCGCTCTTATTTGCGTTACAATTTGATCGCGTGTCAAATCAGTACAACCACATATACCAGCAGGTTTTGCGGCGACAAAGTCATCTCCTAAGGTGTGCTGTAATATTTGAGCAATTTGCGGTTTACATTTACCACATGAATTCCCCGCTTTTGTTTTAGCCGTTACTTCTTCAACTGTTGTAAAGCCATTTTCCGTAATCGCATTTACTATAGTGCCTTTATCAACACCATTACAACCACAAATTGTTTCATCATCAGCCATATCAGCAATTGATAGCGATGCCTCTTCTCCACCTTTAGTAAGCAATGATACCAGTGTGTAATCTTCAGTAGATTCACCTTTTTTCATCATGTTATAAAAGCGTGAACCATCATCGATATCACCATATAGTACTGCGCCAACTACATTACCGTCTTTCAAAAAGATTTTTTTATAGTTATTATCAACGCTATTAAATATTTCAATACCTTTAATTTCAGCATTTTCTACAATTTGACCAGCGCTATACAAGTCACACCCAGAAACTTTTAATGACGTAAATGTTGTTGATCCCTTGTATCCGTTCGTTTCTTTATTTGTTAAATGATCAGCTAATACTTTACCTTGTTCATATAGTGGTGCAACGAGTCCATAAACTTTGCCGTTATGTTCTGCACATTCACCAACTGCATATACATTGCTATCACTTGTTTGCATCACATCATTGACAACAATACCTCGATTAACATCTAGACCTGATTCTTTGGCTACTTCTGTGTATGGTCGAATACCTACTGCCATAACAACTAAGTCTGCCGGAATCTCGCGTCCATCAGCCAATTTAACACCTTCAACATCATCTTCTCCTAAGATTTCAGTTGTGTTGGCTTGCATTTCAAACTTCATACCTTGCTTTTCTAGATCTGCTTTAAGCATATTTCCAGCTTTACGGTCTAGCTGCATTTCCATCAACCATTCAGCTAAATGTAACACCGTTACTTCCATACCTTGATCTAATAAACCACGTGCACACTCTAAACCTAGTAAGCCTCCACCAATTACAATTGCTTTCTTTTTAGTCTTAGCAATGTTCATCATTTGTTCAGTATCATCAATCGTTCTCCAACCAATTACACTCGGTAATGTCGAACCTGGAACTGGAATGACGAATGCTTTAGAACCTGTCGCAAAAATCAATTTATCGTATGATACTTCAATACCATTTGCAGTAATAACTGATTGATTTGCTCTATCTACTTCAATCACAGGATCATTTGTAATTAACTCGATACCATGTTCCTCATACCACTCATATGGATTCATAATTGTTTCTTCAACTGTCATTTTATTTTGTAAAATATTTGAAAGCATGATGCGGTTATAGTTTGGATAAGGTTCTTTACCAATTACCGTAATATCATATAAATCGTTAGCGCGCTCTAATATTTCTTCGATTGTTCGAATGCCCGCCATACCGTTACCAATCATTACTAGTTTTTGCTTTGCCATAAAATATGCCCCTTTACTTCATAATATTTATTTCAAAAAGGTTTTAATTTTCGTTTGTGCTTTTATATTTTCATTGGAGTCATTAAGACTTTCTAATCTATCGTTAATAATTTGTTTTAAAATCGGGTCGAAGTTAATTGAAGGTGTGATGTGTATATCTGTATTAATAACCATGTCATTCATTTGCTGCTTCACTTTGTTAACAAGTCTTCCGTCATATAAAAATAAAGGTACGACAATCAATTTTTGATACCGTTTCGAGATGATTTCTAAATCATGTGTAAAACTAATCTCTCCATATAGCGTTCTCGCATATGTCGGCTTGCTAATTTGCAAATTTCGAGCGCATATTTGTAACTCTTCGTGTGCCTTAGTAAACTTTCCATTAATATTGCCGTGTGCAACAACCATAATTCCAACTTGTTGTTTGTCACCTGCTAATGCATCACAAATACGTTGTTCAATTAATCGTCTCATTAAAGGATGTGTGCCAAGTGGCTCGCTTACTTCTACCTTTATGTCTGGATACCGTCGTTTCATTTCATGAACGATATTCGGTATATCCTTGAGATAATGCATTGCACTAAAGATTAGCAATGGTACAATTTTAAAATGGTCAACCCCACTTTGAACCAACGTCGTCATTACCGTCTCTAAATCCTGATGTTCACTTTCTAAAAACGCAATATCATAGTGATGTATATCGTCTTTTACTAATTCAGAAATAAATGCTTCTAACGCTTGATTCTGTCGTCCGTGCCTCATGCCATGTGCAACAATGATATTCCCATTCACATTTACCAACCCTTTCACACGTATTGTATACCAAATCATTTCGTTTTTGTGAAAAGAATCACATTATAATGTAAAATCAGGGAATTCCCTGATGCCTGTAGTCATGCATATTCCTTATACATTTTCCCTTTTTGTTAAATCAAAAAAGCGACCGATATATGAATCCCTACTCAACATTCATTTGAGCAAGCATCAATATATCGGTCGCTTGTAGTGTATATTATTATCTTAAAATGGTGGTTGGCCTAATATTGTTTCGTCAAAGCGCTCAGGTATCAATACTTTGCGCATGATCACACCTAAATCGCCATCATCATTTTCATGTTCGCTGTATATTTCATAACCTCTTTTTTCATAAATTTTAAGTAACCACGGATGTAATCTTGCAGATGTACCTAAAGTAACTGCCGCTGACTTCAACGTATCTCGCAAAAATGCTTCTTCAACATAAGTAAGTAATTGGCTACCATAGCCTTTCCCTTCATACTCAGGATTTGTCGCAAACCACCAGACAAAAGGATAGCCCGAAATGCTTTTCACACTTCCCCAAGGATATCTAACCGTAATCGTAGATATAATTTCATCATCAATTGTCATGACAAATGTAGTATTTTTATCTATATTTTCTTTAACAGCATCTAAATTAGCATTAACCGAAGGCCAGTCAATTCCAAGTTCTCTTAAAGGTGTGAATGCCTTATACATTAACTGTTGTAACGTTTCTGCATCGTTTTCATTCGCCAGTCTAATCGTAGTGTTTGTCATTTCAATCCCCATCACTTTCTTTTTATTTGGAATGCATCATAGTTCATTCAAACTAAAAATCCCCTTATAGCGTACCAACATTTAGCACATGTGTCAGATAACATGCCTCATCTAAATAAGATAGGCATGCGATAACCGGTTATTTCATTATTGACTGCATCAGTAAAAAAGTCTAGGACATGAATTAATGATATGTACGCTTCAAAGCTTTCATTTTTCAATGTCTACTTTGAAGCGTGCAGTTCATAATGTCCTAGACTCTACAATGTTATATTGGCAGTAGCTGACTGCGGGCCCCAACACAGAAGCTGACGGCAGGTCAGCTTACAGTAATGTGCAAGTTGAGGAACGGGTCCCAAAAAAGGATGATTCTAAATTCATTGTTGTCACAACATCTTCAATTATGACTCCATTACTGTTGCTCTAATCGATTGCGTTTACCATTTAAAAATGCATAAACAAGTCCCACAAAAATACCGCCACCTACAAAGTTACCAAGGAATGCAAAAACGATATTTTTTAATACATGTAACCAAGATACAGCATCAAGGTTGAAGAACACCATACCTGCATATAATCCAGCATTGAATACAACGTGCTCATATCCCATGTATACAAAGACTATAACACCACAAGCAATGAAGAATGCTTTTGTCAATCCGCCTTTGAATTGCATAGAAATAAAAATACCGATATTAATAAAGAAGTTACAGAAAATACCTTTTGTAAAAATATTCAACCAAGTCGAATCGACTGTCTTTTTCTGAACTAAGGCAGTTAAGGCTTGTGTCATTTCTGGTGTCATAACATGTGCATATTTCATTAAGAAGAATAATACAAAACCACCTAAAATATTTCCAAGGAAACAATATAATAAAATCCACATCATCTTATTAATAGAAACAACTTTATAATACCAGCCAACTGTAAAATACATAAAATTACTTGTTAATAATTCAGAATTCGTTAGTACAACTAAGACCAATCCTAAGCTGAAAGCAATTGCTCCCATTAAATTAATGAGACCATCAACATGTGTACTTGCGAATTGTGTTTTAATACCAAACATAAAAACAGTAACAATGGACAATAAGAAACCTGCCATCATAGATTTTAGCATGTATCGTCCTGGTGTTTGCTGTACCATCACTTGTTTCATTTGAACAGATGATGATATTGAGTCTACGATTGCTTTAGTTGAATACGTATCTTCAACTGTTTTATTATTTTTTATCACAGCACTTCCCCCATTTACTATTATCAAATAAATTTTACCTATCAATTATATTAGTATTTAAATGTAATTCATAGATTAAAATTCAGAAAATTCTTTTTACCAATTCAAAACTAATATTTACTCATAAAAATAGCGAGATAGATATCGCGACATAAAACAATTGGTATCATTTTAATTGCGCTCATCTCGCTTTATGTAAAGTATTACTTATTCTTTTTTAAATTTGAAAAGTAATGTAAACCATATGCAAATATACCGTAGCCTACGACTGTACGCAAAATAAATCTAACAACTTTATTTGGTACACATTTCGAAGTAACAGTAATTGAAGATAAAAGCGTAGTAAAAATATATAATATTAATACTTTAATGTAACGTTGTGCCATCGAATCATCCTTCATTCAATTAATAATATTACGTTATTATTATAAACTGAATGGCATATAAAATTTTTTACATATTTTCAACAACTTTATTTCAATAAAGCATCAAGTTGATCTAATGTTTGATTCATCCCTTGCTCAACACCCATGTTTATGACTTGTTGAGCGGCTTCTTTTGTTGGAAATACTGATGTTGATGTCACTGTCGTTTTCCTTGTATTGCTCTTGGAAAATGACAAAGTAATTTTCATGCTTGGCATTTTTGTATCTTTTGCACCTTGAGGTGTCGCAAATGAGTCAATATATTCAATTAAATATGGACGCTTAACCGTTTTATATTCTGCTAATGTATAGCTAATCATTGTAGGTGTTTTAATCGCGTAAAATGCATCACCGCCTGAAACAGCATTAAAGCGAAACACTTTGGTACTAGCGTCTTTTGGATGAAACCATTTTTCAAATAATGCCTTTGTCGTATAGGCATCAAACACCTTTTCAATCGGTGCTTCTATCGTTCTTGAAAAAATAATTTTATTATCTTCAACTTTAATCGTCATCTTCCCACTCCCTATCTTTTATATTTACTCATCTTAACATGCATTGAGTGACATATGTTACCAAATCATTTGTTATAAACTATAGTAATATTAATCATTCCCTCTGTTGAAATTGATAACTACGAAATAAAAAACACACTCTATTCAGCTATTAACAGTTGAGTAGAGTGTGCAAACCTGTTGAATTAATGCACTAACATTTCTTCTTTGATTTGGTCTTTATTTAATTTTGAAGGATAATATGTTGGCCAGTTATCCATTTCTTTTAATAACGCGTCATTATCATTACCCATAAAGATATGGAAGTGTTCTGCCTTTTTAGGTGCAATGTTGTGATCGCTAAATTGGATGAATTTCGGTAAGTCTTTATCATTACCATCGACCAATTTAAACATAAATCTCACGCCACGGTTACCTTTAGGATATTTCAATGTCTTCTTACCATTGTATTCATATTTACCAGTGTGTTTCTTACCATCTTTAGTAAATGTAATTTCATTTCCTTTTATATCAATGTTAGTAATATCAGTTTTATATCCTTTGTCATAATAAGCTTTTAAATCTTTAGCAGATTTCTTCGGATCATTTTCAGCTTTATGTTCCATCACTTCATCAAGCGTACCGTCTTTTAAATAAGGGTAAACAGATTGCCATTCACCAGCATAATCGCTTAATTCACGGTCTTTAACTTGCTCATCTTTAAAATACCCATCAGAAATTGCTTTGTCGTGTTTACTTTCAGCTTTGTCGTCTTTCACTTTAACACCACTGTCTAAAGCTTTACCGATATTTTCAATATTCGATTTCATTAATGATTGATACGTAATATTATCTTTTTTCTGTTGTTCTTTATTTAAAGACTCCATGTTGTAGAATTTTAAAGGCTTCGCATCTGTTTCTTTACGAATTGTTTCAGTCACTTTATTCGCAACATTATCTTCGTAAAGAATATATTTAGCATTGCTATCTCTAATTTCTTTAACAATTTTAGTTAATTCTTTTTGTGATGGATCTTCAGCATTCATGTTTTGAATACCTTTTTGAACAAAACCATAACGATCAGCTAAGTATCCAATTGATTCATGTGAAATGAATACTGCATTACCTTGCTTATCTTTTGTAACTTGCTTCATATCGTTATCAATTTTCTTAAGATCGTCGTTTAATTTTTTGTAATTTTTCTCATAGTCATCTTTATGTTTTGGATCTTTTTTCACTAATTCATCTTTAATTTCTTTAGCGAAAGTTTGGTTAATTTTAGGATCTAACCATACGTGTGGATCATATCCACCATGATGATGATGTTCTTCTTTCTCATGATCATGTCCCTCATGTTCATGCTCTTCACCATGTTCGTGTTGATCAGTTAAAAGCTTTGCTTTATCTAATTTATCTTCTAAAGACAGTTTTTTATCTTTATCTTTGATAGTAGATGCAACTTTCTTAGCAACCGGATCTAAATTATCCCCTGTATACATAAACAAGTCTGACTTGCTTGCGCTTAATATATCTTTTTGTGTTGGTTCATAGCTATGTAAATCTGTCCCTGCTGGATAGATTGATGATACCTTCACGTGTTTTCCACCAATTTGCTCTGCAAATGATTGCAATGGATAAACTGTTGTTTTAATTGTTACCTTGCCATCTTTATCTTTTCCATCATCATTCCCACATGCGGCTAATGATAAAGTTACGGCTGGTACAAGAAGTAACATACCTAATTTCTTTTTCATAGTCACCCTCCTAAATAGTAATCTTTACGTTTTAAAATTATATACTCATGCTACTTAAAATACAAGCACTGTTTTTATAAATAATATAAAGTCGAATCATACTTTAGGTATTTACCACTTTTCGTTTTATCTAATACATGACTATTGTACAAATATGATACAGAAAACTTTATAGTATTTACGACCGTCATAATATAAGAAAAAAGACAATCTCTATCATATTGCTAATAGAAATTGCCTTTTCATATTGTCCTAAAATAACTTACCCTATTTTTATAGTGTGACTTTTAGTTTTAATAATGGTATTTACATGATGCTATTTTTATATGATTGTCATCTACTGTATAGACCAATCTATGTTCGTGATTGATACGTCTACTATAATAACCAGTCAGATTCGATTTTAACTTTTCAGGCTTACCTATACCTTTCAATGCACCATTTCTGTCAATACTTTTAAGTAACTCATTAATCTTCTTCACCATTTTTTTATCGTTCTGCTGAAAATACTTATAATCTTCAAAGGCTTGAGGCGAAAACGTAATATTTAACCTAGCCATTATACATCTATATCTTTCGTTATAGTTTTTCCACGTTCTAGATCTGCAATTGATTGAGCTAAGTGTTCAGCATTATTTGGATTCTGTTGGAGGTAAAGTGTTTCCATCATGGAGTTATAATCTGATTCTGACATGATTACTACGTTTTTATCATCAGTAGAGGTTACAGTTACCATATCACTATCATCATTTACTTTTGTCATAAGTGCCTTTAAATTCTGTCGAGCGTATGAATAATTTTTAATAATCATATTTATCGCCTCCTTTTAACACACCTCAATTGTACAAATATATGTACAATAAAACAAGAGACACAAAAAAAACTACTAATCAAGATTTTGAACGGGGAAGAATCAATACCTATCCTGTACTGATTCCCTACTAAACAATGTTTACATGATAATTTCCACCTATTTAGACTTCCTACATTAAAAAGACAACCTCTATCATATTGCTAATAGAAATTGCCTTTCATATTGTCCTAATAAATTGGTATCACTTACTTATCTCAACAATTAAGACTATTTGATTTTATCTTTTAATAACTTCTCATAACTTTCATAATCATATGGATCTTCAACTTTCTCGCCATTAATAAATGCAGTTGGTGTCGTTTTTATATGATTATCTTTAGCAATTTTTTTATCTTTCTCTGCAGCTTTCCAAGACTTGCTATCTTTTGTCTTGTAATCTTTTATAATTTTATTTTCCGTCTCTTTATCTAAATGCAGTTGTTTAATATGTTTATCTAATAGTTCTTTTGTTAACCATTCTTTATTTTCATCTTGCTGGGCAGCAAATAATTGCTTTTGAAAATCTAAAAATGATTTAGGTGCATACATCAATACTGCATGACTCGCACGCGAACCAACAATTGAGTCTTTACCTAA
Source organism: Staphylococcus sp. SA22 (assembly GCF_054165785.1). NCBI lineage: Bacteria > Bacillati > Bacillota > Bacilli > Caryophanales > Staphylococcaceae > Staphylococcus > Staphylococcus sp. SA22. The sequence continues at coordinate 120,102 of NZ_JBSZQY010000004.1, read as the reverse complement.
GAAAGCTAAATTGACAAATTGGTATTCCACTTTGTGATTATCTATATAATTTTTACGCAACTTTGGCATAACTTTTTCATCTAATTCTTTACAATAAGGACATTTATAGTCGCCATATATGACAACTAATGGTTTGCCGTTTTTCGAAGATGTCGTTGCTGATTCTTTTTTACCGCAAGCTGTTAAAATTAACATGCTCACTATAAATAATGTTAGTAATTTTTTAGTCATAATAACTCCTGTTCATATCTAGTTCGTCATATTTTCTTCATGATAATCCGCATCATGTTGTTGATAATATCGTCTCGAATCAAAATCTTGCTTATATGATACACGTTTATCACTAAAATCATATGCATAATAATGCACTTCATCATCATTACTCAAAGGTTTATAAGCTAAAATGATAATTTTATCCTTATCATAGACATAAATATTAGCATCTTTGCGTTCAAAATGATCAACACGATCACCGTTGCCTTTTTTGGCAAGTTGTTCTTGTTTTTGATTTTGAATTTTAACTGCTTCATCTATTTCTTTCACATATTTATCATTACCACATCCTGATATAAAGACTAGTAATAATAATACCATCGCCACAAATCGCTTCAATGCTCCCACTCCTACTATCAACTTCCAACTAACTTTCAATATAATTAATACTATACACCGTCAAACATCAATGCGCTACAACTACTACCAATGCATTTAATATAAATATCCAAAGAAATAACAGTTATGTATAGTCAAAGAAAAATATATTTCATTTTCTATGTGTATTTGCAATCAGTTTTTGATAAAATAAAAAAATAGCATTATTAATAAATTCAAAAATTACAGTTCAATTCAGAGAGGGATGGGATAAAATGAACTTTGTAACGTTGACTTCGGATGAGTTCAATGCGTTTACAACAAAGCATTTTTCACATTACACACAATCAGCTATTCATTACAATCATAGAGTTGATTTAAAAGGCGATGTGCATCTTGTAGGGGTTAAAGATGACAATGGTCAAGTGATTGCAGGATGCTTATTGACAGAAGCACGCACACTTAAATTTTTCAAATATTTTTATACACATCGCGGGCCAGTGATGGATTATACAAATCAATCATTAGTAGCATTTTTCTTTAAAGCATTAACGTCATATTTAAAGAAACAAAATTGTTTATATGTCCTTGTAGATCCATATTTAATTGAAAATTTACGCAATGCAGACGGTGAAATTGTTAAGTCTTATGACAACCGAGCATTTGTTAGAACAATGGACACATTAGGCTATAAGCATCAAGGTTTTCCAGTCGGTTATGATTCAATGAGTCAAATCCGTTGGTTATCTGTATTAGATTTAAAGGATAAAACAGAAGACCAGTTATTAAAAGAAATGGATTATCAAACGAGACGTAATATTAAAAAAACATATGATATTGGTGTTAAAACTAAAACGTTAACGATTGATGAAACGCAAACCTTTTTCGACTTATTCCATATGGCCGAAGAAAAGCATGGTTTCAAATTCCGTGAGTTACCATACTTTGAAGAAATGCAAAAGTTATACGATGACCACGCCATGTTAAAGTTGGCGTATATTGATTTAAACGAGTATTTAAAAACTTTACAATTAAAGCAACAGCAATTAACAGCTGAACTCTCAGGTGTTGAAGAGGCATTGGAAGAAAATCCTAATTCAAAGAAAAATAAAACGAAACGCACACAGCTAGAACAACAGCTAAATAGCAATAAGCGTAAAATCGACAATACAATAGAACAAATTGAACAAGATGGTGCAGTCTTAAACTTAGCTTCTGCTTTGTTTATCTACAATGAGCATGAAGTTTATTACTTATCTAGTGGTTCAAACCCTAAATATAATGCTTATATGGGTGCCTACCATTTGCAGTGGGAAATGATTAAGTTTGCTAAAGCGCATCATATTGATCGCTATAATTTCTATGGTATTACCGGTGACTTTTCAGAGTCATCAGAAGATTATGGCGTACAACAATTCAAAAAAGGCTTTAACGCACATGTAGAAGAGTATATCGGTGACTTTATTAAGCCTATCAAACCATTACTATATAAGGTACAAACATACTTAAATCATAAACGTCGTTAACAGGTTGCTCCAAGATTTTGGCAATATAACAAAGAACCACGCATCATGTATATGGCATCATCGCCATACTAAAACATGATACGTGGTTCTATTTGATTATTCTTCATTTATAACATTTAAGAAACGTCTTAATTCTTCTGTTTTCGGACGATTGAACATCTCTTCTGGAGCCCCTTGTTCTCCGATCATGCCTTCATGAATAAATACAATGTTATTAGATACTTCTTTAGCAAAACGCATTTCATGTGTCACAATGACCATTGTCATGCCTTCATTAGCCAAATCTTTAATAACCTTTAAAACATCATTCACAAGTTCAGGATCAAGTGCAGATGTTGGTTCATCAAACAACATCACTTTAGGGTTCATTGCTAGTGCTCTTGCAATAGCAACACGTTGTTGTTGACCACCTGATAATGCATGTGGACGTTGATCTTTGACAAGTGTTAAACCAACTTTCTCAAGTAACTCAAGTGATTTCCCACGTGCCTCATCCTTTTTCAACTTTTTAACTGTGATAAGACCTTCCATTACATTTTCTAATGCCGTCTTATGCGGAAAAAGGTTATAACTTTGAAATACCATACCAGACTGTTTACGAACTTCTATTTGTGATTTTTTATCTTTAGATGTATATGTTTTGCCGTTAACATAAACTGTACCTTCAGTTGGAATTTCTAACGCATTAATCATACGTAACAATGTTGTTTTACCTGAACCAGATCGACCGATTAAGGTTACAACCTCACCTTGTTCAACAGATAAATCAATACCTTTGATGACTTCAACATCATTAAATGATTTATGGATATTGTTCAATTGAATCATGAGCGATACCCTCTTTCAATATAAGATTCATAGATACCTTGGATAATTGAAATAATAAAGCATACCACCCAGTACATTAGCGCAACTAACACATAAATTGTTAAATATTCATATGTTGTAGACGCAACTTCTTGAGCTTTTCTAAACATTTCAGCCACTAAAATAAATCCTAATAATGATGTATCTTTGATTAAACTTAAAAATGTATTACCTAGTGCAGGAATCGACACTCGAATTGCCTGCGGTAAAATGATACGTTGTATCGTTTGACCATACGTCATACCGATAGAATATGCAGCTTCTGTTTGTCCTTTCGGTATAGAAATAATACCGCCACGAATAATTTCCGAAGCATACGCACCTACATTTAATGATAAACCAATAATAGCAGCCACTACAGGTGCCAATGTCCATTGGTTGTCAGCGTCATTTGTTAATAACCTACCTAATTCTGGAATACCATAAAATATGATAAATAGTTGTACTATCATTGGTGTTCCTCGAATAATAGATACATAGACACGTGAAATACTTCTTAAAATTTTACTCGTTGAAATTCGCATTAATGCTGTAAATAATGCAATAATCAATCCTAAAACAAATGTAACTAATGTAATAGGAATTGAATATTTGACCAAACCTTCTAGCATAGGTCCGAAAGCTTGTTTTGCAGCATCTAGCGCATGTTGTTGTTCGCTATTTAGATTTAGAAACATCTTGACCAAACCATTTCTTACCTATTTTAGCTAATTCACCGTTTTCCTCGATTTTTTTCAAGCCATCATTGAATTTTTGAACTGTTTCATCATCTGCTTTTTTAGAAAATGCAAATGCAGATCTACTTTGTTCAGCATTACCTTTGATTGCTTTGATCTTAGCATTAGGTTTTTGTTTTTTATAATCCAAGTATGACAGACTATCATTAAATGTACCATCAACACGCTTAGACAATAATAAATCCATTGATTGGTTAAAGCCATCAACTTTTGTAATATCAGCACCTTTATCCTTAGCTAATTTACCATAATTAGATGTGAATGTTTGTGCTAACTTCTTACCTTTAACATCATCAAAATCTTTAATATCTTTTTCATTTTCACGAATAACTAAAACAGCACTTGAGAATGTGTAAGGCTTAGAAAATTTATATTTCTTTTCTCTATCAGGATTAATACCTACTTGGTTCGCGATTACATCAAAACGCCCTGCGTCTAAACCTGCAAACATAGAATCCCAAGAAGTTTCATTAAATTTAAGTTTTAAACCTTCTTCCTTAGCTACTGCTTTAATAACATCAATATCGTAACCAGTTAATTTACCATCTTTATCATGGAAACTAAATGGTGCATAAGTCCCCTCAGTACCAACATTAATTGTCTTGCTATCTTTATTAGCTTCCTTGTCTTTCGACGAATTGTTTCCACATGCAGCCAATATGAAAACGAAAGCTATCATCACAAATAAAAGTCTTTTCATAGAATATATCTCCTTATTCTTATTATTCTAATCGGAATAAAAATATTTTAATCTGAAATGCCGGATAAGTCAATATGTTGAACTTTTGCTAAAAAGCTTTATATAGCTAGCAACTTATATTTATTGACGAGAATCAACTTCTTTTTTCTTCCCTTGTAACATAAATGAACAAAAGAAACTAACAACTGTAATCAATAATGCAAATAAAAATCCAGCGTGATAACCATGCAACATCGTATCAACTTTAATTTGATTCATCATATCAATTTTGTTCATGCCATTATAGTCTGACATAGTTGGAGAAAAGTTTTTACTTGCATGAGCTAAAATAGTAATTAATGCAGCTGTTCCGATAGAACCAGCAATTTGTTGTACTGTGTTTGTCATAGATGAACCGTGTGCATTCATTTCTGGCTTTAATTGATTCATCGTATGGGTCATTACTGGAATTAATCCTAACGCGATACCAACCATTCGAATCGCATAAACCGTTGCCAACATGATTGTTGATGTTTGTTCATCCATTACAACAAAATAAGCCGTAGTAATAACAACAATCGCCATACCTACTAAAGCAAGCTTTCTAGGACCAAACTTTTCATATAAAGCACCCGAAGTCATCGACATAAATGCCATAACAATTGCTCCTGGTAATAAAGTTAACCCAGAATCTAAAGCTGAACGATGCAATAAATTTTGCACAAAAATAGGTAAAATTGTTTCCGAACCAATCATCGATACCATTGTGACACCCATAATAATGATACCAACTGTAAATTGTTTATTTTTAAATACTGCAAAATTTAATAATGGTGTTGATAGCCGATATTGACGTAATACAAATAATGCGACTAAAACAATACCACCAATCATAGATACTAATACGATAGGATTATCAAAACCTTTTTCTGAAATTGAACTCGTTCCATACAATAACCCGCCGAAACCTAGTACAGAAAAAATGACAGAAATAAAATCAATAGGTACTTTAATTGTAGTTCCAACATTTTTTATCGTTTTAAATCCAATTAAAAATGTCACAGCTGCAATTGGAGCGACAACATGGAAAAGTGATCTCCAGTTAAAATATTCAACAAGATAACCTGAAAGAGTAGGTCCAATAGCTGGTGCTAAGCCAATTACCAAACCAAATATCCCCATATATTTACCGCGTTCATGCGGTTGGAAAACATCCAAAATTGTTGTCATCATCAATGGCATCATAATACCTGCACCTAACGCCTGAATAATTCTAGCAACTAATAATGTTGCAAAGTGCGGACTCAAACCGCCGAGTAATGTACCTAAGAAAAAGATAGAAATACCCACTAAAAACACTTGTCTTGTTGTATAACGTTGTATAACAAGCGCGGACAAAGGAATAACAATTCCATTAGTCAATAAAAAAGCTGTTGTCAGCCATTGAACTTGTGTATATGAAATTTCAAAATCTTTCATAATACTTGGTAAAGCCGTCACTAATAGTGTTTCATTTAATAATCCAAAAAATCCACCCATCAGCATAGTAATAATCATCGTTAATTTTTGTTTCTTCGACATTTAAAGCTTCCCCCTCACCATCTAAAAAACGACACTCATTTTTAGATATCCGGTAATTATACCCATTTTCAAAAAAATTAGCACGACTTTATTACAATTTCTTTAAAACGTAATCATTACTATTTACATATGAGTAATTATCGGTCATAATATATTTACAAGGAGGGATAGAGATGAAATTAGATTTACAGACTGCTCGTCGTAATTTAAATAGCCCTAACATTAAAACAAGAAAGCGTGCTTTAAAGATTATTAAGCAACATAAAAGAGCGAAATAATTGTTTTAATTTGACTATATTGTATGTCTAACTATATTTTCGAGTATCCCTAGCTCGTTAATATAAACTCTATACTTAACTATTTCCTTACATTACTTCACATATTTAAGAGCTGCATATACACTCACTCCTTGTGTACATGCAGCTCTTTTTTTATAAGTAGTATTTATCTATAACTTCTAAATCATCCGTTAATTCATAAACAAGTGGTGCACCTGTTTTAATTTCATAATTAATGATATCTTCATCTGACACATCTTCAAGATATTTAATCAATGCGCGAATTGAATTTCCGTGTGCAGAAACTAATACCGTTTGACCATCTAGCAAATATTGTGAAATATGATCTGTCCAAAATGGTATCACTCGAACTAAAGTATCTTTCAGACTTTCAGAATAAGGCATCATACGTTTATCTAAATGATTATATCTACGATCAGCTAAGTAAGCTTCACGTTGTTCTTCGGTTTCAGCAGGTGGTTTCACATCATAAGAACGACGCCAAATATGTACTTGTTCTTCTCCAAATTCTTTTCTAGCATCATCTTTATTTAAGCCTTGCAATCCACCATAGTGACGCTCATTTAAACGCCAGCTTTTATATACAGGAATCCATTGTTGTTTAGATTCAGTTAAAATATAATGCGTTGTATCTAAAGCACGTGTTAATAAAGATGTAAAAGCTACATCGATGGCAATGTTATTTTCTCTTACTTTTTCACCTGCTCTAGTCGCTTCATTAATACCTTGTTCAGATAAATTAACATCTTCCCATCCAGTAAATAAGTTTTTAGCATTCCACTCGCTTTGTCCATGACGACATAAAATTAATTTTGGCATAACTTATAACCTCTTTCCTTTAATCTTTAGGACGTTATTTCAGGGATATTTTAAGATGATTTAATCTTAGCAATTTTCTTTTCAATATGTTTTAAAATTCAATGATTAAATCAATTATCACTAGACATTAAATACATAAATCCTATTCCCCATTTTCATTTTTTAATTCATAAATGAATCAATAACCACCTAATAACAAATCATATTATACACCTTTGTCCGTCATTTTTCTAAGGTTTGAAAAATATTTTTAGGCGTACCTAAAAAGAACGTAATAAAAACGCCTCCTCAGATATTTATTTATCTATGAAGACGTTTAAATATATTATAGATGGTCTGGTTCTGGGTGAACGTATACTGAGGAAATACCTTTTTTGTGCAAATGATGTTCGACATTGTCACAAATTTGATGCGCTTCTACTAAGGAAAGGTTAGCATCTACAACAATTGTGACATCAATAAACACACTACTTCCATGGTAACGCCCTTTAATACTTTTAACTTTTTGTACTTCATCAACTTCTAAAATATCATTGCGATACGCTTCTAATTCAGTTTCATTGAAACCATCACTCAACATAAAAATTGCTTCTTTAAAAATACCAAATCCAGTATAAACGATTAGTAAGCCTAGCAATGTTGCTAAAATAATATCGACAATTGGGAAACCAATTTGCGTAAAAATTAATCCTATCGCCGTTCCAATGCTGACTAAACTATCTGATAAATTATCTTTGGCAGCAGAATTTAAAGAACTACTTTTCGTTCTTTTCGCTAGGCTTTGATTGACTGCAAATACAATCAACATTATAAGACCACTGATTAAGCTGACGATAATTGTTATTGCGTTAGGTACAACGTCATCTTCTTTGAACAAACGAGGTGCATTTTGAATAACTACTTGGATACCTACAAACATAATGACAAATGACACCAATAATGAAGAAATATTTTCAGATTTCAAATGGCCATAAGGATGATTTCGATCAGCAGGTTTAATTGAAATTTTCAATCCAATAATAACAGCTAAAGAAACAATAATATCTGTCATATTGTTTAATGCGTCGGCTCTTACAGCTGCAGAGTTAAAGACAAAACCCGTGACATACTTAACAATAGATAAGATTATATATACAATTAAACTCAAATAAGCACCGCGTTGCGCCAATTTAAGATTTTCATTATGAGACATGCGTTGAACCACCTTGAATTAGTATAATAACAATATTATGAATGATTTATTTTAAATTTACAACGTTTTTAATTTTTATAAATTTTTATAAAATTAAACTAATTTATTCATTCGCAACCCCTAAAAATATTTTTTAGCCTTTCTGCGAATTTTATGAGCTAGAAAGGCTTATGCATTAGTAGCGAAGCTATCTAATGCGTTCCTCTATTTTCTTCAAATTTATTTGTTAGAAAGGCTTATGCAGTTGACGTTTTACGTCCTACTACGTTCCTTTGTCTTCTTCAAATTTATTTGTTAGAAAGATACCCAACTCTTCCTACTTGTTAACTTTCGCCTCGAAAGTTTCTATGTTGGGACCCTATGCATGAGTTGCGATTCTATCTAATGTCGTGACCTAATTATATAGAAGAAAAAGTGCATCAGTGACAAATTAAATGAGCTTTTTACTCTACCAAACTCTCTTCGAAAGACAATTTTCTCCTCTATTTATTAGCAAACTATTGCATTTATCCATATAGTACTTCCTTACTTAAAATACGCTGAATGTTCTGAATTAAACGCTTTTTTACATAGTTAACACTAGTTAATCTATTAGTTAACATTAGTTAATAATTAGTTAATTTCCATTTGTATTCTCATGTGATAAATTCTAAAAGCATACAATAAATTTAATATGTAAAAAGAAAGGGAATACACATGAAAAATAAATATATCTCGAAGTTGCTAGTTGGGGCAGCAACAATTACTTTAGCTACAATGATTTCAAATGGGGAAGCAAAAGCGAGTGAAAACACGCAACAAACTTCAACTAAGCACCAAACAACTCAAAACAACTACGTAACAGATCAACAAAAAGCTTTTTATCAAGTATTACATCTAAAAGGTATCACAGAAGAACAACGTAACCAATACATCAAAACATTACGCGAACACCCAGAACGTGCACAAGAAGTATTCTCTGAATCACTTAAAGACAGCAAGAACCCAGACCGACGTGTTGCACAACAAAACGCTTTTTACAATGTTCTTAAAAATGATAACTTAACTGAACAAGAAAAAAATAATTACATTGCACAAATTAAAGAAAACCCTGATAGAAGCCAACAAGTTTGGGTAGAATCAGTACAATCTTCTAAAGCTAAAGAACGTCAAAATATTGAAAATGCGGATAAAGCAATTAAAGATTTCCAAGATAACAAAGCACCACACGATAAATCAGCAGCATATGAAGCTAACTCAAAATTACCTAAAGATTTACGCGATAAAAATAACCGCTTTGTAGAAAAAGTTTCAATTGAAAAAGCAATCGTTCGTCATGATGAGCGTGTGAAATCAGCAAATGATGCAATCTCAAAATTAAATGAAAAAGATTCAATTGAAAACAGACGTTTAGCACAACGTGAAGTTAATAAAGCACCTATGGATGTAAAAGAGCATTTACAGAAACAATTAGACGCATTAGTAGCTCAAAAAGATGCTGAAAAGAAAGTGGCGCCAAAAGTTGAGGCTCCTCAAATTCAATCACCACAAATTGAAAAGCCTAAAGCAGAATCACCAAAAGTTGAAGTCCCTCAAATTCAATCACCAAAAGTTGAGGTTCCTCAATCTAAATTACTAGGTTACTACCAATCATTAAAAGATTCATTTAACTATGGTTACAAGTATTTAACAGATACTTATAAAAGCTATAAAGAAAAATATGATACAGCAAAGTACTACACTGATAAATATTTTAAATATAAAGGTACAATAGATAAAACTGTACTATCAGTTTTTGGTAATGGATACAAATCATACATCCAACCATTAAAAGTTGAAGATCAAAAAAATTATGTATCTAAATCATATGCACAAGTAAGAAACTATGTAACTGAAACTTTAAACACAGGTAAAGTATTATATGCATTTTATCAAAATCCAAACGTAGTTAAAGCTGCTATAACTACAGCTGAAACAGCAGCATCAATCAAAAATATCTTCTCTAGTTTTACATCATTTTTTAAATAATTTTCGTAATAAACCGTGATTAAAAAGAACCGTTGATTCTCAATCGAATCTGCGGTTCTTTTTTTTATTTTCCATCAATTAAATGTTTCTTCGCTATTTGTCAGCCCACTTTTTTACCTGCAACTTGTTAAATAATCCTTACATCGTTAACGAATAGTTCATCATTTAGTTGAATCATCTCAACTTTATTAACTTCAAATTTTCACAAACTATTGCGCAATCTATTCCTCTACCACTACAAGCACCATAATTAAACGACAATTTAATTGAATAAGACTTGCAAAACATAGTTATGTAGCTATATAAACGCCTGCGACCAATAAATCTTTTAAACATAACATAATGCAAAAACATCATTTAACAATGCTAAAAATGTCCCTTCAATACATGTTGATAGTAATTAACTTTTAACGAATAGTTAATTCGGAAACGCTTACAAATGGATTATTATATATATGAACTTAAAATTAAATAGAAAGAAAGTGATTTCTATGATTAAAAATAAAATATTAACAGCAACTTTAGCAGTTGGTTTAATAGCCCCTTTAGCCAATCCATTTATAGAAATTTCTAAAGCAGAAAATAAGATAGAAGATATCGGCCAAGGTGCAGAAATCATCAAAAGAACACAAGACATTACTAGCAAACGATTAGCTATAACTCAAAACATTCAATTTGATTTTGTAAAAGATAAAAAATATAACAAAGATGCCCTAGTTGTTAAGATGCAAGGCTTCATCAGCTCTAGAACAACATATTCAGACTTAAAAAAATATCCATATATTAAAAGAATGATATGGCCATTTCAATATAATATCAGTTTGAAAACGAAAGACTCTAATGTTGATTTAATCAATTATCTTCCTAAAAATAAAATTGATTCAGCAGATGTTAGTCAGAAATTAGGCTATAATATCGGCGGAAACTTCCAATCAGCGCCATCAATCGGAGGCAGTGGCTCATTCAACTACTCTAAAACAATTAGTTATAATCAAAAAAACTATGTTACTGAAGTAGAAAGTCAGAACTCTAAAGGTGTTAAATGGGGAGTGAAAGCAAATTCATTCGTTACACCGAATGGTCAAGTATCTGCATATGATCAATACTTATTTGCACAAGACCCAACTGGTCCAGCAGCAAGAGACTATTTCGTCCCAGATAATCAACTACCTCCTTTAATTCAAAGTGGCTTTAATCCATCATTTATTACAACATTGTCACACGAAAGAGGTAAAGGTGATAAAAGCGAGTTTGAAATCACTTACGGCAGAAACATGGATGCTACATATGCATACGTGACAAGACATCGTTTAGCCGTTGATAGAAAACATGATGCTTTTAAAAACCGAAACGTTACAGTTAAATATGAAGTGAACTGGAAAACACATGAAGTAAAAATTAAAAGCATCACACCTAAGTAAACAGTTCAATCATTTTATAAAATCCTGGGACACTTCATACTTGTCTCAGGATTTTTTAACATATTGAATCAGCCTCATAACATTAAATTATTTTATCGTACATTAAATTTAATAATAACAACTGATTTTTATAAGAACAAAGTATCGCGCCATGGTAGATACACAAATAATACAGATGAAGCAATTTAACTTGAAAGCTTAAATAAATATTCTCAAGTTAATAAATAATTAACTTTTATATGGATTCATCAAAAATCGCAAAAAAGAACAATTTGTATTTTACAAACATTAATTAAAAATAAAAGTAAGATATTCGTGCAAGCGGTTACCTTAATTTGTTTACAACTGTCAACAATACCAAGGCTTTATCAACTATACTTCTCACAAAACTGTCTTTTAGCATTCCAAACAAAAAAGGTTAAATTGAACGGAATTATGGCATTTTTAACTTAATTGTAAAAAAAGTTGATAATGGTCAATTGTTAATGAACAGTTAATTATAATAACGCTCAAAATATATTATTATTTAATTAAGTTAAATAAAATTATAGAAAGAAAGTGAAACTTATGCTTAAAAATAAAATATTAGCTACAACTTTATCTGTGAGCTTACTTGCCCCTCTTGCCAATCCGTTATTAGAAAATGCTAAAGCTGCCAACGATACTGAAGACATCGGTAAAGGAAGCGATATAGAAATTATCAAAAGGACAGAAGATAAAACAAGTAATAAATGGGGCGTGACTCAAAATATTCAATTTGATTTTGTGAAGGATAAAAAATATAACAAAGATGCTTTGATATTAAAGATGCAAGGATTCATTAGCTCTAGAACAACATATTACAACTATAAAAACACTAATCATATTAAATCTATGCGATGGCCATTCCAATATAATATTGGTTTGAAAACAAATGATAAATATGTTTCTTTAATTAATTATTTACCTAAAAATAAAATTGAATCTACAAACGTGAGTCAGACATTAGGATACAATATCGGTGGTAATTTCCAATCAGCCCCATCACTCGGTGGTAATGGATCATTTAACTATTCTAAATCGATTAGCTATACACAACAAAATTATGTAAGTGAAGTAGAACAACAAAACTCAAAAAGTGTTTTATGGGGCGTCAAAGCGAATTCATTCGCCACTGAATCAGGTCAAAAATCAGCATTTGATAGCGATTTATTTGTAGGCTACAAACCTCATAGTAAAGATCCTAGAGATTATTTCGTTCCAGACAGTGATTTGCCACCTCTTGTACAAAGTGGATTTAACCCTTCATTTATCGCCACAGTATCTCATGAAAAAGGTTCAAGCGATACAAGCGAATTCGAAATTACTTACGGAAGAAACATGGATGTCACTCATGCCATTAAAAGATCAACACATTATGGCAATAGTTATTTAGATGGTCATAGAATCCATAATGCATTTGTAAATAGAAACTACACTGTGAAATACGAGGTCAATTGGAAGACTCATGAAATCAAGGTGAAAGGACAGAATTGATATGAAAATGAATAAATTAGTCAAATCATCCGTTGCTACATCTATGGCATTATTATTACTTTCTGGTACTGCTAATGCTGAAGGCAAAATCACACCAGTCAGCGTAAAAAAAGTCGATGACAAAGTTACTTTATACAAAACAACAGCCACAGCAGATTCTGATAAATTTAAAATTTCACAGATTTTAACATTTAATTTCATCAAAGATAAAAGTTATGATAAGGATACTTTAGTACTTAAAGCTACTGGGAATATTAACTCAGGCTTTGTGAAACCTAATCCTAATGACTATGACTTTTCAAAATTATATTGGGGAGCTAAATACAATGTATCTATAAGCTCACAATCTAATGATTCAGTAAACGTCGTTGATTATGCACCAAAAAATCAAAATGAAGAGTTTCAAGTTCAAAACACTTTAGGCTATACATTTGGTGGTGACATTAGTATCTCTAATGGTTTATCTGGTGGACTTAATGGAAATACAGCTTTTTCTGAAACAATTAATTATAAACAAGAAAGTTACAGAACAACATTAAGTCGCAACACAAATTATAAAAATGTTGGCTGGGGAGTTGAAGCACATAAAATTATGAATAATGGTTGGGGACCTTATGGACGAGATAGCTTCCACCCAACATACGGTAATGAACTCTTCTTAGCTGGCAGACAAAGCAGTGCATACGCTGGCCAAAACTTCATAGCGCAACACCAAATGCCATTATTATCTAGAAGTAACTTCAATCCAGAATTTTTAAGCGTACTATCACACAGACAAGATGGCGCTAAAAAATCTAAAATTACAGTAACTTATCAACGTGAAATGGATTTATACCAAATTCGTTGGAATGGCTTCTACTGGGCAGGCGCAAATTATAAAAACTTTAAAACTAGAACATTTAAATCAACATATGAAATTGATTGGGAAAATCACAAAGTGAAATTGTTAGATACAAAAGAAACTGAAAACAATAAATAGCTAGTAAAACACGGTCGCCAACAGTAATTGTGACGACCGTGTTTTGATTTATTATCTTAGTAAGACTGCCATTCTTTTTCTCAATGTGAGATATAAAGGAATAGCTACAATTAAAGTGAATATTACGCCTGGAATCGCGTTTAATAACACTACCCACACAGGTAAATTTAAAATAATAGATAATAGTAGCCTAGATATCAAACTGCCTAATACACTTGCTAAAATTAATGATAGTACATTTATTTTCAATAAATAAACAACTGCAATAGCTATAACTCTAAATATAATAGAAATAATCACATTAATTGGATTAAATACGCCAAATATCAGCAATAATACGCTTGATAAAAGCCCACCTAAAAAGTACTTTTTAATTCCAAAGAAAGCTAATATTAATAATGCTACCGGTGCAGATAATTGAAAATCTAATCCCGGTATAATGGATGGTATTTTCAAAACTGCCAAAATGGTTAAAATCGCAGCAATGACACTAATTTGAGTAATATCTTTTGATGTCATACTAAAACTCCTATACCGTTTCATAAACAACTTGCTTCGGTGTGCTTTCTAAAAATGATATGTAATGATTTAAATCAATACGATCGTCCACAAATATTATTCTGCCTCCATATCTCGTATTAACTGGTTTAATATCAAATAATCGATGATAACCAATTTTAGCAGAGGCAAAATAACCTGTCGTATACGTTAAGTCATCGGACACACAAAGTTCTCCTTTGATATACGGATGCGCATTGATACAACTAGCAATTGCTAAGGCATCAGTCACTCTTTCATTAAGATCACCTTTATTATTTATATCTTCAAACGAAAAATGCGTTGCCCTAATCCCCCTTTGTCCAAATGAATCTAAACGTTTACCAGATATAGCAGATAGAATAATAGCTCCTGTATAAACCGTTTCATTTTTAATATATGTCATCCCTTGATTTAGCGCTTGTTCAGTGACACCACATTCTTGTGTTAAATGTTGGAGATTTGCTTTATCATCCTCAATAATTTGTAATGCTTTTATTTGTTGAATCGGTTCCATAATTTTTTGTATTTTTATATTGAGAAAATCCGGTTGCCCATTTTCATGAAAAAAACCTTTATTATAAAACCTTTGTACCGTCTGTTCTATTTTGTCAAACTCACAAATCGTTTCAGCACCACTAATATGAACATCTTGATTGCTAGAACGCATTTTTATACTATACATGACGATCACCTCAATCTTCTTGATGCAAAATTTCAAACAACCTATCTACATCTTGTTCAGTATGAAAATACGACAATGATATTCTTAACATTGGCTTAGTCACAGTTGGATACCTTAAATAACTTGTAAACACATGATGCTTTAATAATGTTTGATGAATATTCTCAGCCGCTTCTATGTCATCAAACTCAATAAACTTAATCGGCGAGTTTGAACTATTATAATTAACATTGAGCGCTTTTAACTTTTGGTTAAAATATTTACTCAAACTATTTAATTTAGTGCGTCTATCATCAGCATTTATTAACTTTTCAATATTTCTTTTTATAAAATACAAATTATAAATTGGCAAACTACTTGAGTAGATGAGTGGTCTACCGTGATTAATTAACATATCCTTCACATCATTTGAACTTAAAATCACACCCCCGTATGCACCACATGCTTTAGATAAACTAGAAGTGAGTATATCTACACCTTGATAATTCGAGTAATTCTCTATTCCAAAACTATGTGAAACATCGAGTATCAGTGTTGCGTTATATTTATGCTTTAATGAGACTAATTGACCAATATCCACAACGTCGCCATTCGTTGAAAATACACTATCAGATATGATTATTTTTTGTATATTTTGATTAGGGCATTCCGCTAACCTTTTTTCTAAATCAGCAATATCTAAATGCTTATATATCACTTTTTCTAAACCACTTAACTTAATACCGTCAATAATACTCGCATGATTTTCTTGATCTGAAAACACGACACAATTTGTATTTTTGAAAATATTAAATAACGCCAAATTAGCATCATAACCACTATTTAAGATAGTACATGCACTATATCCGAGCCAACCTGCTAACATTGTTTCAATTTCTTCATAAGCTGTCGAACTTCCACTAATTAATCTTGAACTTGATAAGTGATAACTATACTTCCGCATAAATCTTTCGAAATCATCCTTATCAAACGCTATTTGTCCTAATCCTAAATAATCATTAGATGTATAATTCGTACATCGCTTATTTTCTACTTCAATATACTGTCTATCTATATACCCTACCGATTTAAGCGACCGATATAACCCTTTCTGTTGTAATAAATCAATTTGCTCTTGAAACATCATTCTTGTTTTCCTTATTTTCACAAGTGTCATAATCAATTTCAAAGCCCAAATCATTAATCATATCGTAGTCTAATTGGTTCGGTTGCCCACCAGTAATTAGATAATCACCGACAAATATTGAATTCGCCGCTTTTAATGCTAATGGCTGCAACGAACGTAAGTTGACCTCTCTTCCTCCAGCAATACGAATTTCTTTCGTAGGATTGATTAATCGGAATAATGCTACGATTCTTAAACATTTCATTGGTGTTAAATCATCCATACTTCCAAACTTTGTGCCTTTGATTGGATGCAAAAAATTAATCGGAATACTGTCGGCATCCATTTCTTTCAAAGCAAATGCCATATCAACAATATCTTGATTAGATTCTCCCATACCACAAATCACGCCAGAACATGGTGAGATATTATTCGCTTTCATTAGTTCTATCGTATCTGTTCTATCTTTATAACTATGCGTTGTCACGACGTTATCATGGTAATTTTCACTTGTATTAATATTGTGGTTATATCTGTCTACACCAGCTGACTTAAGTTTCTTAGCTTGTTCGTCATTCGTTAATCCTAAACATGCACATATTTTTAGTTGCGGGTGTTGAGATTTAATCGTTCTTACAGTGTTACTAATATGATCAACTTCTTTATCGCTCGGTCCTCTACCACTCATAACAATACAATATGTTCCAATATGATTATCATGTGCCACCTTTGCTCCATCGATAATTTGTTCCTCTGGAATTAAAGCATATCGCTGTTTTTCTTTAATATCTCGTGATTGTCCACAGTACCCACAATTCTCGGGACATATACCACTTTTAGCATTTAAAATCATATTTAATTTTACTTTTTTACCGAAATAATGTTTTCTTAAAATATACGCCTCATTTAATAAATCTAAGGTATCAATATTAGTATCCTCATAAATTTTCAATACAGTCTCTTTTGTTAATTGTTCCCCTTGTAATATGCGTTTAGCCAAATTCATATTAACACTTCCTATCTAAAATGTTATGTACTGCCTTTTTAAAAATACGTACCATCGTTTTTACTTCTTTATTTGACATACTTAACACTGGCACAAACGTAATGACATTTTCTAAATTTCTAATCATTAGCCCGTTTTCTTTACAATTACGTACAATACGTTCAACTTTTTCAATTTCTAACGGCGTTTTACTATCTTTATCTGTAACTAATTCAACTCCAAACATTAAGCCTCGTCCTCTTACATCACCAACATTTCTATGACGCTTCAGCGCATGTAACTGTTTCTCAAGTGTTGATGATGTCGTTTCAATTTGTGACAATAACTTACGTTTTTCATAAAGTCTTATATTTTCTAATGCAACCGTACAAACGATTTGATTTCCGGTGTATGTATGACCATGGAAAAAGGTATTCACACCGTGCGAATCACTTAGAAACGCATCGTAAATTTTTTGAGACGTCAACGTTGCTGCAAGTGGTAAATAGCCACCTGTAATCGCCTTACCTAAACACATAATATCCGGTTGAACATCTTCATGATTACATGCAAACATCTTCCCAGTTCTCCCAAAACCAACTGCTACCTCATCACAAATTAATAAGACATCGTATTTTTTGCACAATTTCTCGACTTCTTTCAAAAAGCCTTTAGGATGAACAAACAAGCCTGTCGCACCTTGAATCAACGGTTCCAATATAAACCCTGCGATTTCATCATTTCTTTCAATTAGAATTTGCTCTATATTCGTTAAAATAGCTGCCATCATTTCATTTTCAGTATCGTAATTACTGCGATAGAAAGATGGGCTTTCTACTTGAATATTCTCAAATATTAAGTCTTTAAATATTTTATGAAAGGTCTTGATACCACCAACACTTACCGCACCAATCGTATCCCCATGATAACCGTGATTTAGCGTTATAAACTTGTTTTTCTTGGCATATTTTTCTCTATCAATATTTTTCCAATACTGATATGCCATCTTTATTGCGATTTCAACAGACGCACTGCCTGTATCAGAATAAAATACTTTTCTTAGATTACTCGGCGTGATTTCGATTAATTTTTCCGCAAGTTCTATTGATGGAATATTTGATGATCCTAGCAGCGTAGAATGGGCAATTTTATTGAGTTGCTTTTTAATTACCTTATTCAAGTATTTATTATTATGACCATGCACATTGACCCACAACGATGCATAACCATCTAAATATTTATTGCCATTCGTATCGTAAAGGTAACTACCCTTTCCTTTTTCAATGACGATTGCTTCTTCTTTGCTATATACACCCATTTGTGTAAATGGATGCCAAACATATTCTGAGTCTTTTTGTTTAAGTTGTTGTGTGTAATTCATTTTTAACTCCTATTAATTGTTTTAAAAATGCTTCTGAGAAATTTTCATACGTGGCATGTTCTTCAAATGTATAGACTGTTTTATTTGTTAATTTTCCAATCGTAATTTGATTGTCTTTTTCAATATAGCTGTCTGTATAGCGATTCATAATTAAAAAATTACTCGCCGATACATTCTGATTAACATAATCTTGGTGAACAATGGCATCGCTAATAGCACCTAATTTTGATGGCAACACACTAATGACACAATCTGCACAATCATTGATTAGATCTTTAGTCATGTAGAAATCATCTGTACCTTCATATATTGGTACGGCAATTCCCCCAGCACCCTCAATTAAGATAAAATCAAATTCCTTATCTAAAACTTTTACCTTATCTAATACACGCTGCTTATTTAGAAAAATTTGATCTGCCATTTTAAATGCAAGGTGTGGTGATACAGGTTGCTTAAAAGTATAAAGTGACGTTATGTCATAGCTTAAATCACATTCATTTTTAAATACTTCTAAATCTGGAAACGTCCCGTCTTGGCGTTCCTCAGTTTGAAATGGTTTAAAAACACAAACACGATGACCACGTCTTTTCAAAGCATGGTATAAATGCTTTGTAACATAGGTTTTGCCTACATCAGTATTCGTACTTGTAATAAAAATCCTCATAAAAAATAAGCACCTCAATCCAAATGTAAACTTTTATAATTAATAAGTTTACATTTAAGGCGCATGTTTTTCAAGAAAACATGAATTTAAACTTCTCAGTATAACTATAAATTTTGTCAAAATTTTGACCTTGCTATTGAAATGACTAAGGCTTCTTACGGAATTCGGACAGATATAAACAGCGATTCGATAAAATATGTCAGTTAAAATTAATAATTGCATTATTTCTTAATAAAAAGACATCCTAGCTTTACCATGTTGTGAAACAATTCATTAATTGTAATATTACGTTGAGCGCCTTGTTCATCAATGCTATAATTAGTTACATAATAAATTGAACATCTAAATACACCAAATCCCCTCACTATTGCCCTAGTGAGGGGATTTATTTTGCTGTTGATTATCTATCACCCTTTTTATTTCCAAATTCTGATTCCATATTAAACTATTATTTATAATTTCCAGCCTGCTGATTTACTTTTTATTCTTATAAAGTCTTGATACATTCCTGGTTTTCGAATTAATTCATCATGACTACCTTTTTGAATTATTTCACCTTCATTGAGCACTATAATCTGATCTGCATTTTTAATAGTTTCAAGTTTATGTGCAATTGTAATTACTGTTTTGCCTTTACTTAATTCATTAATTGCCGTTTGAATCAGCTGTTCATTTTCAGGGTCAATACTTGCAGTTGCTTCATCTAAAATAATTATTGGTGCATCTTTTAATATCGCCCTAGCAATAGAAATCCTTTGCTTTTCTCCGCCAGATAAATTACTACCTTTTTCATTTAGCATTGTTTGATATCCCTCAGGTAATGACATGATGAAGTCGTGGCAACATGCTTGCTTCGCTGCACGAATAATTTCTTCTTTCGTTGCACCTGGATTGCCAAACAATATGTTATTTTCAATCGTATCATTAAATAAATACACCTTTTGAAATACTGCACTAATTTTCGACATTAACGTACTTAATGTCATATCTTTAATATCAACACCATCGATGCGAATATTTCCATCATCGATATCATAAAAGCGCAAGAGTAAGTGACATAATGTAGATTTCCCACTTCCTGAAGGTCCAATTATTGCTGTTGATGTTTGTGTAGGTATCTCAAAATTCACATTCTTTATCACTTGTTTATCATCATATGAAAAATTCACGTTTTGAAAAGCGATATTTTCATTTTTAATCGTCAAATTTTTTCCATTCTCATCCAGTTCTGGAGCATTTTTTATCTTTTCAATATCATCTATCGTCATATCTATCATTTCAAGTACGTGTGCAGCACTATTAATATTTTCAACACTATCAAATATCACAAATGAAAAAATTGAAATCATAATAAGGGTAGGTAAATCAATACTATGATTCATATATAATAAGCATGCAACTAATACAATCATTATTGAAACAACTTTTAAACTAAGTAAATGCAATAAATTGAATGGGATATATTGCATTTCTATTTTTGTATTTATACGTTTACTTTCATTGACTGCTTGGTTAAAACTTTTAAGACTCGTATTTTCTTTCGCGAATGATTTTATTACTTGAATGCCACGGATAACTTCTACCACTTTTTCAATTAATTGATTTTGTGCATAATGATACGTTGGCGCATTTTTTTTACTCTTGTTTTCCAATAATTGAATAGCTAAAAATGATAATAATACACCAATGCATGCTAATAATGCTACTTGCCATGATACGACCAATAAAGACAAGATAAGTACTGAAATTAATATGTATCCATTAATGACAATATCCACCATTTTCATGGCAAAGTTTTCTAGAAATGTTAAATCTGTAGTAACAATAGTTGTTAACTCATTTGAGTGATGCGTATTAAAATATCCTAAAGGAACGTTTTTTAATTTATTACCAATATTTAAACGTTCATTCGCACTCATTTCATAAGCAATACTCTCCTGATTTTTACTTTTCAAATATGCTGTAATAAACCGACCAAGCACTAATATAATCATGATGATTACAACATTAAAAATATCTTTTCCATATATAGATTTATTAGATACTACATTATTAAATATTTGTGAAGCCAAAAAAATAGGCAGTGCAATAAATATTGCATTTAAAAATGACATGATAAATCCTAAAACCATCCTTGTTTTATATGGCGATACCCAATTTAAAATCTTAAATGTAATCCTAAACATGTTTAACCTCCTTTACTCATCAACTTAATTACTTTCGGTATTGATACCCCAGTCTTTTGTATGCATATGCATATCTCACATATTTTTGTAATGAGCTTCTAATTTTAGCAACAATTGATGTGAGCCTTTCTCCAAAATTTGTTGATTACCTAATACAATAATTTGATCTGCATGTTGAATAGTAGATAAACGATGTGCAATAACTATAAGCGTTTTATTGCGTGTCAACACATTTAGTGCTTCTTGGATTTTTTGTTCACTATCTGGATCAACGTAAGCAGTCGCTTCATCTAATACAATGATAGGCGCATCTTTTAATATCATTCTTGCAATAGTGACTCGTTGTTTTTCACCACCAGACAATTTATCTCCCACTGTACCAACATTCGTATCATATCCATCTGGCAACTTTTCAATAAATTCATGACATTGTGCTAACTTGGCAGCTTTTTCAACTGCCTCATCCGTAGCTTCTGGATTGCCAAGTTTAATATTTTCTTTAAAAGTAAGATTTAATAAAAAGTTATCTTGTCCTACATAACCAACTAATTCGTTAAGTTGCTTTTGTTCTATATTTTTTATGTTTACATTACCAATCGTGATTTCTCCAGTCGTTACATCCCAGTACCTTGATATGAGCTTAGCTATAGTTGACTTACCGCTACCAGATTCCCCAACAATCGCCGTAAAATGATTTTCTGGTACCGTAAATGATAGATTCTTAAAGACTCTTTCGTCCTTATCATTTGTATATGAAAAACCCACATTATTAAAAGCAATTTCATAACTTTGAGGTTCCATAAATCGTGATGACAATGCTAACTCTTCTAAGATTAATATTTGATTTACTTCAGTTAACGCATATTGGATTGATTTTAAATGATTCACATAATTAGTAAAATTCTTAATCGGTGCTACGACACCGAGAGATAATACAATACAAATAAAAAATTCTGCATAATTTAATTGGTTGATAGATATCAAGTACATGCCAACAGGTAGAATCCCTAAAAACGTCGAAGGTAGTACACTTGCACCTAAATTCATATAGCCCCATGTATTTTTAAACCAATTTAAAGTATGTATTTTATAATTATCTACTGCATCTTGATATTTTTTATACGAGCTTTGAGATTGATTAAATGTTTTAATTACCTCAATACCTTCAATATATTCAACAATGGCGCTATTCATATAATTATTCGATTTCATTTGTTCAGCATATGTCTCATTAAATCCAGACATAACTTTTTTAAAAGCGAAAATTGAAATTGGTATCGTTACTAATAAGGCACTAGCCATACGCCAATCAATGAGCATTATGTATAAAAAGATAGCAGCTGACAAAAGTAAGTTTCCTATAACTTCAGGAATCATATGTGCTAAAGGTAATTCTATTGTTTCAACCTTATCGACAAATATATTTTTTAATTCACCTATTTTCTTAGATTCCACTACGCCTAAAGGGAGACGCATTAATTTTTGAGCTAATTTTTTACGAATTTCAGATAAAATTTCATATGCCGTAATATGTGATAGCATCGTTGACGCTCCAAAACAACACACTTGTGAAATATAAGCGATTAAAGCAATAAAGATATAAACCATAATCGAATTAATCGTATATGCATTGTTAATCATCATTAAAATAATTTTAAAGACTGCCCAATATGGAACTAATCCAGAAAAGACACTGATGATAGACAACAAAATTGATAACATAATTTTCCATTTACTATCAGAAGCAAATCCGCTGAGTATCTTTATCCAATTTGTCTGATTGTTCATCGTATATGTAACTCCTTTCAATTAATAATCTAAATTAAGCCGCTTATATTATTTATTTCACTGGATGATATACATAATATAAATTTGTTATTTGTTAAAAATTAATACTTATTACAAGTACATCATATATTAGTTGATAACGATTATCAATGTCGCGTGGATTTGTGACACATTTCTTTTAAAAATTCACAATGTTATGGGGCAGAAATGATAAAGAGCCACTAATGATTTATTATGTAATGATTCTTTATCCTTAGCCACAGCTAATATGTACTTAAAAATAGGAATACATGAGTAAAACTCTATGTTGGGGCTCCGCCAACTTGCATTGTCTGTAGAAATTGGGAATCCAATTTCTCTATGTTGGGTCCCTGAGTATAGCCTTGTAGAGTCTAGTACATTGATTTGTATCCCAATGTCCCTATAATTGATTATTCTCTTTATCTAATGATCCTATGACTCAACTATTAAATCATTTTTCAAAATACTTAATTCAAATATAATTAAATCCATTAATTGTAATATTGTAAAAATACATTGCACACCTTGTTCATCAATGCTATAATTAGTTACATAATAAATTGAACATCTAAATACACCAAATCCCCTCACTACTGCCATAGTGAGGGGATTTATTTAGGTGTTGGTTATTTGTCACCTTTTTTATTGTTGCGCGTTCGTAACCAATGTGCAAAAAACGCAACAAGACAGCCGCTTAAAGCTGAAGTCATGATGTCAATTAATAAATTGAACATCTAAATACACCTCCTCTCTGCGTTAAAGTAACGCCCGAGATGTTAGGCGACCATTATATTATATCATTTATTTATTATATTTCACGCAATATTAAAGTTCGAGTAAAGCGTTTTTTAGTGGTTTACGCTACTTTAATTACTATCTTTTAAAATCCATTTAGATAATATAAATGTGATGGGTATCGTAATAATTAAACCAGCAAATGGTGCAATTTCTGCTGGCAAATTTAGCCAGGATACAAATACATATAATAAAACTGTTTGTAAGCTTACGTTGACAATCTGCGTAATTGGAAAACTAATGAATTTTCTCCAAGTAGGTTTTACCCTGTAAACAAAATAACAATTCAAATAATACGAAATCACAAAAGCGACTATAAATCCGGTAATATGACTAATCATATATTCAATGTGTAATAATTTTAACAGCAATAAATAGACAACATAATAGTTTAACGTATTAATGCCGCCAACAATGATAAATTTTAAAATTTCAGCATGCGTTTGTGTTAGTTTCATATGTGTAACTCCTCAACATCAAAATATATGTATAACTGCGTTCTCCAACATACTCGAATATGCGAGCCAATCCGCTTCTCTTCAAATATACTTATTTCAGTTTTTATACCCTTTCACAGCAAATTTAGTCTCTTTCCCCTGATCCTTATACGCCATTATAATGTAACTGATTTATCGCGCGACTCATTAGCACTATAGAGATTACTTTAGTTCACTAGTAATTTTATATACAATAAGAGCGACAACAGTAATGAGAGGATGTCTACTATGCAATTACAAAAAATTGTCATCGCTCCTGACTCATTTAAGGAAAGTATGACCGCACAGCAAGTTGGCAATATTATAAAACAGGCATTTACTAATGTTTATGGGAATACCCTTCATTATGATATCATTCCGATGGCTGATGGTGGTGAAGGTACCACAGATGCTTTAATGCATGCAACAGGTGCTACTAAGTATACAGTCATCGTTAATGACCCTTTAATGCGACCTATTGAAGCATGTTATGCACGCGCAGACGAACAACAAATTGCAATTATTGAAATGGCAGCAGCGTCAGGTTTGGATTTATTAGAAAAAGAGGAACGTAATCCTTTATACACATCATCATATGGTACCGGTGAACTAATTAAAGATGCATTAAATCATGGTGCTAAGACCATTATTTTAGGGATTGGTGGCAGTGCAACAAATGACGGTGGTACAGGTATGCTAAGTGCACTAGGCGTAAAGTTTACTGATGTAAACGGGGACTTATTACAAATGAATGGTGCTAATCTTGCTCACATTGCACAAATCGATATAACCAATCTAGATTCGCGATTAAAAGAAGTGACCTTTAAAGTGGCCTGCGATGTTTCAAATCCTTTATTGGGTGAAAATGGTGCTACCTATATTTATGGTCCTCAAAAAGGCGCTGATGCAAAGATGATACCAAAGTTGGATTTCGCAATGTCGCATTATCATGATAAGATAAAAATGTGCACAGGAAAGTCCGTTAATCAAATACCAGGTTCTGGTGCAGCTGGCGGTATGGGCGCAGCATTATTAGCGTTTTGTGAGACAACTTTAACAAAAGGTATTGATGTCGTCTTTGACATTACAGATTTTCATCAAAGAATTAAAGATGCAGACCTCGTTATTACTGGAGAAGGACGCATGGATTATCAGACCATCTTTGGTAAAACACCCGTAGGCGTTGCGTTAGCTGCAAAACAATATCATATTCCTGTCATCGCGATTTGTGGCAGTCTAGGCGAAAATTATCAACATGTTTACGATTTCGGTATTGATAGTGCCTATTCTATAATCTCTTCACCTAGCACTTTAGAAGATGTCCTACAAAATAGCGAACAAAATTTATTAAACACTGCAACTGACATTGCTCGTATTCTGAAATTACAATAATGTCAAAGTCAATCATCAGCTTTATTATTTGCAGTTAAAACTTGAATGAGGTGAAACCCATGAAAAGAACTGATAAATACCGTGATTCATATCAATACGACAATCAAAACCAAAATCATCGTCGTCAATCTGAAGACGCATCGTATAGACAACAATATGCTAAAGGTGATCCTGAAGAACACCCGGAACGATACTATAACGGTAGAGATTATCGAAGAGAACAAATTCTTGAAGAAGAAAACGAGAAATCCCGCCGTTCAAAAAAATGGTTATATATCATTATTGCCATTCTCTTAATTATTGTCGCTATTTTTGTCACACGCGCCTTACTTAACAATGATAGCGATAAAGTTAGTAATGACCCTAAAGTCTCTCAAAATTATAAAAAACAAGTTGAAAATCAAGACGGCCAAATTAACCAGCAAGTCGATAATGCTAAAGAAAATATTAAAAACAACCAAAAAACTGATGACATTATTAAAAATTTACAAAATCAAATCGACAACTTGAAGCAGCAAGAACAAAACAAAGCTGATTCCAAGCTAACTCAATTTTATCAAGACCAAATCAACAAATTGACAGAGGCAAATAATGCACTTAAAAACAATGCAAGCCAAGGTAAAATTGAAAGCATGTTAAATGATATTAATACAAAATTCGACAGTATTAAATCTAAATTAGAAAGCTTATTTAAAGATGACAATGGTGGCGCTAATTAATTATTAAACCTGCTTTTGATGATAAACATTAATTCCCTATACTTTATTTGTATCACTACGTTATTCGTGATGATGCATTAAGAGTATAGGGATTTTTTATATAAACTTGTATTCTAACTACATACAAATACACACAAAACGTATATAATTTATATAATTATATCATTTAAAGGAGTCTGATCATGCAATCTTCGAAAACCAAAACGAAGCATTTTTCATTTTTATTGCTAATTACGTTAGGCGTCATGACCGCTTTTGGCCCACTAACTATAGATATGTACGTACCATCATTACCTAAAGTGCAAGGTGATTTTGGTTCTACTACATCAGAAATTCAATTAACATTATCATTCACAATGATTGGTCTTGCACTAGGCCAATTTATCTTTGGACCTTTATCCGATGCTTTTGGTCGCAAACGCATTGCTGTATCCATTTTAATCATTTTCATTTTGGTATCAGGTTTGTCTATGTTTGTTGATCAATTGCCATTATTCTTAACTTTACGATTTATTCAAGGTTTGACAGGTGGTGGCGTCATCGTTATTGCCAAAGCCTCTGCTGGTGATAAATTTAGTGGCAACGCACTCGCTAAATTTTTAGCATCTTTAATGGTAGTTAATGGCATCATCACTATTCTTGCACCATTAGCCGGTGGATTAGCTTTATCCGTAGCAACATGGCGTTCTATTTTCACAATTTTAACTATTGTGGCACTCATCATTTTAATTGGCGTCGCTTCTCAATTACCTAAAACATCTAAAGATGAATTAAAGCAGGTGAATTTTAGTAGCGTCATTAAAGACTTTGGAAGTCTTTTGAAAAAACCAGCATTTATTATTCCAATGCTATTACAAGGTTTAACTTATGTAATGCTATTTAGTTATTCATCTGCATCGCCATTTATTACTCAAAAATTGTATAATATGACACCCCAACAATTTAGTATCATGTTTGCTGTTAACGGTGTAGGTTTAATCATTGTCAGTCAAGTCGTTGCTTTATTAGTAGAAAAATTACATCGCCACATATTATTAATCATTTTAACTATTATACAAGTGGTAGGTGTTGCTTTAATTATCCTGACACTTACATTCCATTTACCACTTTGGGTCTTACTCATCGCATTCTTCTTAAATGTGTGTCCTGTGACGTCAATTGGACCGCTTGGTTTCACAATGGCTATGGAAGAACGAACAGGTGGCAGTGGTAACGCATCAAGTTTACTTGGCTTATTCCAATTTATCTTAGGTGGTGCTGTTGCACCATTAGTTGGCTTAAAAGGCGAATTTAATACATCACCATATATGATTATTATCTTCATTACAGCCATTCTATTAGTCTGTCTACAAATCATTTACTTTAAAATGATTAAAAAGCAACATGTCGCATAACACTTCAACATAATTAGAACCCTAGCAAAGATATCTATCTTTGTCGGGGTTCTTCTTTATGAATTATGAGATCCAATCTTCAACTAAAATTACGCCTTCATATCAAGTACATTTCTATTCAATCACCCTTTAACAGGCATCCAAATTTCTGTAATATATTTTTCACTTGTAGTATCACCATCCTGATACAACTCAAAAAATGGTGCTGATTTTACCTTATCTGCTTGATATTGATGTATGTAGTGATGAACCTCTTCCATTTTTTGTTGAACTGCTTTAGGTACTGCGCCCTGTGCTTCAAATACCATATACTTTGAACTTGCTAATGTTATGACATCATATTTTTCAATATCATCACTATTATCTCCGGCAACTGCAATCATATATGACATCTTACCGTCTAATTCAGGTATACATAAGCCAAGTATCCCGGCTAAATCACCATTATTTTTTAACTGTAAATCCGCAAGTACTCCCTCTTGATAACATCTTTGCCAAAATCCTGCTATATGTTGCTGAGCCTGTCGTCCATTTTCATACGTTTCTTTAATACCTACTAACATTAACGACGCAAGTTGTTGTAATTGATATTCCATTTTATCACTCCATTAATTTTATTCACTCATGTAAAACATATGTTTAGGACATTTTGCATTGACGCTATATAATTATATTAAATATTTATTGAATCAATGCGAGGACTATATTATGAACCGAAAAATATTACCAGTTAAACCTATCAGTCAGCTATTTCCTATCCCTATGGTCATGGGGTGTGAAGGTGTTTCCGCAGCCATGATGTTGCAATACAATAACCAACATATCCCTGCTACAGAAATTATGAGACATTGGCCGACACATCCGAACAATCCACATAAAGGTTATGTTGGACATCACTTATTCATTAAGCTTGGCAATTATCATCAAACGATATTTCCAGAAGCATATGTACCATTTTTACAAAAATACAATCCTAATATCGTAGACGGCACTGGTAAATCCTTAGAAGATCTTAAAGGTATTATTGATCAAGGTCAACCTGTGTTAATATACCATACTAATCTTGGTTCTAAACCATTACTACGTGTTTTCCGCTTTGATAACAAGCCAGCGAAACAAGTTTCAAATATTCACGTAACGTTACTCATTGGGTACGATGATTACTATTACTATTATATCGATCCACTTTGGAGTCATATTCGTCGTGGCCTAGTTTTACCTGCCATCATTCCAAATCGCAAACAAATTATTAAAATTCGTAAAGAGAAAATGGAATACAGCTTTAATTCACCAGGAAGAAAGTGCATTTATGTGCAACCACATTCATATACAATTGAAAATCAGCAACAAAATAAACACACGTAAGTAAACACATTACTCGCGTGTGTAAAACATAAAATGCGCAAACTGGGTCAGGTTTGCGCATTTTAAATTTCTATTATTTGTATCGTCTCATTTATTTCCTGGTAAATATCTTCTGAACGCCATTGTCTTGGATAGCCTAGACACGGACAGAGATAACATCTGCCATCATCCATCACACTTTTCCGAAAATGAACATGGCCCATAATACTATATGGTATATCGAACATCGCATACAAAGGATTGAAATCACTTGTCCCAATAAATGCATTATAAAAATCGAATATACGATGTGGCATAGGAACAATGAAATCAGGGTGCGTCACAACATGTGTGACTAAAATCACTCGTCTATTTCCTACTTCTAATATATCTTTCTTCACTTGTTCAGCCGCTATTTTAGATAAATTTTGATCTGATATGCCCCAAGATATTCGTTCTTTATCTTGCCAAGTCGCACCATAATGTTTTCCTCTTTGTAACTCATCTAATGAAAATCGTTGTGCTGCAAAGCTATAATCATACCAACCTGTATGTCCTATTATTGCCCATTCTTCATTTACTATAAATGGTTTTCCTACCAAGCACTGTGACATACTCTTATAATTATTCCAAATGTCTTGCGTAGTCATACTTTCAACTTCCCATAAATCATGGTTTCCAGGAACAAATTTCACAGGTATATCTAATTGTTTTGTCAATTGCGTTATAAATTGGTGCGTCAATTGATAATGATTTGAGATATCTCCCGCAATCAACAATATATCCAAATTTTTATACTTAACTGTTTCAACCAATGCCTCTAAGTAATCTTTGGATGTTTTTTTATTATGACGATCAATATGTAAATCGGCGATTGTCCCTATCTTCATACCCTTACCTTCTTTACTCAAATTAAAATGTTATTTATTATGCCATAGCTTATCTAATATATATAGTTAACTGCTTCATTTAGATGATTATTTTATATTTTTGCATAAAAACTTATATCTTTTCAAAAAATCGATAAGTTTTAGTTATCATACCCTTACCTATCAAATGTTTTTTCTTATATTTAAAAAAATAATTGCTTTATTAAATGGATTTCTTTAGTATTTATAATTAAGAAAACGCTTACACACAACTTTTTTATTTGCTTTATCCTGAGGAGGAAAATTATGGCAAGAAAATTGCATAGAGAGTTGAATAACAGACACATCCAATTGATAGCAATTGGGGGCGCAATTGGAACTGGGTTATTCCTAGGATCAGGTCAAACAATATCTTTAACTGGTCCATCACTGTTATTCACATACATGATTATTGGGGTTGTACTATTCGCTTTTATGCGCGCATTAGGCGAATTGTTGTTGAGCAATACAAGATTTAATTCATTTGTTGATATTGCAAATGAATATTTAGGCCCTTTTGGTGGATTTGTCATTGGCTGGACTTACTGGTTATGTTGGATTGTATCAAGTATGTCAGATCTAACTGCGATGGGACAATACTTTGCATTTTGGTATCCACAAGTCCCAAATTGGATTACCGTGCTATTTATTGTTTTAATCTTGATTAGCTTCAACTTATTAGGTGCCAGATTATTTGGTGAACTGGAGTTTTGGTTCTCTATTATTAAAGTTGTCACAATTATTGCGATGGTTATCGTTGGTCTTGTATTAATCTTTTTCTCATTTAAAACACATTATGGACATGCATCATTCACAAACTTAATCAGTCACGGCGGCATGTTCCCTGGAGGAACATTTGGTTTCTTAATGTCATTCCAAATTGCTGTATATTCATTCATTGGTATTGAACTTATAGGTGTAACTGCTGGTGAAACGAAAGATCCTGAAAAAACCTTACCGAAAGCAATTAATAATGTACCTATCCGTATTTTATTATTCTATATCGGTGGTCTATTAGTAATTATGTCAGTCATACCTTGGAATGATATCGATCCAAATAGTAGCCCTTTCGTTAAACTCTTTACATTAATCGGCGTGCCATTTGCAGCAGGTGTCGTTAACTTTGTCGTGCTAACTGCCGCGGCCTCTGCTACAAATAGTGGTATCTATTCGAATAGTCGTATCTTATTCGGACTGTCACAACAAGGGTTAGGTCCTAAAGTTTTAAATAAAACGAATAGTCATGGCGTGCCTTATTTATCAATGTTAGTCTCATCAATTGCATTACTTATAGCAGCCTTGTTAAACTACATTTTCCCTAATGCAATTCAACTATTCATATACGTTACAACGTTATCAACTGTGTTGTTTTTAGTTGTTTGGGCAATGATTATTGTCGCTTATCTAATGTATTTGAAAAAGCATCCTGAGGCACATAAAAACAGTAAATTTAAGTTGATTGGTGGTAAGCCTATTGCTTACATTATTCTAGCGTTCTTCTTCTTTGTATTCGTTTTATTATTCTTTAGTGACGAAACAAGAGCAGCTATTTATATTTCGCCATTCTGGTTTATATTTTTATTTTTCTTTTATAAAAAATACAAAACGAATGCTGAAAAGCTCGCATATGAACAACGACAAAATGACAGCGGTCATTTCAGATATGACAATCAATAATTTAAACATCTCGCTCTAGTATCAGTTCAACCGATACTAGAGTTTTTTTGAAAATAACTTCATTTTATCAATATATCTATGTCATTATGCCTTAAAAGTGATAAAATATTAACTATTAAAATTTTGAGGAGTATTGTATGGCACTATTAGAAGCATTTTTAATTTTTATTTTTGCTGTGATTATTAGTTCGGTTATCAATAATCGATTCCCACAAATTCCTACTGCCTTTATTCAAATTGCATTAGGTGTCGTTATTTTCATTATTCCAATACAAGTTGATTTCCAATTCAATTCTGAAGTATTTATGTTTGCCGTTATCGCGCCACTACTTTTTGTGGAAGGTACCCACGTCTCTCGAACAAAATTATTAGAATATCGTAAACCTATACTATTAATGTCAATGGCACTAGTGTTTGCAACTGTAGTCGGTGTTGGCTATTTTATACATTGGATTTGGCCTGCCTTACCAATGCCAGCCGCTTTTGCAATAGCAGCAATTTTATGTCCTACTGATGCAGTAGCAGTATCTGCTATTACACGCGGAAAATTATTACCTAAAGGTTCTATGACGATTTTAGAAGGTGAATCTTTACTCAATGATGCAGCAGGTATCATTTCATTTAAAATTGCTGTTACTGCATTAGTAACTGGTACCTTTTCATTATTCCAAGCTGTTGAACAATTTATCATTTCAACAATACTAGGTGTACTTATTGGTGCAATTATTGGATTCGTTGTCGTTAGAATACGTATAGACTTAACCGCTAATAAAGGTTTAAAAGATAACAATACCTTAACTTTTATTCAATTATTAACTCCTTTTGTCGTATACTTTTTAGCAGAAGAAGTTCATGCTTCGGGTATCATTGCAGTTGTAATCGCAGGTCTAATCCATGGTTTAGAACGCGACCGTTTAATTAGAGCACAAACGGAACTACAAATGAATTACCATCAAATTTGGAACACATTTAGTTATGCCTTAAATGGTTTTGTATTTGTTGTATTAGGTTTTATGATTCCAACTGTAGTCATAGATATTTTCCAAACAGAGCCTGACAACTTTTCATTTTTAATAGTGATCACTATATTAATCGCTATTGCAATTTATGCATGTCGATTTGTTTGGGTTTATTTCTGGTACAAAGATTTTTATTTCCCGAAAAATATACAATCTTATCTAGACGAGGAGCATGATTCACATGAAACACCACCTTCTCGTGTGCGTTACGCATTTATTATGACGATGTGTGGTATTCACGGTACAATTTCACTTTCAATGGCACTTACATTACCATTTATCATTACAAAAGGACAAGCATTCGAATACCGTAATGATTTATTGTTTATTGCATCTTTCATGGTATTAATTAGTTTAATCTTAGCGCAAATTGTTTTACCTTTAATTACACCATCTGCCGAAGATACTACTTTTAAAGGTATGACTTATCAATCTGCCAAAATTTTCATTGTTCAAAAAGTGATCCAGCATTTTAAAAACGAAAGTAAAAAAGACAAAAACGATACAAATTATCGCCCAGTATTAAACCAATACTATGGAGAATTGTTATTTTTATTAAATTCAGAACCTGATAATCAAAATACAAAAGAACTCAAACGTTTAGAAGATATTGCAAAAGTAATCGAAACATCTACACTTGAGCGTTTAATTGATAAAGGTAAGGCAACATATCAGGATATAAATAATTACCGCAATATTGTCGAATTAACAGAGACACACCGTACTGCTTCATTTGTTGAAAAATTTGCAAACTTCTTCAAGATGTTATGGCTTAGACTTAAAGCGATGAAGCACTACAAAGCCTTAAACAAAGAATCTAAGAAGCAAGAATTTGAAAATTCATTCAAAGATGTTCAAAAAATTATGCGTATTGTGAATCACAATATTATTTTACGCTTAAAAGAAGAACAAAATAGTACAAATGTACTTGAGGTTAGCTTAGTCATTAATCATTACTATGATATGAGTCGCTCATTAAAGTGGCGTGCACAACGTCGAAAAGAACGTCAAGAAAACAGCAATCAAATCATACCGCAAGCTATGTTCCATAACCACAAATTGGAAGCATTGTACTTACAACGTCATCTTTTAGATGAATTAATTCGCAAAAATAAAATCAACAATATCGTTGCAGCTCAAATTCGAGAAAATATCAATTACAACGAAATTGTCTTGTCTTTACAGTCCAAACATTAAGCAAGATATAACAACACCCCGTACATATGAGACAAAGTCATTATCATCTCATATGTACGGGGTTTTTATATTCAACATCAAAAAATCGGATTGATGAAAAGTAATAACCTTTCATCAATCCGATTTGATTATAGAATCTATTTTTTAAGTTTAAATGGAATTGTACATACGTTAACATTCTTTTGATAAATTAAATACAATTTCATACGCAAACTAGTTTGATTGTGTAATAAATTATGCCAACGTTTCTTAGTAATAAATTCTGGTATCACTACTGTAATCATATAGTTTTGATCGTTGGCTTTACGATTAATCTTATCGATAAAACGTGAAATTGGTCGTATAATACTGCGATATTCCGAGTGTAAAATAACTAATCTTACATCTGGGAAATGACGTTTCCATTTCTCTTGGAATGCTTTTTCATCTTCATCTCCAAATGATACATGTACTGCTATGACATCATTATTCGCAAGCATTTGTGCGTAATAAATAGACTTATCAACTGCTGTTGTAATACTTGTTATCGGCACAATTGCTAAATTACGATCTACCACGTCCACATTAAGAACATCAATGTCAGAACGTAATTGTTCTGCGATATCTCGATAATGTTTGTTAATTTTCAAGAAGAAAATCACCACGAACGGCAAGAAAATAAGTATCGGCCATACTTGGCTAAATTTAGTTATGAGTAAAATCATAAAAACAATAAATGTCACGATACCACCAAGTAAGTTCACAGACAACTTACTTAACCAATTCTTAGGACGTTCATGAATCCATTTAATAACCATACCGAATTGTGCTAGTGTAAATGGAATAAATACACCAACCGCATACAATGGAATTAAATCTTCAGTCATACCATCAAATACAATAATTAAAATAATGGCTAATACACCTAAAATAATAATTGAGTTAGAGTAGCCTAAGCGATCACCTCTAACAGTAAACATTCTAGGCATATATTTATCTTTAGACATTGAAGCCGCTAACATTGGAAAAGCTGTAAATCCAGTGTTGGCTGCTAATACCAAAATCATCACAGTCGTTGCCTGTACAAAATAGAAGGCAGCATTATCACCAAATATTTGCATAGCTAATTGTGATAAAACTGTCGTTTCCGTTTGTGGCATAATTCCATAAACATATGCTAAACCAACGATACCAACTAATAAAAACGCTAAAATTGAACCCATAGCAATTAACGTTTTTACAGCATTATTAGCACTTGGTTCTCTAAAATTGGTTACCGCATTTGAAATAGCTTCAACACCTGTTAATGATGAAGCCCCTGATGAAAATGCTTTTAATAGCAAGAATAATGTTACTCCAGGAACCGCAGTTCCTACTGATGCATGCATATGTGGTTGAATATCTCCTGTCGCCACACGGAAAGTACCTATAAATATTAATATCACTAACCCTATAATGAAGAGATATACTGGATAGGATAATACGGTGGCAGATTCAGTTAAACCACGTAAATTTAATATTAAAATAAAAAGTACAAGTAAACATGCAATCAGTACTTTATGCCCATATAAACTTGGGAATGCAGCAACAAATGCATCAGCACCAGATGATATACTAACAGCAACAGTCAGTATGTAATCGACTAATAATGAGCCTCCTGCAAGCAATCCCCATTTTTCTCCTAAATTAGTCTTGGACACCATATACGCGCCGCCACCTTTAGGATATGCATAAATAATTTGCCTATAAGACATAATTAAAGCAGCTAATAAGATCAGAACAGCACCTGCAATCGGTAAAGTATACCAAGTTGCAACTGCACCCACTACTGATAATGTAATCAGTATTTGTTCGGGACCGTAAGCCACTGAAGATAATGCATCCGACGAAAGAATCGCTAACCCTTTAAACTTCGATATCTTTTCGTCTTTTAGTTCTCTGTTTTTTTTAGGTTGCCCTATAATAAGTCTTTTAAATTGATTGAACATAATCTCCTATTCCTTTTTATACTTTTTGATGGATATCACTATACGCCTATCTTTCCAAAAAGTATAGAGAGTTAATTAATATTTTTTATGTAATTATACACCTATTAACATATAAGGTGTCAAAAATAATGGTAAATATACCTCTTTAATTAATTTATTCAATAGAACTGGTATAATAAAATAAATCTCATTAGGCACTTAAGTAAATTTAACATATAAAAAAAGGAACGTTTATGACTACTAAAAAACTGTATTTTCTATCCATTTCAATTATCATTTTAGTCGCCATTTCAATTGCTATATATATAACATTAAATAGCAATACGAAGACGCGGTTAACCAATGATTCGCAACAACAAATAGATACAATTATCGAGCATGATTTACAAAAGGGACATATTCCTGGAGCATCAATTTTAATAGTAAAAAATGGTAAAGTTTTTTTAAATAAAGGTTATGGTTATCAAGATGTTGATAAAAAAGTCAAAGCTTCTCCCACAACAAAGTATGAAATTGCTTCTAATACGAAAGCTTTCACAGGTCTTGCAATTTTAAAATTAGCTCAAGAAGGTCGATTAAACTTAAATGATGCCGTATCCAAACATGTGCCTCATTTTAAAATGAACTATAATGGTCAAAATGAAACTATTACGATTAAGCAACTTTTGGCTCAAACAAGTGGTATACCTAGTGATATTACAAGCGAAGACGCCGTAACAAATAAAAATAATCGTTTAAATGATGTAACCCATGCAATTATGGGTGATGAATTACATCATAAGCCCGGAGAAGAATTTGAATACTCAAATATGAACTATGATTTATTGGGTTTAATTATCCAAAACGTTACGAAGCAATCCTATACAAAATATATTACAAATTCATGGCTCAAGCCTTTGCATATGACCCATACATCATTCAAACAAACCAATAACAAATCAAAGCATGATGCTATTGGCTACGAATTACAAGGTTCGACACCTGTCGTCTCTAAACCTGAATTTAACCTTTGGGATACACCATCAGCATATATGATGACATCAACTGAAGATTTGGAACATTGGATAAAATTCCAACTTAATCCACCTGATAAATACAAATCATTAGTTCAACAATCACATAAAAATTTATCATCAACAATTGGTGAACCTAATGCCAATGCATATGCTTCCGGCTGGTTTACCAATAATGATGAACATTTAGTGTTTCATTCAGGAACGCTCGATAACTTTTCATCATTTATTTTACTAAATCCAAAACAAAATTATGGAATTGTTGTGCTTGCAAATCTAAA
Organism: Staphylococcus sp. SA22; assembly: GCF_054165785.1. NCBI lineage: Bacteria > Bacillati > Bacillota > Bacilli > Caryophanales > Staphylococcaceae > Staphylococcus > Staphylococcus sp. SA22. The sequence goes on along the minus strand of NZ_JBSZQY010000004.1, from coordinate 82,355 downwards.
TTCGGAATATGTACCCAAATTAGTTGAGCATCTTAACACACAAATTGTAAATCACAAGCGATATTCGACAGTTGCGTCTATGCTCAATCAATATAAAAATCAATTTAATATTGTTACCGTTTTGATGACAACACTTATTTTATTAGCATTTATATTCTCAGCTTATCGTGCTTGGCAAATGCGTCACGGGAAAATCATCCTGCGCAAATCAAAACTTACCACATTTTTAAGTTGGCTAACTTTATGTTTATTTATCGCTATAGCACTCATATTATATGCATTACCATATCTCATTCTCGGTAGCAATAACTGGTCTTTTGTACTGACTTGGCTGCCAATAGAAATTAAATTAACGTTAACTACAACATTTATTGCATTATTCAGTATGTTAATTACAATTCTGTTAGTACTACATACAACGACAATTAAGAAACCATAAAAAAGACTTGTTCAATCGCCCATCAATCCGAAACATACATATTTATGTATGAGGATTAGCGATTTGAACAAGTCTTCATTATTAACATGCTATATGCAGAAATCGATTATTTAATTGGATTCATGCCATCTTTCCAAGTTTTATAAATCAGAGTACCACCTTGCGCTTTAAACTTCTCATTGCTTACGCCACGTTCAAATGGTTGCGCAGGTTGAATATCAATATTTGGTTCAACACCAAGTTGTTTTTTATACCATTCTGCAAATTCAGAACCTTTAACAGGCGCATCATCTGCTACATTATAGATACCATTTTCAAAATGAATAGCTTGAATAGATGTTTCAACTGCATCATCAAGATGCACAAATGATGTTACGCCATCTGAAAGTGTCACTTGACCATCCATAAATTGATTATAAATCATGCCATCTTTTCCGTACCAAGTACCTGGGCCATATAACCAGCCAAAACGTAAAACAACGTATTCATCCATACGAGCCGTTTCTTCTTCTAGACCAACCACACCATCAACCGTTACTTTTCTATCACCAGTTGAGTTAAAATCAAGTGAAGTTTCCTCATTTGCTAATCCTTCGCCCGGTTCATACATAAAGGCAATACTTTGGGCAATTACTTTCTTAACATCATGCTTTTTCGCCGCATCAATTAAATTTTTAGAACCTTCAATACGTACTTTCGTGTTTGCTGCCATATCAACATTTTTTAAATCCGTAATTTGGTTGATAATGATTTCTGGTTTAAAATCTGCTAACGCTTGATCAATGGTATCAGCTTTTAATATATCACCAATATATGCTTTTACATTAACAGCAGCTAGCTTTTGTTGACCATTCTCAGATGTAGTAAAACCAGCAACCTCATGCCCCTCTTCTTTTAGTCTTTGAACTAATTTAATGCCAATAAGGCCCGTTGCACCAGTTACAAAAATTTTACTCATTATATACACCTTTTCTCTATTTGTCTTTTAATATAATTACTTGCTTGATGAGTGTACAAAATTCACGTGAGACTTCCAAATGATTTGCCTCAAAATTTTTCAAAGTGTCGTCGTAAAAACTGTCTAGCAAATGCTAGTAGTATGTCGTAGACCTATGACAAATCTGAATTATGACGAAGACCAATCAAGAAAAACAGCACCAAGATCATTTCAATTTGAAAGTACCTTACTGCTGTTCTTTATTTATTACATTTCAATTTTAATAATGACCGTAATTATCACGTGATAGTCATTTCCTTGTAATCATACCTAAAAACACTAATTAATCCTGTGCATGTCGCTGACTTTCTTTAGTATGAATTAAATCAGTAATAAAGCGATTGACTGGCGCTTCAATATGACGTTGTTTACCTAATGTTGCAACTGCACCATTAATATAATCAATTTCAGTTTTTCTATTATTAACAATTAAATCTTGATACATGGATGGATAATGCGCACCAACTTTTTCATTTAAATCAACTAAATATTCAAATACTTCATCAACATTTAAATGAACATTATCAATCGTCGCTACATGCACTATTTCTTGCGTTAATTTATAAATCAAACACTTCGCATAACTACTTTCATTCAGTGATGCCATATTACACTCCAACACTGTGCTTAATGCATTTGCCGTACCATTAACACAAATCTTTTTCCAAATCGATTGGTATAAATCTTTACTAATGACACCATTCAATTCCGCTTCGTTAAGTAAATCAGCAACTTTTATAACATTTTCTTTACCTCCATCCACTAGTTCACCTATTTCAACTGGTCCACTACCAAGTAAATGACTGTGCCCAGGGCTTTCAAGACCTGCCGTCCAAGTCGTAACACCTCTGACAATTTGTGATTGAGCAACATACTGCGCAATGACTTCTTCATGCTTCAAACCATTCATCGTACATACGACAATCGTTTCATTATCAATATGTGGCTTCATAGCTTCCATCACTTCTTTTAATTGCATAGACTTTGGAAATAGAAAGACAACATCGTAAATGCTTCCGTCCGGTTGATCATTAAAATGGTACATCGGAATGTTCAACTCGAATGCCTCTCCATTAATCGTTATATTTAATCCATGTTGCTTAACCGCTTCAACATGAGATGTATATCCGTCAATAAGTGTGACATCATATCCTGCTTGAAATAGTTTGGCACCAAAGCCACTACCTAATGCACCCGATCCAGCAATTGCAATTTTCATCCTATAAACCTCTCTTCATCGTTGTTGTTCATTTTAAAAATACTACTTTCGCATATTAGCGTCAATTTGAAAATCATTCGCTTAATATACACACACAGCTTTTATCGTCTATAAAAGAACACACCTAACATTAAACGTCAATACGCAACATTAAGTGTGTATGATATACTTGCTTTCACAAAATTTCCTTTAAAATCTCTACATAATAACTTGCTTTCATTTCAGTTTTACAAATTCGTTTGATTTTTAGGAACTAATAGTAAAATGACTAAAAATGCAACAATTGCTAGCAAGGCATTAAACATCATACCTGTGAAACCACCTAAGTTCAAATTTAAATTAGCTGCTAACACAGTATAAACCGTACCAGATACTGCTACTCCAAATGCATTTCCTAATGATGACGCCATTTTATATACGCCTGAAGCAACACCCGACTTATCATCTGGCGCACTAGCAACTGCTGTATCAGTTGATGGTGTAGCATATAATCCTAAACCAGTACCAAATAATAAATATCCAACTATACTAGATACGATATACCACATTTCTGGTAAAAATGTTAACGACAATAAGATTAACCCAATCACTGTAAAGCCACTTCCTAGTAATAGTGGGCGTTTCGGACCATGTTGAGATAAAATCTTTTCACCTACACGAATCATTGACAACACTGCTATTAAATACGTTAATGAAATATAACCCGTTTGCGAAGAATTAAATCCTAATTGTTGTTGATAATACGTGTTAATGACGATAAGTGCACCACCTGCTACACCATTTAATAAGAAGTTTGAAATAGTTGCACCACTGTATCCTCTATTTTTAAAAATTGAAAAATCAACAAGTGGATGCTTTATTTTATTTTCGTAATATACAAAACCAACTAATGAACAGATAAACACTACAATTAAACCTAGAATTAACGGTGAAACTAAACCAAAATGAGACGTCTGTGTGATGATTACATTTAAACTTAACATTGTCACCACTAAAATGACTAACCCGATAACGTCAAACTTTTTAGCTTCTGCTTTCATACCTTTGATTGGTTCTGCTTTAGTCTCAGGTGCGTGTTTGATTAAGTACATTGCTAATAATGTTAATAGAATTGAAACAACAAATATTGAACGCCAACCTATATATGTAGCCATTAAGCCACCAAACAACGTACAAATACCACTACCACCCCAAGAACCAATAGACCAATAGCTTAAGGCACGTTGTCTTCTTGTACCAATATAATATTCGTTAATAATAGCAAGTGTGGATGGCATAATACATGCTGCAGACAAACCTTGAATTATTCTACCTATAATTAAAAATGCTGGCAAAGGTGTAATAATGATGAGTAATGAACCTACAACATTTAATATCAATCCTACATAAGTAATTTTGACGCGACCAAATTTATCAGCAACATCACCAGCACCTACGATAAACAAACCAGCAAATAAGGCAGATAAGCTAACAGCGATATTTATCGTTCCAACGTCACTACTATATGTTGATTGTAATGGGACAACAAGATTAACAAGTGACTGCGCGAATAGCCAAAAGGTAATAACCCCTAAAACGATACCCAAAAGCAATCGGTTGTCACCTCTAAATTGTTTTGATGTGTCCATGAATTAGATAAGCCTCCTATGTTTAAGAAAAACAAATTTTTAATATGATATATTAAGAAACAATATCATAAATTTGCAGAAAATTATAAATAAAACATCTCATTTTTTAGTATTTTTACAATAATTAACGATTTTTATCCAAAAACTTTCATGATAATAATTGCTATTTTAGTGTAAACGCATACAAACATAACCTATAAAAAGGCTACTCAAAGATTATTTGAGCTCCTTGAGTAGCCTCATTTTTTATAAATCATGAAACGGAATCGCTAAATTATAAACATCTTCTACTATTACATATTAATACTTTGCGGACGATGATTAGATTGATTTTTACGATGTCGTGTCGTTGGGTCTAATCGTTTTTCTAAAAATCTTAATAGTACATCAATGACGATTGCAATGATAGCAATCGGAATCGCACCTGCTAAAATAAACGTTGTGCCATCCGTCGCATTTGTACCACGAATCACAATGTCACCAAGCGTAGGTGCTCCTATAAATGATCCAACGGCAACAACACCTATCGCAACAACCAAGGCAATACGAATGCCACCGATAATAACCGAAACAGATAACGGTAATTCAATCATTCGTAGCACTTGATTGCGTGTCATTCCCATACCTTTGCCAGCATCCTTAATATTCGCATCAACACTAGCTATACCAGTATAAGTGTTTTTTATAATTGGAAGTAACGCATATAAAAACACTGTTAAAACTACTGTTTCTGAGCCTAAGCCCATGACTAACATTAAAATAGCTAACATTGCAATGACTGGAACTGTTTGAATTATATTTGCAATTGTAATTACAAATCCAGAAAGTTTTGTGTATCTTGCAAGCAAGATTCCCAATGGAATACCAATTAAAGCAGCAAACAGCACACCATAGACAGACATTAATAAGTGTTTGAAAAATAAATCCCATAGATAGCCAAAGTTCGTAACATAATAATTGAATAATTGCTGTAATAAATTACCTTCCATTACTTATGACCACCTTTCTGTTTATCAAAATAGTGGTGTTTTTTCAAAAATTCTTCTGCGACGACAGCAGGTTCTTTACCTTTACCATCCGCTTCATAATTCAAGCGCTGCATCTCTGAAGTTGAAATCTTTCCAGTCAACTTATTAATCGTCGTTTTAAGTTCTGGGTGTTGACGTAATAATTCATTTGTTGCAACAGCACTCGCAGCATAAGGTGGGAAAAATTGTTTATCATCTTTAAGTACTTTCAAATCATACGCCGCAATTCGACCATCTGTAGAATAACCTAATGCAACGTCTAACTTCTCTGAGTTTAATGCGTCGTAGACTAGACCTATTTGCATTGGTCTCACTGTACCAAAGTCGAAACCATACTCTTTTTTAAACCCTTCATAGCCATCGCCTTTACGATTCATCCATGAACTATCCATACCTAAACGTAAATCTTTACTATGCTTTGCTAAATCTGAAACTGTCTCTAAATGATATTTTTTAGCAGTTTCCTTCGTTACCATGAATGCATACGTATTCGCAAAACCATACGAATCAAAAAACGTTTGATCAAATTTCTTTTTAAATCCTTGTTGTGTGGCTATCATTGCTTTCTTAGGGTCTTTAATTGGTGCTTCCTTCAAAGCTCCTGTTAAATCTGTACCATTGTATCTAACACCCGATATATTAGCATCGCCATTAATTAAGGCATTATGTTGAATCGTACTTGACCCTAAATTATTTACTAATGTTGGCTTTATCTTACCATGTGTATCATGCTCTATTAACAACCGTAACATATGTGAAATAATTTGCGATTCGCTTGTTGATAATGCTGTAATTTTGACATCATTTTTCGTGCTCTTACTACCTAGTCCAGGCAAACTACATCCAGATAATACGATAAGCGATAAGACAAGCACGACAAGTATATATTTAATTTTCTTCATTATCTTAGCCTCCTAATTATCCAGATACTTTTAAGCCTTTGGGAACTACCCATTTTTCAACTAAAGCTAATAAGGCATCAACACCTAATGCTAGTGCAGTAACGAGTACCGTTGCAGTTACAATCATCAGTGGATCATATAAATTTAATCCATTGAAAATGAAATCACCTAATCCACCCGCACCTACATAACTTGCAAGTGTAGCCCAACTAATTACATACACAGACGACAAGCGAATACCGCCTAGTATAAGCGGTAAGGCTAATGGCAATTCCACATCCTTCATCAATTGAAATTGCGTCATCCCCATACTTTTTCCAGCTTCTTTAATGTTGCTATCAATATTTTGAACACCGAGTACCGTGTTATTTAAAATAGGTAATAATACATAAATAAATAGCGCTACAATTGCAGGCGTTTTACCAACACCAAAAATCGGTATCATAATAGCAAGTACAGCTAGTGTTGGAATAGTTTGTAAGACACCTGCTACAGTCAATATAATATTGGCAGTTCGCTTTGTTTTTGATAATAAAATGCCTATAGGTACTGCAACAATGATGGCAAGTAATAATGCCACTATAGAAATATAGAAATGTTCCAGTGTTTTCGACATCAACTGTCCACCATGTTCATGTAGGAACTCAATCATGATTTATCATCTCCTATGTCATGTACTTTGACATTAGTAGTATGTTGCTCATGCACTTTTGAGGACGTAGTGTCTTCCCCCACATGTTCTGTTTGCACTGTATCCTCACTATCGCCCCAAATTGTATCATATACAATATCAACAACATTGGCACGCGTAATCAGTCCTACTAAACGCTGTTGATCATCTACGACAGGTACATTCCTAACGTTTCTTTTTAAAATCGTACGTACAGAATCTTGTAACTTAGAATCAATTTGAACGGTATAAATATGTTGTTGCATTGTATCTCGTAAACTTTTGTGTCCACGTATACCCTGATTTATATCTTCAATGTCTAAGAAGCCTAGTAAATGGTTATTACTATCTACTACAAAAATAGTATCAACACGTTTTTGTCTCATAATATGAACGGCGTCATTCAGTGTTGCTTCTGCTTGTATCGTGATTGGTTTAATCATTACACCTTCTACAGTCTTGTCATTGGGACGGTCTTGAATCAGTCTATTTTGTCCTATAAAATCACGTACAAAATCATTTGCGGGATGTCTTAAAATATTGTCTGGTGTATCAAATTGCACCACCTTACCTTCTGACATAATACAAATTTTGTCTGCTAATTTAATCGCTTCATCCATATCATGTGTTACAAAGATAAACGTCTTGCCTAATTTTCGTTGTAACGTTTTAACTAAATCTTGTAACGTATCTCTCGTAATAGGATCCAATGCACCAAAAGGTTCATCCATTAAAATAATATCTTGTTCGGCCGCAAGTGCTCTTACGACACCGATACGTTGTTGTTGCCCACCTGATAGTTCTGCTGGATAACGTTCTAAAAATGACTCCGGTAAATCCACAAGTTTAATTAATTCCTTTGCACGTTTATCCTTTTCTTCTTTAGTCCATTTCAACAATTTAGGTACCAACACAATATTCTCTTTACTCGTCATATGAGGCATTAAGCCAATTTGTTGAATAACATAGCCAATATTTCTACGTAATTCGACAGGATTCATACTCCGAACGTCTTTACCATCAATTTCAATTTGTCCTTCTGTCGCTTCAATCATACGGTTTATCATTCTTAAAGCAGTCGTTTTGCCACTTCCACTGGTTCCAATAAATGCGATAAATTCCCCAGATTGAATATCTAAAGAGATGTCATCTACTGCCTTTTTATTACCAGAATAAATTTTCGTTAAATGCTTAATACTTAACATAATCATTTCTCCTTCCTCATAAAAAATATGACGAATGATACGCATAAAATAAAAAGACCATCATCGCAATTGTTAAACAAATAGAGTCATAAGTTAAACAAGTACACATCATGGTCTTGATTATGTAGAATTTTATATTTTTCATCTGTAATGTGAATACCTAACAGTAAACGGCGCTATGTATGTTGAATTTCTACCGATTACTTTGTTTGCACATTCGTATATTCGACATTTAAAACTAACATACTCTATATGATGTTATTAAACATTATTATTTTATCTTTTGCAACTAAATAGATAACTCATATTTTTTAAAAGCGAATTTATTATCGCTCAATTGGTTGTTTTATAGCAAAAAAGTGTCAAAAATGTGAAATATTATTGCAAAAGTCGAAGTTTTGTAATAATGCACACGCATCCATTGTTACAGACGGACAAACGCCCATCCGCCACTCACAAAGTCATCCTTATATTTTAATATCTTCATCATTCATTGTAGAAATCCTTGCCTTTTGCTAACAGTTCCTACTCCCAAGCCTGTAACGGAATTCCAACGTCAAAGTGTTGCCTATGACAGGCACACCTAAAAAAACAACCAACAGCATGAGCCATTGGTTGTTTCGTGTCATCTTGTATGTTGTTGTATAACCGGTATGCTTTTACTCATTAATTACTTATCATGCATCCCTTTACCTTCTAGTATTTGGTTAATATACTTTTCAACACGCTTTTGTCTTGTTTCACTGCGTTTAGCTTGCCCAATATGATATATATATTGATGTTGTCTGCCTGGCGTTAATTTATAAAATGACGACTCTAACTGTGGCATTTCTTCGAACTTAGCTTCTAACTCTTTAGGAATAACATATTCCTCTGTTTTCTTCATTTCAACTTTTTTACCAGCTTTTTCAGCTTTAATTGCTTCAGCTAGATAATATTTAATTTCTTCGGTACGTGCTTGAATCTCTGTTAAATTTTCAAATCGTAACTGACGAGCTGCTTGCACCTTTTCAGTCTGTTGAATGAGTGTATGATATTTATCCTCCAAAATGGCACCTTTATGAAATAATAGTGCAACATAATTTTTGAAGCCATGGATAAGTACTACATTTTTATTATTCAACGTGTAACAAGGATGCATCCATTTATACGCTTCCTCTAATTCTGTTTCATTAAAGATTAACGCTCTCAAATATTTATATTCTTCTTGCCATTGACTCTCTTTATTTAAAAATGCCTCAACTTGTTCATTCGGTTGTTTCTCACTCATAGTCATCACTTCCATTTCATTTTTCAATACACATTGTATTATATATCCTAATTTTATAAAAAACTAATTTTACAAATGCTTTTGCATTATTACAAAAAATGAATTTGACTATTATTATAATAAGCGTATAATTGTCGCATATTATTTTTTGTATTTTTGGCAATAACGAAGGAGTATTTATGAATAAAGACAAGCAATTGCACAACGACAAAATCAATCTATCCCAATTAGTCTTATTAGGGTTAGGTTCTTTAATAGGATCTGGTTGGCTATTTGGTGCGTGGGAAGCATCATCAATAGCTGGACCAGCAGCAATCATATCATGGGTTCTTGGATTCCTAGTCATTGGAACCATTGCCTATAACTACATTGAAATCGGCACAATGTTTCCTCAATCAGGTGGCATGAGTAACTATGCCCAGTATACACATGGCTCATTATTAGGCTTTATTGCTGCTTGGGCGAACTGGGTGTCTTTGGTGACAATAATACCTATCGAAGCTGTGTCAGCTGTTCAATATATGAGTTCTTGGCCGTGGCATTGGGCGAAACCAATGAAACATTTAATGGAAAATGGCTCTATTAGCACATATGGATTGCTAGCTGTATATCTCATCATTGTTATTTTTTCATTATTAAACTATTGGTCCGTAAAACTTTTAACATCATTTACGAGTTTAATTTCTGTATTTAAATTAGGCGTACCCATGTTAACCATCATCATGTTGATGTTATCAGGATTCGACACTTCAAATTACGGCCATTCGGCAAGCACATTTATGCCTTACGGAAGTGCACCGATTTTTGCTGCAACAACAGCATCAGGGATTATTTTTTCATTCAATTCATTCCAGACAATTATTAATATGGGTTCAGAAATTAAAAATCCTGAAAAAAATATCGCAAGAGGCATCGCTATCTCACTGTCAATCAGTGCAGTGTTGTACATCATTTTACAAAGTACGTTTATCACTTCTATGCCTCAATCAATGTTACAACATAGTGGATGGAATGGCATCAACTTCAATTCACCATTTGCTGATTTAGCTATCTTATTAGGAATTAATTGGCTCGCAATTTTACTATATATTGAAGCTTTTGTATCACCATTCGGTACTGGCGTGTCATTTGTCGCCGTTACAGGTCGAGTTTTACGAGCAATGGAGAAAAATGGACATATCCCTAAATTTCTTGGGAAGATGAATGAAAAATATCATATTCCACGTGTAGCAATTATCTTTAATGCCATCATTAGTATGATTATGGTTACGTTATTTAGAGATTGGGGTACGCTAGCAGCAGTTATTTCTACTGCAACTTTAGTAGCCTATTTAACTGGCCCAACGACAGTGATTGCATTAAGAAAAATGGGACCAACAATGACTCGTCCATTTAGAGCAAAAATTTTAAAAGTAATGGCACCATTATCATTTGTATTAGCTTCATTAGCTATATATTGGGCAATGTGGCCAACAACGGCTGAAGTTATTTTAATCATTATACTTGGATTACCAATCTACTTCTTCTATGAATATCGTATGAATTGGCGTAATACAAAGAAACAAATTGGTGGTAGCTTATGGATTATTGTATATTTAATCGTGCTATCAATACTGTCATTTATAGGAAGCAAAGAATTTAAAGGCTTAAATATGATTCACTATCCATTTGACTTTATAGTTATTATTATTGTGGCGCTTATCTTCTATTACATCGGTACAACGAGTTCATTTGAAAGCGTCTATTTCCGTCGCGCAACACGAATCAATACGAAGATGCGTGAGTCACTAAATAATGAATCAAAGTCATCTCATTAAATATTTTAAAATGCAGTGCCATATATGATTTCAACACACACATTAACCAACCATTGATTTCAACATCTTGGTTGGTTTTTTATTTTGAAAATGGGTTATAAATAACTAACATAACAAGATGGTGAGAGTGATATTGTAATGAAATGTCACTGTAGAAGAACATCATATAATGCTGAAAATGGTTTGAGTTAAAACAGATATCAAGCTCGTCTGATTCAGTCACAAAATTGTCTTGTTATACTTGTCACCTATCATCTATAGACCGTGGTATGATTAAATTGGGGATGATAAAGGAGGTTAATAAATATGAAGATTAATACTACAGGTGGTCAAATTCATGGTATTACACAAGATGGTTTAGATATCTTCTTAGGCATTCCTTATGCAGAACCACCAGTTCATGACAATCGCTTTAAACATTCTACGTTAAAAACACAATGGTCAGAGCCAATTGATGCAACTGAAATACAACCCATCCCACCGCAACCAGACAACAAATTAGAAGATTTTTTCTCCTCACAATCTACAACTTTTACTGAACATGAAGACTGTTTATATCTAAATATTTGGAAACAACATAATGATCAGACGAAGAAACCTGTCATCATTTATTTTTATGGTGGTAGTTTTGAAAATGGTCATGGTACAGCCGAACTCTATCAACCGGCACATTTAGTACAAAATAACGACATTATCGTTATTACATGCAATTATCGTTTAGGCGCATTAGGATATTTAGACTGGTCATATTTTAATAAAGATTTTCATTCCAATAATGGACTTTCAGATCAAATCAATGTCATAAAATGGGTGCATCAATTTATTGAATCCTTCGGTGGCGACGCTAATAACATTACTTTAATGGGTCAGTCTGCAGGCAGTATGAGCATTTTGACTTTACTTAAAATACCTGACATTGAGCCATACTTCCATAAAGTCGTTCTGCTAAGTGGCGCACTACGATTAGACACCCTTGAGAGTGCACGCAATAAAGCACAACATTTCCAAAAAATGATGCTCGATTATTTAGATACAGATGATGTTACATCATTATCGACAGATGATATTCTTATGCTGATGGCGAAGCTAAAACAATCTCGAGGACCTTCTAAAGGGCTTGATTTAATATATGCGCCTATTAAAACAGATTATATACAAAATAATTATCCAACAACGAAACCAATTTTTGCATGTTATACAAAAGATGAAGGCGATATTTATATTACTAGTGAACAGAAAAAATTATCGCCGCAACGCTTTATCGACATTATGGAATTAAATGATATTCCTTTAAAATACGAAGATGTTCAGACGGCGAAGCAACAATCTTTAGCGATTACACATTGTTATTTCAAACAGCCGATGAAGCAATTTTTACAACAACTCAATATACAAGATTCAAACGCAAAACTATGGCTTGCTGAATTTGCATGGCATGATACTTCTAGCGCACACTATCGCAGTGCTTACCATATTCTAGATATGGTATTTTGGTTCGGAAACTTACAAATATTAGCAGCACATCAATATCCAACAACTGCTCACCTTAAATTTTTAAGTCGACAAATGCAAAATGATTTAGCTAATTTTGCTAAAAGCGGTAAAATGCCTTGGCCGATGTATCATAATGAACGTCGCTATTATCGCTCATATCAATAACGTTATAGCATCTAAAAAAGCACACCTGAATTTGATAGCAGGCGTGCTTTTCATATGAGAATTATGATGATTTAAATGTTTTAGCATAATGATTATTTTTCAATGTGAAAACAACGATTAATCCTAATGCGCCAATGATGGCACTCGTATACGTGATAGCTTGAACAGAAACATGTGTCATGACCAAGCCTCCAATAATGCCTCCAACACCAATACCAGCGTTTAAACTAGACATGTTCCAACTCATTACTTGGCTTGTGTCGCCTTCAACATGTTGAATCACACCGCTTTGCACTGCTGGATTAGTACTCCATTGCATGATATTCCAAATAAATAGTCCTGCTAACAATAGACCTGAACCAGGTAAAATTAAATTCATAAGTAACATCATGACGATAAAAATAGAAACAGAAATCATTAACCAACGCTTACTTGTAATTTTATCGGAGAATATACCACCTAATGATGTTCCAATAACGCCAGCGATTCCATTTACTAGAAGTGCTAATGAAACGAATGACATATCATGACCATTAGATAAAATAAGTGGATTTATAAAGACGAATGTCACTGAGTTTGCAATCAATACTAAAAACGTAATAATTAAATATTTTGCTACTTCAGCAGGTCTTAATATTTTCGAAGTAACATGATTTTCATGAGAAGGTGCCTCATGATTCACAGGGCCTCGTTGTATTTCCTGATCCTTCGGTAAATAGATCATCATCAAGAAGCCAACAATAATACTCACAATAATTAAGAATAGAAATGTATAGCGCCAACCTACTAAATCGCCGATAACCGTTCCAATTGGTACACCAAAAACATTGGCACCACTAAACCCTGTATAGACAAGTCCAATCATTTTGCCACGATTTTTAGGTGCTGATAACATCGCTGTAATAGCTAATACTTTTACGATAATTAGTGCTGCTGCTGCAGATGAGATAATTCTACCAACTACTAATATTGAAAAATTTGGCGCTACAGCAATAATGCCATTACCAATGATAAATATAAATAATGTCCATAATAATACAGGCCTTGATGAAAAACGGTTCGTTAATTTAACCAGAATAGGTCCACATATCGCAAATGTTAAAGCGTACATTGTCACTAATTGACCAACGACAGCTTCTGATACATGTAAGTCCTGACTCATCAAGTTCATAATTCCTGCAACCATCATTTCAACCATTCCTACGATAAAAATACTTAAAATGAATGTAAATAGTCGCATGATTGACATTTTAAAACTCCTTTCAACAAAATTTCCGATATTCATTTCCCTTAGAATAACGATTTATTAAAAATGTGTGCAACACAATTTTATATATAACCGTTCTATTATATAATATTTTGCTTTAATTTTCTGTGCTTAATTGGAAAATTATTGAAATTGTTTTTCAGTATTTGAAAAATTAACACAAGTATGTCATTTAATAATTATGTATAATTACTTCAGTTTCAACAATGACTCCAAAAAAGCACGCACGCTTTATATGTCAGAACAGATAACTGACTACAAAGTATGCGTGCCTTTATGAATATTTTCGCTGCGCTAAATAATAGCATTACTATATGTGTGCATCACTTCATTTCCAATTAAAACTAATGCCTAAATCTGATGCGGTAAAATCTATCATGACTCACTCTTAACATCCGTATTTCGTGCTACTAATTGATGTCTTGCATTGAAAAATTGACCATAGCTTAAATATGTCGCAATCAAAGCAGACATAATGGTCGCAGTTGTATGAATAAACACGACTAACAATTGAAATTTAATCGCTTGTAAAGGTGGTACGCCACCAATAATTAAGCCTGTCATCATACCAGGAATCGACACAAGCCCATATGTTTTAACTGAATCAATTGTTGGCACTATAGCTAAACGAATACTTTCACGTATTGCACCTTTAGAAGCCAATTTAGGTGTAGCTGCAAGTGATAATTTAGATTCAATATTAGTACCATCTTGTACGAATGTACGATCTAAATTTTGGTAAGCTAAATTAATTGCAATCAAGCCATTATTAGCAAGCATGCCGCCGATAGGTATAACTTCATTGGCTGTAAATTGGATGGCCCCTGTCACAATAGTACCTGCAAGCGGTAATGCCGTTCCAACAAAGATAGCAACAAAGGAAATCAAAAAGACATGGTGCATGACTGGTGATGATCGACTAATCGTATTCCATGATGCGTTGACAATAATGACAAATACACATAATACTAATAGCCATTTGTCATTAATTTTAAAAATATAGTGCAGTAAGAATCCTAAAATGATTAATTGTACGACCGCACGTAGTGTCGCCACAATCAAATCTTTAATAATATGTAGACCTTCTTTATAAGAAATGATGATTGGAATAACTAATAGCAATGCCGTCAGTCCTAATGCCGTATTACTCATGTTGGTTCAACTCCTCTGTATTAGAAATTTGACCTTCAACAATGGTTATACGCTTTTGAAAGTGTCGCATACTTTGGTCATCGCTGTGGGTAATCCACATAATTGCCACGCCTTGATCTGCTAATTTAAAAATGATATTTTCTATTTTTTCTTTATTATTAATATCTAACGCACTTGTTGATTCATCTAATAGAAGGATGTCTGGGGTATACATTAATTGGCGTGCAATCGCGATCCTTTGACGCTCGCCACCTGACATATGTTCTATTTTAGAACTTAGCTGATAGTGTCCTAAACCTACATCTTTAATCAATTGCTTGGCACGCTTCTTATCAAATTTATCATTACGTGCAAGAGACGGAAAAATCATATTATCTTCAATCGTTTCACCAAACAAATCGCTTTGTTGCATCAAATAGCTAATGTGACGGCGTAATATTTCTGGTTCGTAATCATCATATGGTTTACCTTTAAAGTAAAGCGTTCCACTGGTTGGGCTAATTAAATTACATATTAATTTTTGAAATGTACTTTTACCACTACCTGAAGGACCAATAATCGCAATGGTTTCACCTTTATCTACTTTTAAATTAATATGGTTTAGTATGACTCTATCACTTGCCTCATACACTAAATCTTTTATCTCTAACAACATATTTCCCCCTCCTCGTATCATGAGTTATTTCGATATAATAGGGTATTCCTTTTCTTGAATAGTGTGCTTACCTATAAGTCGACCTAGTCAATGCTTATTACCCCTTAAAATCGCTCTAATAAGCCATATCAAATATAGTATTCCCATTTTTGAAAAATTTAGTGCCATTTCATTCCGGAAAATTTTTTTAATATTTATGTCAAAATTGAAGTACACTGCAGTGACTTATTCTCACTTTTTGAAAATAAAAAGCCTTTAACATGACATCTCATGCTAACTAAGAATCTAGCTTAGTTCTTGCATGACATCATATTAAAGACTTTCTTTATTATTTATGGATTTGACTACCACATTATATTTTTATAAGTTTCATCATTCAATGAACGGACAATTTCAGTAACAAGACGGATAGAATTTTCATAATCATCCACATTGAGTACCGATACATTAGAGTGCATGTATCGTAACGTGACACCTATTGTCATCGTTGGAATACCTTCATTTGCGACATGAATACTTCCCGCATCTGTACCTCCACCTGGTGTCGTATCCCATTGTACTTCGATGTTATGTTTCTTAGCTACACCTTTAATATGCTTGCGCAAACCTTGGTGCGCAATACTTGTAGCATCCATCATAATAACAACTGGACCACCGCCTAGTTTACTATCGCTCGTTTGACCTGACATACCTGGGGTATCATAAGCAATACCCACATCGACGGCTATCGCCAAATCTGGTTTAATTGTATTCGCTGCCACTTTCGCACCACGTAACCCAACTTCTTCTTGCACTGTGGCACCACTGTATAAGTTAATGCCAATATTTTCATCTTTTAAACGTTTTAATACCTCAACAGCTAATGCACAGCCATAGCGATTATCAAATGCTTTCGCAGTTAAATATTTATTATTTGCAAGCACTTCAAATTCACTATATGGCGTAACCATATTGCCTACTTCAACGCCAGCTTCTTCAGCTTCTTCCTTGCTACTAACACCAATATCTATAAACATATTTTTGATTTCCATCGGCTTTTTACGTTCTTCAGGCGTTAAGACATGCGGCGGTTTAGAACCGATGATACCTCTAATTTCTTTGCCTGAATCTGTTGTAATCGTTACTTTTTGAGATAGCATGACTTGATTCCACCATCCACCAACTGGCGTAAATGAAATAAAACCATGTTTATCAATCTTTGTTACCATAAAACCAACTTCATCCATATGACCAGAAATCATAATTGAGTATTGACCATTCTCAGCATTTTTCTTTCCAAAAATGCCACCCAAGTTATCTTCAATAATTTGATCACTGACAGGCTCTATATAGTTACGCATTGCTTCTTTAACTTGCATTTCATAACCAGCAATGCCGTTTACATCTGTTAAATGTTTAAGTAATTTGACTGACTGATTCATGTTATTCATCCTCCTGTATTTCAACTTAAAACTATTGTATCACTAACTTTCAGAAAAACGTTCCCTACCGCTTTATCGTTTTCATGCTTAAATATTTTTAACTTTTTGTGAGAAGTACACTTAAAAAACCTCATATCTTCAAAAAAATGACAAAATTTAAATTTTTGAATAACATCATTTTTTAGTAAATGTTATAATTTCTTTATAATACAAATATCGAAAGAAGGCGACTGACTTTGAAAAAATTATGTTCATTAATTGTAGTAGCATTAGTTTGTATCATTGCATTATCAGCTTGTGGTAAAGAACAAACCAAAACATATGAAGGTGATGTTAGTGGTAAACATGTACTAACTTCTATCACATATAAAGATGATAAAGTTTTAAAACAGTCTACAATCAACACAATTAAATATGACGATCTAGGTATGGATAAAGACGAAGCCAAAAAGTTATTCGCCAAATCTGAAAGTATTTTCAAAGACCTTAAAGGCGTAAAATACAATGTAGACTATAAAGATAAAAAAGCAATTGAACACTTAGACATAGATTACACAGAAGTTGACATGAAAAAATTAAATAAACGTCTTGGTGTTTCAACTAAAGAAAATAAAGATATTAGTTTTGAAAAACTTGAAAAGCAATTAAAGCACAGAGGCTTAAAAGAAAAAGATAAAATGGACGACAAATAGTTTATAACATAAAAATGCCCTCAGATAAGACTAAGGTTACAAACCTTAATTCATATTCTGAGGGCTTTAATATTTGAAATTCTTGTGTGACCAACATCCACTACTAATATAAAATTATTTGCAGTAACGCTAAAATCCGCTGCTTTCATTTTCCCGAAATAAATAAGTTAACTAATGAGTTTTAATTTATAATCATGTATCGTTTGCAATTCACCATCGACTTTTCGATATACAATATGATCAGCAGTAATTTCTGTAGGACTGGATACGCCAACAGCTGCTGCAATATTGAATAAGCCTTCATGCAAACTTGTTACATAGTTTGTGACACGATATTGCTTTTCTCCAACAATCAATGCTTTTTCTTTTTTCGCATCTGTCGTTGCAACACCTACAGGACATGTATTCATATGACATTGTTGACTCATAATACAACCGACACTAATCATCATGCCACGTGCAATATTAACAAAATCTGCACCTAAACCTAGTGCAATCGCAATTTTATCTGGTGTCACTAACTTACCAGATGCCGCCAATTTCACTTTATCTCGAATACCATATTTTTCTAACATGCCAGACACAATAGGTAGAGCTGTAAATAGCGGTAATCCAACACCATCTTGTAATTCTTGGAATGTTGCACCAGTACCACCTTCACCACCATCAATCGTAATAAAGCTTGGATACTTATCTAATTCCACCATCGTACGTACAAGTGTTTCAATTTCTGAAACTTTGCTTACTACAATTTTGAATCCTACTGGTTTTTGACCTAATTGCTGCAACTGATCGACGAAACGAATCAAATCTTCAGCATTATGAATAAATTCGTAACGGTTAGGTGAATTGATTGTTTTATAAGGTTCAACATTTCGGATTTTAGCAATTTCTTCGTTTACCTTTTCAGCTTCCATATGACCACCACGAGTCTTAGCACCTTGTGCCAACTTCAGCTCAAATGCACGTACGTTAGATAACTGTGCGACCTCTTTAAATAAACCTTCACTAAAATTACCTTCCTTATCACGAACACCAAATAAACCGGGACCAATTTGGAAAATGATATCCCCATTACCTTTTAAATGATATTCTGATAAGCCACCTTCACCTGTATTCATCCAAGTGCCCGCTTTAGCTAGACCTTTAGATAAAGCTGTAATGGCATTTTTTCCTAATGCTCCATAACTCATACCAGATTGCCCTACGATACGTTTTAAAATAAACGGATGTTTTAAATGTTCACCTAATTTTATTGCATGATCATCACTTAAGTAATACGGATCAATCTTTGTCGGTACACGATATTCTTCACGACTAAATAAACGCTCATTCGCGATTTTATAAATGAATGTTGATAACAATGTTGTATTATCTACTGAAATCTCATTACGTTGCATCGGAAACATTGTGTTCTGTATGTAAAAGCCGTCTTGATAATCTTTAGTAGTACCGAAGCTGGTCATACGAGAGTTATATTTTCCAGCCAAAACGATATTTTTATAATCATTACGTGAAAAAGGTTTCCCTTCATTATCCCCAGAAAATAAATACTGACGTAATTCCGGTCCCATTTTTTCTGAAATATATCTAATACGTGCTAGTAAAGGATAATTCCTTAATACACTATGTTGTGATTGTCTTTTATCTTTAATTAACCAAATAAGCCCGATAACCATGACCGTAAGTAGGAAGCCTATAATGATAATATTAACTATAAATTGCATGACTGTAAGAAACGTCATTACAATCCCTCCCCCAAAATTTCAATTCAATATTTATGATACACCTTACAAAATAAAACACAATGGAAGCGCTTCATTTTATAAAACAATTTTATGATATGTTTTTCATTTTAAATTTTAATGTATAAAACATACAATACAAAGTAATATGTGCTAAAGTATATATATATAATACAACTATTTAAGAGGTATACTATGTCAAATACAAATAAACATTACATAGAAGAAGAATACGCTACCGAACAATCGCGTTTTTTCAAACGTGATATTGGATTTATTTTCCTTTATATATTTTTGGTTAACATCTTGCCAATCATTATCGTTTTTTTAACTTTTGGGTTAGTAGCTGTATTCACTCAACAAGCCCCATGGGGTTTCTCTTTTCCTATTTCAATGAACATCAGCTATTTACTCGCAGTTATTATTTCACTAGCTATTTTTCGTCGGATGCATGAAGATGCATTTGTTCCAATGATACGTTCGCAAATCGTTGCCAGTGCTAAATATAAATGGCATATTCTTATATCATTTACATTAAGTATCGTACTCTTTTTACTTTTAAATCATTTCGATATTTTCGCACTAAATGTAGATTCCTTTACTGTCTTTGACATTTACCCGCTCATTAGAGAATATGGTTCCATCAGTTTAATAGCTATATTTTCGTTAACCATTATATTAAATACTTTGATTTGTCAACTTATTTTCCGTCATATTTTAATTCAAGAATTAAGCAGATTAATACCTTTAAAGATTACAATAGTATTATCCGTTATCCTTGAAACACTGTACTATTATCCATACATTAATACATGGTGGGAATTCATTCCAGCATTGATACTAGCTAGTAGTGCGACTTACTTATATTTAAAATCAAACCGTAATTTTATGGTGAGCTATTTCTATCAATTAGCAGTTATACTCGTTTTGCATATTTTCATGTAAAATTTTTCAGAATATTATCCATTATCCATACACATCAAAAAGCACACTTAAAAGTCAGTATCACAACTCACTTTTAAGCGTGCTTTATTTAGATATACTGTCGTTCTAAAAACGAGCCATATAGAGAGCTTGAGACATAAATCAATGTTCAATGCTCTACAAAGTTATATTGGCAGTAGTTGACTGAACGAAAATGAGCTTGTAACAAGCTTTTTTCAATTCTAGTCAACCTTGCCGGGGTGGGACGACGAAATAAATTTTTCGAAAATATCATTTCTGTCCCACTCCCATGAATCGCCATGCTCAATATACCTTTTAAAATTTAAATATTTATTAACTTAATATGCTTTAATTCACTTCATTAAAGACTATTTGCTGGGCGTGGTGTTGGTTTTTTCAATAAACTCATAATCATTATTACAATGACTAACATACCACAAATTAGATACATCCATTTAAATCCTACTAAATCGGAAATAGGTCCCATCAATGCGCCACCTAACGATATACCTAAGTCTGCACAGGCAATAAATAAACCTAACAACATATTACGACCTACTTTTGGTAAGACGAAACTTAAGTATGATGTTAATGTTGGATACACCATTGCTTGTGTCATTCCTATTAATATTGCACTACCATAGAAAATAATTGCACCTACTTGCGGACCAAATGCCACTACAAATGACGCGATCACTAATAATGATAGTACAGATACCATATATTTAGGATGCCACATACCATCTGACGGAATGTATTTCCTTAAGTAAAATCTTGCCGCAACAACTGCGATGGCCTGTATTGTCAAAAAGATTCCCGCATTCGCGAATCCTAAACTCACTGTGTATAACGGTACAAATGTACTAACTGCACCAAATACAATCGATGCAACAATCATGATAATACCACTGTTCAACAACTCTTTATTTTTGAAAAATTGCGCAAAAACAGTTACAGCGTTAAACGGCATTTTTTCAATCTTATCTGACGTATCGGGTTCCTGTTCAGCAAAGGTCACGCGATAGCCAAAGAATGTTGTTGTTAATGCGATAAAGATAATGACAATTGCAAATAGTGAAATATTATTTGCATTCCAAATACCTACGGCAACTAATGGTCCGATTAAGTTTGGAATCGTTGAAAATAGCGAGTACAATGATACACCTTCAGAACGATGTTCCTCTGGTAATGCATCAATAATACCTAGCTGTAAAGACATAGAAAAGAATGCCGTACACACACCTTGCATAACACGTGCTACGAAATAACCTTCTAAGCCAGTAAAACCATAAATAATTAAAGCTATGGCATTGATAATCAAAATAATTCTTAATACTTTAATGGGACCGACACGAGCAATAATTTGTCCTGCCCATGGTCGAAATACCATTGCTGTTAACATGTATGCCCCCATAACGATACCGATAACCGTATTCGTTGCGCCTAAATCATGCCCTCGTAAAGGTATAAACACGTTTAAGATTGCATTGGCACTAAAGAACATCAATGTTAATATATATAATCTCAAAAAGGGCCAAGCCATTGCACCTTTCATTATCTCACTCCTTAGAATGATAGTTGTTTTTCTATTAATTCTCTTGTATAAGCATTGTCACTTTTATGCAATGCGCTTGTCGGAATTTGTTCTTCTATTTTTCCGTTTTTAAAAATAATTAATTGATCACATAAATACGTGGCAGCTTGAATATCATGTGTGATAAAAATATAACTCAACTGACGCGTTTCACGTAAATGAATCAATAAATCTAATATTTGTGTTTGAATTGACATGTCGAGTGAACTAATGGCTTCATCAAACAAAATATATTTAGGGTTAATACATATTGCGCGCGCAATCGCAACACGCTGTGCCTCTCCACCTGATAACATATTAGGGTATTTATCCATGTATGCCTTAGATAGACCGACTTCTTCCAACAATGTAATTGCTTGGACTTCCATAACATCTTTAGGTTGTCCATCACATTGACACATCACTTCAAATAAGATCTCTCTAACAGTCTGAAATGGGTGTAATGATGACGTATAATCTTGAAATACCGCACCAATTTGATGACGTCTCACTTTCTTCTTATGCATCGGTTGATCATTTAAGGTTACACAGCCTTTATCCGGTTTCTCAATACCTAATATCATACGACTCAATGTCGATTTACCGCTACCACTTTCTCCGATAATCGCAATCGTCGCACCGATTGGACACTCAAATGACACACCTTTCACGATAGGTGTTCGACGACGCTTAAAAACATGTGCGCTTTGATATGACTTTTCAACATCTTTAATTTTAATCATGTACATCACCCCTCATCACATGTTTAAAATGATCATTAATCTTCTTCTTAGTGGATAATAAATACTTCGTATAAACATGTTCTGGATGATGCAAGACTGATTCACGCGTACCATGCTCAATCAGTTGACCATTTTTCATCACAACAACACGGTCTGCAATCTTGTTAATAACCGTTAAATCATGTGAAATGAAAATCATCGCACAGTCAAAGTGTTTTTTAATATCTATAAATGCTTCCAGTACATCATATTGTGTAATTGTATCTAAAGCCGTTGTCGGCTCATCAGCAATGATTAACTTTGGTTTCAAAGCTAACGCTAAAGCAATCATCAATCGCTGTAACATTCCTCCTGATAACATGTAAGGATATGATTTTAATATACGTTTGGGATCTTTCAAACTTAAATAATCCATATATTCAATCAATGTCTTTTCAATTTCTTGTGTAGACATTGACGTATGTACTTTCATAGTCTCAAACATTTGTTTACCGACAGTAGTTGATGGGTCAAAGGCACGACTACCTTGTTGCATGACCATCGCAATATCTTTACCACGGTATTTTTTCAATTGTGCTTCCGATAACGACAACATTGGCTTACCATCAAAGGTTATATCACCTGTTACGCGTAATCGTTCTGGATTTAAACCTACAATCGATTTGCATGTAATTGATTTACCGCTACCACTTTCTCCAATAACGCCTAAAGTTTCACCCTTAGTTAATGTAAAATTCACATCACTCACGAGTGGTTGATCCGTCCAGGTATCTGTAATCGTCAAATGCTTAACTGTTAACAATGTCATGATTGCACCACTCCTTTTTTCACAGAACGAAGTTTATCTTTAGAAGAAATGCGGGGATCAATGGCAATTTGTAAAGCATCAGATAAGAAGTTAAATGCCATCACTATAATCACTATGGCAATACCTGGCGCAAACATCATTTCAGGATGTGTAAACATCACTTTTCTAGCTTCGTTAAGCATCATACCCCACTCTGCAGTAGGCGCTTTGACACCTAATCCTAAAAATGAAAAGCCAGATATTTGCAAGATCATTGAACACATCGAACTACTAGAAATGATAGCAATATCTGCTAATGTTAACGGCATAATATGTTTGTGAATAATTTTCATATCATTCATACCGATTGTTTTAGCAAATCTTACATGGTCAGAAGCAGTGTACTGCATAACACTTGTACGTATAACACGACAGAACCATGCCCAACGCGTCAATATAAATGCCATGATAATATTTTCGGCACCCATACCAAACAATGCAATCAATGCTAACGTTACAACATAACTTGGGAATGCCAACATAACATCACACGCACGCATGATTAAGGCGTCAACAAACCCTTGGAAATATCCTGATAAGAATCCTAAAATAGACCCAATAAGTACAGAAACAAATAGCGCAACAAAGACATATAACAAACTTGGTCTAATCGCATAAATTAACCTAGTTAAAATATCTCTACCTAAATGGTCCGTACCTAGTAGATGTTGAAAACTCATGCCAGCAAATTTGTTTGCTGTATCAATATGGTTAGGATCATAAAATGTCACAAGTGGTGCTGCTAATCCTAAAAAGACATATAATACAATAATGCCTAAAGCAATCACTGCACCTTTATCTTGTAATAATCGTTTTAAAATTATCATCGTGCGCCCTCCCTTAATCTTGGATTTAATAGCGCATTAATGATATCTGCTAATGTATTAAATACAATAAATAATACCGCTACAATTAATACATATGCTTGAATGACTGGAAAATCATGTTCAAGTATTGCTTTTAAACTTAATTGACCTAGTCCAGGCCATGCAAAGATATACTCGATAACAACTAGTCCACCCATTATCATTGGTATAGACATACAAAAGATTGATACCGCAACTTGTAAAGCATTACGCAACACATGCAACATTAATGTGATAGATTTCACACCGCTTGCTCTTAAATAAAGTACATAATCTTCATTTAATTGTTCCACCATCGAGCGTCTAACATTTCTAAAGTAAATACCAGCATAGGCAATCGTAATAACGATCACTGGCAATATGTAACTTTCTGGACCTGTTAATCCAGAAGTCGGCAATATGTTTAACTTCACTGAAACGTAAATAATAAGTATTGAAGCTATCCAATATGATGGTAATGCAGTTAGAAAGAAAGCCACTGAACGTATCGCACGATCAGTGAACTTTCCTCTTTTTAATGCACTAACTACACCTAAAATAATTGATGTAATCATCACCATAACACTTGAAATTATTGTTAATTTCAATGTATTCATAAATGCTGGACCAATGCGTTCAGCAACAGGATCACCTGTAATGTAGCTTGTACCAAAATTAAATTGCATCGCTTCAAGTAACCAATTTTTATATTGAATTAATAATGGATCATTGAAACCGTACTTCTCATTCGTTTCTGCAATCAACTCTGGTGTTACATTTGGCGTTCCTTGTGCATGTAAAATTGTCACAGCTGGATTTTCATTTGTAATATACGTCAATAGAAATGTCATAAAACTTACTACAATCATCAATGGAAACATGAGCGCAATACGTTTTAAGATAAATTTGAACATCTAAACGCTCCTTTATTTATACTGCATTTCATTGAATGGTAATTCGTACTGTGATTGTGTGAATGATACTTTTTCTAAATCTTTCGGCGCAACAACTGTCATACTACCGTGTGAAATAGGGATAAAGATACCTTCATCATCAATTTGTTTCAAAATGTTTTTATAAGCGTCTGAACGCTCTTTACCGTTTTGGATCTTAAATGCGTCATCAATGCTGTTGTATATTTTATCTTTGTTTTCAATGCCTGATGTTGCACTTTCATAACCATTTTTCGCTTTAAATGCTGCAATAGTACTTTGTGGATCGTACAATAATCCCCAAGTTTGGTTGAACATTAAGTCATAATCACCAGAAGTACGACGTTCAGCAATTTTATCTGATGTTTCGCCATTGATGTTTAACTTAATACCCATTTTCTTAAATTCTGCTTGTAAGTATTCTGCTTGTTCTTTTTGACTTGAAGAACCTTTGTCATAGTACATTGCCATTTCAAGGTTTTTACCATCTTTTTGACGAACATCGCTGTCTTTACCTTTCTTCCAACCAGCTTCATCTAATAATGATTCTGCTTTTTTAAGGTCATACTTACGTGTTGGCATATCGAAATTAATGTCTGTTACATTTTTCGCAAATAATTGAGTTGCTGGTTTTTCTTGACCATCTAAAATTTCTTTGGCAATTTTATCTCTGTTTACCATATGACCAATCGCTTGTCTGACTGTTTTGTCACTGACAGCGTTATCTTTTTTACCAGAATTGACAACTAACATTTTCGTATTCATAGGTTGACTACGCTTAACTTGATAGTCACCAGTATCTTTCAATTGTTTTAAAGAGTCTTTGTCTAAGCTATCTGTACCTCTATCATCTGTGAAGGCAAAGTTCGTTTCACCTTTTTTCATTGATAGGAATGCTGTTTCACCAGCAGGCATTACTTTTGCTTGTACTTTGTTAAGTTTAGACTTTTCGCCCCAGTATTGATCATTTTTGTTAAAGTCTGCAGACTCATCTTTTTTGTGTTCACCTAATTTAAATGGACCAGTACCATCGAACTTTTTAACGCCATCTTTTGTTGTGCCGTTTTTAAAGTCTTTTGGAGACACAAATACATATGGACGAGGCATCGCTAATTCAGCCAATGCAGGTTGATATGCTTCTTTCAAATTCAATTCAACCGTGTACTTATCTTTAACTTTAACATTGTCAATTAATGTTGAAATCTTTAACCAAGAATGCAATTTTTTGTTTTCTTGAACTGCGTCAATATTTTTCTTAACTGCGTCAGCATCAAATGGCGTACCATCATGGAATTTAACGTCATCTCTCAAATGGAACGTGTATGTTTTCCCATCTTCAGACACATCCCATTTTTTAGCTAATAAAGGCTTAATCCCATCTTTCGTGTTACGTACAAGCGGCTCGTATATCATACTTTCAGCAGACATCGATCCACCGTAAACATGCGGGTTCATATCCCCGATATCTTTAACCGTCGTATACGTTAATTGCTTGTTTTCTTTTTTCTCCTCTAAACCTTTATTACCGCCACAACCAGTTAAAATTAGCCCTGATGCAAGTAACATTGCACTCATTTTAGTTAGTTTTCTCATTTGCTTTTCCTCTTTCTAAATTGATAAGTTGCATTACTTAATCAAATCGTAATGATTATTTTTCTCAATTATTTGCTTATTTTTATGTAAATGTCAAACATAATTCAATAATTTTTTTCTATTATAAAACTTCAAACCCTTATTATGAAAGCGTTCTATTGATTTCCAAAAATTTTGTGACGAGTGCTTTATCTTCTTCAAATAAATTTGTATTAAATTGAGAAGATAAGTGTTGATCTTGATGCATATCCTTGTATGCCTGGCAACTTGCTTCATAGCGAGTTAGGAACTGATCAATCATTGGCGTTTGGATACCTAGCATTTTCCCAATATGCTGAATCATCGCTGTTCTGTAATAATCCTCACTTGGCATTCTTGGAATTTGAACAACATCCTGTTCATTTTTATAGACTTGCTTAAATGGTACAGCTGAAAAATCAAAGTAATGTCCGTTTTCGTCTGGCTGTGAAAATGGATCAATAAGGATTGCGGTATATCTTACATAAAGCAGATATTCTTGTAAGATATCTGGCAAGATTTCGAAATGCTCAATATCACCTTCATCCAAAGTTTCAGGACGTACTGGATAATTTTCCTTCACCATAAATTGAAGCAGGTTGACTGACGGCACTCTAAATGCTTGTAAAATAGCCATCATTTCCTTCCACATTAAACGCATTTCACGGATTAATGTCATCGTTATCGGTCCTTCAGGAAATAACTTATACACATAAACCGGTACATCCGTTCCTTCGAAAATGGCTTTCAATGAAAAGTCATTCATAAATAGTGGTGGGTGCACATAAAGCGAACTGTTACGTGTTTCAGCATGCAGTGGCGATTCAACGACTTCTAATTGAATCTTCAACTGCTCAGCTAAAGCAGAGATTCGTTGACACATTGTTGAGTTTGAATGTGTCGATCCCATGTACAATTTCTTTTTTACACCTGTTGTCAACACATGATTAGGTGCTTCTTTATCAACAATACGTGTATCGCCAAGATAAGTTGAAAATGAAATCACTTCGATATCCTGACTGAACTTAGACATAAATTGTTCCACAATCATTTGCGATCCAAATGTCGGTGAAATTAAAATGACATGTTTGACACTTTGCAAAGTTTCTAACGACAATTGCTGTAGTGTGTCATAATAAGCATCTGCTGTGCATGCCATGACAACCGTTTCGTATTCACCCTTAACGTTTTTTACATCTTTATACAAACGATTAATTTCAAACTTACCTTCCAGATGTTGATGCGCCTCGTTTTGTATTTTGACTTCAAATTGTTTCTCTTTTTTATACGCTTGATATAAGCGTTTTGATTTTTCTGATGTTGAGGCACGTCCAACCATATCAATCTCATAATCTGATTTTAAATAGCAAATATTCGCTAATTGGATTGCGACCGGACCAGTGCCTATCATTAATAATTTAGACATCCGTAATACCTACCTTTATAGCTGCTTTTTTATAAAGTGCTATATCAAAAATTTGCTGTGGTCTCATATGTTTATTCACACATTGCCACTTATCTTCCGCTGTTTCTTGTGACGGATAATTAAATATTGCTTTGATGCCATCACCAAAACGCATTGCAACTACGACATTTTCATTTGTTAAATCATATAATTCTTCTAAAATGCTGTACTTTAAAGGAATTGTCGAGCTGAATATGATATGCGTCACATCTTTGATATCTTTAAGTTCAGATACCTTTTGATCCGTAATTGTTATATCTTCATTTGGTGCTAAGACGTTAACGATTCTGCGTCCTAGGTCAACGGCTTGTGGATCAATATCAATACCGATAACTGAAGCACCTGTTTCTTTTGCTACTTGAATTAACGTCATTGGATATGCACCTGAACCAACTAACAATAATTTGTCATGGCTAGCTATACTACATTGTCCAAACTCTTCATCAATACAGTGTTCTATATTGTCAAAGTAACCTGTGGTAGACGCCTGTCCGTCTAATAGACGTCTAGCTCTAATGACTTCCACTTGTTTAACACACTGCGCTGTAATATATTGCAGTGATTTTATTAATTGTGCTTTTTCTTCAACGTCACGCCAAGCATTAAATTGTTGTTCATAAATAGGATTTAAAATAAATTCACTATAGTCGTCCATCAATGTTTCTAATGCTTCGATATATTGATCGTCTTGTAATACACGCTCGTAATGCGCTTCAAACTTTTCTAAATATTGTTGTAATATCAATTTGATTTCATTATTAAAGTTATTCATTGTAGGCTCCTTATTCTATATATGCTTTTCCTGTAGCTACAGTTGTAACCTGTCCTTTAATTGAAGTTTGATATCCCAATTGATGACATCGCTTTGATGTCACTAAAATACTGCCCCCTGGCTGATGTACTGTAAAATCTTTGCATGCGTCATTACGTTGATAATTATTAAAAACCCCAATTGATGCTGTACCAGAACCACAGCTATTTTCCCAAATTAAACTTTGTATTTCTGGTATATAGATTAATGGCTGTAAAAATTGACGTTGTTCATCAAAAAGCATCATACCTACTGTTTTATATTTGTGATTCCATTGTTGCTCACGCACATATGTTTCAACCAAATGTTGAATTTCTGTTGTTACTTGATTAACTGGAATCACATAATGTACATATGTTTCATAAATAATTTCTATTGCTTTCCATGAATGATTACCCATATTAATTGTTGTTGGCACAACACGATGGGCTTGTGGCATTTGAACTTCATAGTATTGGCAATCATGAATTGCACATTGCACTAAATCCGAACAGCCAGATACCTTCACCTTAAACTGTTGGTCTTTAAGCAAATGACTTTCCTGCAAATGATGTATATATGACATCGTCGCATTACCGCAAAATTCATTACCGCTCATGACTAAGTGAAAATCATTGCCATCATCATTTTGTGTTGATTCTATAAAGCCTACCTGTTCAC
Source organism: Staphylococcus sp. SA22 (assembly GCF_054165785.1). NCBI lineage: Bacteria > Bacillati > Bacillota > Bacilli > Caryophanales > Staphylococcaceae > Staphylococcus > Staphylococcus sp. SA22. The sequence goes on along the minus strand of NZ_JBSZQY010000004.1, from coordinate 52,157 downwards.
AACATACATGTGTTGCGGCCATCAACTGATTGGCGATAGATGCATATTCACTAGCATCATGTTTTGAATGAACAAGTATCGTCATATTCCCCGAAGGATTATACTTAGAAAATTCTATAACCTGCCGATTCATACGACACTCCTTTAGATGTATTTTTTAGAGCCTCTGTAATTTTAATTACTAGAGGCTCTTATGCAGTTGTTGCGAAGCAAACAACTGTATTCCTCTATACCTGTAATTTTTTAGAAGATGAACCTAATAGTTTCCCATTTATTAGGTAAGTCATGCTAATCCGCAAAGTGGAAAGCATGACTTAGTAATCGGTTGTTGCATCAACATGCAACCGTAAACCTTATTTAAAGTTGCTTCTTGTGGCTCTACAAGCGAATGCAGTTGTCCGTTAACTACATTCACTTAGATGCTTTTACAGTTTTCACCTCAACTAAAACTTCAAAAAAGTTGCAGAAAACAAATCGTAACTATTACGATTTGATTATATACTATATTAGTTGAGAATCATTGTCAATAAAGGTTGTAAATGAATGCTCATTTATAATTTGTGAATCCCTCCATAAACATCGTATTCTCAGCACATTCAAGTCTTTTTGAAAATTTTTATCAATAATTGAGTAGAAGTTCCGTTCTCGTCAGTTCAAAATTTTACGTAAGTTGTCTCTGCGTATTGGTTTAGTGAGAATAACCCACACTAGTGGAAACGTCCTTTTGTTAATCTACAATGGATACCCTTGTCTTTCGCTAACATTTCCTATTACCAATCCTGTAACGGATTTTCATCGTCAAGTTGTTACCCATGCAATGCGCACCAAAAAAGCTTTGTACAATTTCGTACAAAGCTTTAAAAATTCAAATAAAAATATCATTATTTTAATGAACTAGCCATATCAGATTTTATTTCGTTTGCTAATACTTGTAATTCAGGGAAATAATTATTAGCAAAGCCAATTATTATTTTATTTTTTACAAACGTGTTAATCTCTCGATCTTCTGGAATCGTATTTCCTATTAAATTCAAAAGCTCACTATGACTTATGTTCTCTATACTTACTGTATTTAAATATTTTAAAATCGCAAGATGCAATTCATCAAATACTTCATGTTCAAAATCAAAGTCCAATAATAATAAACTAACGGAATTAGTTTCTAACTGATTACCTCCAATTTTATCTGCAATCTCTCTTATAGCTTGATATAGCAATCTAAAACTTTCTTTTTCTTTTAACATAAAATTCTCCTTAATTTATTAGAATAGACAAAATACAACTTATTTTAAAGATACTCCAAAAGTTCGAACTCGAGATTCTGATAAATTAGATGCACGACCTACAATACGTTAAAACTAGCCTTAAGCAATACACTTCAAATGAACAATATGTGATTTTCAAAGATTAATTAATCTCCGCTTCATATGCCTGTCATTGTGACAATATGCATACATTGCCTACTTCATGCCAAATTATTTTCCGCTGGATATCGATTTTAAAACAATTATTCCAATGTCCGCTTCCACGAATCATCACTCAACATCTCGCCAGGCCATGTGTAATCCATAACACCACCGTCAATGCGAATTGTTTCACCAGTAATAAATGAACTCTCATCAGATGCTAAAAAGACAACGAGCTTGCCTACTTCTTCTGGTTTACCTAAACGTCCCAGCGGTGTCATCCATTTCTGATTTTCTCTGAATGCTTCGCCTTCCTTATCTTCGCTAGTACCTGTCAGTTTATCTACTAACGGGGTTTCAATCGTACCTGGTGCAATTGCATTAGCTCGAATGCCATCTCTACCATATTCTATTGCAATGGATTTAGTAAAATTAATCACTGCCCCTTTCGCAGCATTATATCCTGAGCGATACAAATCTGCTGCCTGTCCTGAAAATGAAGATGTGTTAACAATAGAGCCACCTTTAGTCATCATTAAAGGTAACATCATTTTCGTCATTAAAAATGTCCCACGCATATCTACATTCATAATCTTGTCATATACGTCTGTTGGATACTCATGAATTCTACCAGCCGCATTATCCACACCGGCATTATTAAATAACACATCAACATGCCCAAACTGTTCTCTAATTTCTGATGCAAAATTGTCAATTTGTTGTTCGCTTGCAATATCCACAACATAAGCCTTTGCTTTGTCACCATTACTTTTAATTTTATCGACAGTCTCCGATACCGCTTCAGCTATGTCTACCGCCAATACATACGCACCTTCTTGAGCTAAAGCGATTGCAGAAGCTTGTCCGATACCTGTACTTGCTCCTGTTACGACTGCAACTTTATTTTCCAAACGTTTCATTCAGTCACTCCTATACAACATATCTTAAACTTACAGTCCTTATTTTCCACTGTTCAATGCTTCATAAACCTTATAGCTAAGTCTCCAGGCAGTCTTAGCTACTCTCTGCTATAGAATTTCTATTGAATAACTCAAAATATTTAACAATATTAGATTTTTCATTTTCTGAAAATTGTTACTTTTGAGAGTATTTTTTGTTACACTTTAAATATTTAACAAAGGGGGGGAATCATTGATGACATCAAAACATCAACAAAAGGGGTCTATCGTCAATCGTTTCTTGAATAGTGTTGAAAAAATTGGAAATAAATTGCCAGATCCTAGCGTCTTATTCTTTTTAATGTGTGTGGGCTTAGCCATTATGACGTGGGTTATCTCATTATTTAATGTATCTGTTAAGCATCCAGGTACGCATCAAACCATTTATATTAAAAATATAATTAGCCATGATGGATTTACGATGATAATGAATGATACGATTAAAAATTTCTCAGAGTTCCCAGCATTAGGCTTAGTACTAGCAGTGATGATTGGTATTGGTGTTGCAGAGAAAACAGGATACTTCGACAAGTTAATGATTTCTGTTGTGAATCGCGCACCACGTTTCTTAATTTTACCGACTATTATATTAATTGGTATTTTAGGTAGTACAGCCGGCGATGCTGCTACAATTATCTTGCCGCCGCTCGCAGCGATGCTTTTTATTAAAATTGGCTATCACCCTATCGCTGGACTAACGATGGCATATGCTTCCGCTGTAGGTGGCTTTGCCGCAAATATAGTTGTTGGTATGCAAGATGCTTTGGTCTATTCATTTACAGAACCAGCAACACGTATCGTTTCAGAATCTATTAAAACAAACGTTGCTATGAACTGGTACTTTATCGCAGCGAGTGTCGTTGTATTACTTCCTACGATATTGCTAGTTACAACTAAACTGATTATTCCTAGGTTAGGTCAATATGATGATCGTTTAATGCATGATGATCATGAAGAAACGTCTTCACATATTACTGACAAAGAAGCACATGCTTTAAAATGGGCAAATATCAGTTTCATAGTCACAATTATTTTATTAATTATTACAGCTATTCCTGAACATAGCTTTTTAAGAAATGCTAAAACAGGCAGCTTACTAGACGATGCGCCATTAATTAACGGTGTCGGATTAATTATTCTTGTTGTATTTTTAGTACCTGGATTAGTTTATGGGATTTTAAGCAAAGAAATTAAAAATACAAAAGACTTAGGTAAAATGTTCGGCGATGCTGTAGGATCAATGGGAACATTTATCGTTATTGTGTTTTTTGCAGCACAGCTACTTGCATATTTAAAGTGGAGTAATTTAGGAATTATCGCTGCTGTTAAAGGTGCCAAATTATTAGAACATCAAAACGGTATTGTATTGATACTAGGTATTATTGTACTGAGTGCAATGGTCAACATGTTAATCGGAAGCGCATCGGCTAAATGGGGTATTTTAGGACCGATATTCGTACCAATGTTAATCCTTATCGGCTTTCACCCCGCATTTACACAAGTCATTTACCGTGTAGGAGATTCAATTACCAATCCAATTACACCGATGATGCCGTACTTACCTTTACTATTAACTTATGCACAAAAATACGATAAACGCATGAAACTCGGAGCCTTACTTTCTAGTTTAATGCCGTATTCAATCGCGCTAAGTATTGTGTGGACAGTATTTGTCATTATTTGGTTCTTATTAGGTATCCCTGTTGGACCAGGTGGACCGATATTCGTTAAATAACAGCACTCAAGGGGATAAATTAAAATGCCACTATACATGATTTGACCTGTATAGTGGCATGATTTGTTATGATATAGCGTTCGAGATGAAACTCTGTATTTATATGAACAATTATAGTTTATCACTAATAATATTTAGTCTGTTCCAACCGTTAATTTGGTTTACAACAAAGACAAGATCAATAATTTGTTCTTCATCATAAAATGATTTTAGCCGGTCAATAATTTCAAACTTCTTAAAGTCTTTGATTGAATTTAACATTTCTGCAAATTCAAGCGTCACTTTTTCTTGATCAGTAAATAAATCTAAATGTCTAAAACTCAAGACTTCATCAATTTTCATTTGCGTTACACCCAATTCCTTTAATTCTTTTTTATGGATATCAACACAATAATGACAACCGTTAATTTTAGAAATTAATAACTTAATCAATGCACTAAGTTCATCATTAACGGGTGATTGATGAATAAACTTTTCACCTTGGCTCATTACAGACATTAACTCTCCATTTTGTTTCTTGTAATTATACGGCATTTGCAATCTCTCCTTCTTTACATTGTTTAATATCAATCCAGTGATACTACACTTCGAACAATATTTGATAGAATTTGAAATTCTGTATAACATCTTGTCAATCTGTGCTTTAGTTAAAACATTTAGCGCTTATATTTAAAAAATATATAAAATATGAAAACAGATTGAAAGGATATTATACCTTGCTCTACCCTTTTTTATAAAAAATCACACACATTTGAGAAAATTTGATAATGTCAATAAATCACGTCATCGCCATTGTTATTCGGTATATAATGTTTTTATAATGGTCAAACTATTATTTCATTTACATTAATGGGGTTTACTTGTGTTAATGTACTGTAAAAAACTGGCGAAGTATTGGTGATGATGAGGTGATTGATATTAATTGCGAAACACCTTCGATAGCAATGAAATAGATTATTGGAAGATTAAATCAAAAATAAAGAAGACCCTAGTGGCCTTCTTTTTTATCTAATTCTTCTTTGATTTTTTCTGGTGATTTTAATTGATTTGCTGGTTTTAGTAATTCACTTAATTTTTCACTTTCTATCATATCTCCACCAAATTGATAATTATGTTCTGGAGACCCATATGCAACAAAATCATCTTTTTTGTTTTCATTGATGTAACCTTCAATTACTGCATCTCCCATAGGTCCTCTTTTTAAACTTGTGAAATGTACAGATTTGATGGTATTGGATTCTTTGGTATTATGCTTGAGATAAAGTGTAATGCGCTCTTGTTGTTCTTTATAATAAATTGCTTTTTGTTTTTCTTTTTCATCATATTTCATTTTAAAATGTATGACCGTAGCGACTATACATATACATAAAATAACACCAATAATTATAAAAACATGTTTTTTGGTCATTAAACCATCTCCAAATTTTAGTGATTCTTCTTTTTATTTAGTTCTTTTTTATATCATCAGGTGACTTTCTTTCATGTGCTGGTTTTAATAATTTATCTACTCCTTCACTTTTTATCATAGCGCCACCAAATTGATAATTATGTTCAGGTGTAGCATAAGCAACAAAATCATCTTTTTTGTTTTCGTTTATGTATCCTTCAATCACAGCACTTCCCATAGGACTTGTTTCCAAGTTAGTGAAATGTACAGATTTGATCGTGTTCGGTTCTATAGTATTATGCTTGAGATAAAGTGTAATGCGCTCTTGTTGTTCTTTATAATAAATTGCCTTTTGTTTTTCTTTTTCGTCATATTTCATTTTAAAATGGATACCTGCAATAAGCATACATACGCATAAAACAACACCAATGATTATAAAACCGTGTTTTTTGGACATTAAAGTAACTCCTAACTTTAGTGACTCTTCTTTTTATTTAGTTCTTTTTTTATATCATCTGGTGATTTTCTTTCATGTGCTGGTTTTAGTAATTCACTTAATCTTTCACTTTTAATTAAATCACCACTAAATTGAAAGTCATTTTCCGGGGTAGAATAGGCAACAAAATCATCTTCTTTATTTTCATTGATGTATCCTTTAATCACTGCACTTCCCATAGGACTTGTTTCCAAGTTTGTGAAATGTACAGATTTGATGTTATTGGGTTCTTCGGTATTATGCTTGAGATAAAGTGTAATGCGCTCTTGTTGTTCTTTATAATAAATTGCTTTTTGTTTTTCTTTTTCATCAATTTTAATTTTTAAATAGACACACACAATAATAATTAATATAATTAACATAATACTAGTTAATATTAAAATTTTCTTTTTCAACATATATCACCAGCTCCTAAAATGCGGTGGAATTTTATACAGTTTACATAATTATGATACTACATAACACACTCTTAAAAAGTAAAAGTAGCTATTTAGTAATGAAGAAATACTATATTTAAAATTGTATGTTTATATCAAGCTAAGTTTAACGGATTAAAGGGAGCAGGTCTATCACCTGTTGCTAAAACTTATAGACTCAAAACCAATTAATTGTATTTAATATTTGCAGAGACAAATTCGAATCACTTGTTAGACTTCGAGTTTTATTCTGTCGAAGATTCAAATACAATATTTGATAAACATTAAGCAATTAAAAGTGTTGATATAAAGTTCATCTAAGATCATCGGAATATTGCGGTTATGAAGTGGTTAACAGATAAATACAGTGAAAATTGTACTAAAAATTCAACTTTTCATTTTTATGTGTAAGTATGATTAACTTGAAAGCAAAATTAAAACGACCGCATAGTTTTAGCGGTCGTTCTTTTTAGACTCTAATTCCTTTTTTATCTCATCAGGTGTTTTGGTTTGATGTGCTGGTTTTAATAACGTGCTTAAATTTTTACTTTTGATCAAACTTCCACCAAATTGATAATGATGTTCTAGTGACCCATATGCAACAAAATCAGCTTTTTTGTTTTCATTGATGTATCCTTCAATCACTGCACTTCCCATAGGACTTGTTTCCAACTTTGTGAAGTGTACAGATTTGATCGTATTCGGTTCTTTAGTGTTATGCTTGAGATAAAGTGTAATACGCTCTTGTTGTTCTTTATAATAAATTGCTTTTTGCTTTTCTTTTTCGTCATATTTCACTTTTAAATAAATGACTGTAGCAACTATACATATACATAAAATAACACCAATAATTATAAAAACATGTTTTTTGGTCATTAAAGCAATTCCTAAAATGTGGTGAAAAATGAAAAAGTTTTTATAGTTCTGTAATTATGAACATTATAGATTATAAATCATAACACTAATATCGTCGCCTTCACTCACTCGATTGTTAAAATCACCAGTTACTGAGAATTATGCAAGGAATAATTTCCTATCATGCTTTTATATCATTATTGCCTTACTAATATTAACAAAACCGATAGCTATTACATTAAATGTCTATCTCCCACACCTCAAACACCTTTTTATACAGGACGCACTGTAATTTCATTCACGTTAACGTGCTTTGGTTGTGTTAATGCATATAATACTGCTTCTGCAATATCTTGTGGTTCAAGTTTTTTACGATCTGTTGGATTGTATGCGGCAGTTATTGCTGTATCTACCATTCCTGGAGAAATGCTTGTTACTTTAACGCCTGTCTTTGCCAACTCTTTTTCTAATCCTTGAGTAATAGTGTGAACTGCTGCTTTCGTCGCACTATAAATCGTACTGCTTTTCGTTACTTCAAAGCCAGAAATAGATGCAATGTTAATAAGATGGCCACTTGATTGTTCTAACATAGTTGGTAATGCAGCCTGTGCCGTGTATAAAGTGCCTTTGATATTCGCATCAATCATACTATCCCACTCATCTACTTGATAATCAGTAATCTTAGACGATAACATTTGCCCCGCACTATTGATAACAATATCCAAACCACCGAATGTTTGTTGTGCAATTTTTATCAATTCATCGACTTCTTCTTTTTTCGTTACATCTGTTGGCACTACCTTCACACTATCTTGAGCTAATTGATTCGCCACATTTTGTAGTTTATCTTTATTTCTACCGGCTAAGATGACTTTCGCACCTTCTTCATGTAGCAAAGTTGCAATTGCTTCTCCAATACCACTACCTGCACCTGTAACTACTGCTACTTTATCTGTTAATACTGTCATAATGATCGACTCCTTTGATTCTTTTTTATTTTTTCAGGGTAAATCATAAGTACATATTACTATTTATACTTTTAAAAAGCGTATCACAATTCATATGCTGGTTATACTAACTCGATTTATTTCTGCTGATAAAGTACATTTTTAAGTTATTCGAAATATACAAATGATCGTTGTTCATATTTTTCATTTTTAAAAATGTTGAAAAATTGTCACTTCTTTATTGTAAAAGTCGAAAGTTAGTACTAAAGTTATAAGTATTAGTAAACAATGGCAAGGCTGTTAGAAAAGGGGGAGTTATTGTGACATATCATGAGCGTGTGTTAGCACTGAGAGCAGAAAGTAAAAGAACTGCATTTGATTTTAGATTTGAGGATTTATTTAGCAAAGAAGAATGGCTAAGTATGTCGCTTGCAGAAAGACAAAAAGCTGAAAAAGCATTTCGACACGAAGTTAAAAATATGGACGATGTAAGAATGCCCTTCTCAAGTGTCCATGACGCCCAAGTAAAATTATATAATGTTGTATATTCTTATAACGGCATTAAACGTAATTTTAAACAAGTTGAAAATGAAGGATTCTAATATCATTTCGTTTATATATAGCAGACATGATAGAATTTTATATGTAAATCTTGTAGGTAATCGTTTTAAAAATAATATAAGCATGACTAAAGCCACATCCAATATAGGACGTGGCTTTTAGTATCGTTCCAGATTTGTGGGGAGTTAGGGTTTACTTAATTAAAGGGGTCTGCCCTCAATTGCTCACCAACGAGGGCAAGTTACATCAATCACACTTCAATTGCCGCCGACTAGGGGTAGTAATCATTGGCAATAAGAACTAGTTAGTGACTAACGATTTACGTTCCATAGCAAAGTGATACAAACGCTCAGCATCAATGTAAGGCATAGAATCAATAGTTAAGTAACCATCTTTGATGTCACCAATTAATCCTTGGTTTACACCAGTGTTCACGTAAATATCATAGCTACTTACGTCTGAGAAAATAAGCGCTTCAATCTCTTTTCTCATAATCATCACTCCAATGTTTATATATTATTTATATAAACTCTCTCGTCTCTCTCTATTTATTAACTTCTTACAAGACTAATATTACATGAATTTCCAAATAAATAAAGGGGTTTGTGATGTATTTCACAAATTTATCACTATTTTGGAAAATTAAGAAATAGTTAATTATATAAAAGTTTAATAAGTAAGAAAATATGATAAAATGTAGGTGTTCTTTAGACATTAAAAGCTTCTAACATGATACGGAATTTGAGGTTCCAATATCACATTAGAAGCTTTTTTGTTGTGGTGATTATATTAATAATGGCATGAATGAACGCATGCTGTCTTAGCTTCTGGAATCAGCTAGAATATTAAATTTCCGTTTTTTGAATATTTTTTAACTTCTTACTAATATCATCCAGTTCATTCTTCGCCTTTTTAACCCAATCCCCTTGAGCTACATTATCAAATTCACCTTTAAATTTTTTGAAATGACTACCTATATTTCACAGTTCACTTTAGATATCGAACTTGTTTCTTCAGAGTTACTTGTTATATTACCAGGTTTTATTTGATATTCAGTTTGACTCATACCTTGTATCCTCACTTGGAGTAAATTCAACTGAATCTGTAAAATAGATGTTTTCTTCTTTATTTTCTACAAAGGTAAATTCTAGATTTTTTGATCCTATTGATGAACCTTTTAAATCACCATCACCTTTCAATAATAGTTTCGGAGCTTTGTTGGTTGGAATATTATATCTTTTTCGAAGTTGCTTCACATTGTAGTCATTGTTATTCAATTGATATTCTGCTGAATAACTAGGTACATTTGGATTATATGCAATGTCACCATCTTTATAATCATTAATATCTTTAAAGTCACCGTATTGTACAAAAAACTTAACGTCTTCAATTTCTTTTCTTAATTTATCATCAGCTATCGGTTTGGTTGAAATGATTCTATTATGTTCGATTTTCACTGGATATTTTGTATCTTTACTATGTGAATACCCTTTACTATCCTCGGTTATTTCTCTAACAACAAAATTACCTTTCGTTGTTCTAGTATTACGATTTATATAGAGCACCATTCCTCTAGATTCCATATTGCTATTATTTGTCTCAATAATCATTTTAGAGTGAATTATCCAAGTGCCTTTGTCACCCTTTTCAAACTCTTCGTCACGAAAGCCTTCTTTATCATAAAAGTCTTCAAGATTTTTGGTTGGATACAAGCTCAACGTTTTGTTGAAGTTTTCTTTAATTTGTTTATCTTTACTACTTTCTTCTTTTTTCATTCCGCAAGCGCTAATAAAAACAGATAGTATCATCAAGCATAGACACAATTTTAACCTTTTTGAATGAATCATCATTTCTCCACCTTATATTTTTAATACTGATTCAATCTTTAATTTATACAACTAAAGCGAAAAATTATTTTGAACACTTTATGAAATTTTCATTTCAAACTTCTATTAACTCTATTCAGTAGGTTTGAAATTAATACTATCAGAAAAATACACATTTTCTTCTTTATTTCTTATAAAGTTAAATTCTAGTTCTTTAGAACCTACGGATGAGCCTTTTAATCGCCATCACCTTCATACAGTTTGAAGTCATATTTACCAATTGTAAATGACGACTAGATGATATATAGTTCAAGAAACATCAAAATTCGTTAAAACATAATCAAATTTTATTATGTTCAAAACTTTATTTTCCAAAAAATAAAAAAGAAGTTAAACAAAGATTGGTTGCTTAACTTCCATTATTGAATTCATTAGTCCGATTTGACATAGATCCCGAAAAATAATGGCTAATAGCCACTTATAGTCGAAATTATGAACTATATAATTCATTTATTATTAAATGGATTATATACTTATTGTGTTTATTAATACCTTTTTATACTTTAATATCTTGAATTTTTTCTAAATCATTACTAATATCTTTTAATTCGTCTGTGGCATTTTTCACCCAAGCCCCTTGTGCCGCATTTTTAAAATCATCTTCAAATTTTTTGAAATGACTTACCATTTGGTCAAGTAATATTTTCTCATCACTTTTCAGCTTATTTTGATGATCATGATGCATACGAACATGTTCAGGCGCAATAACCTCACTAATCTGTTCTTTTTCCTTCATTTGTTCCAATACTGCTAAATCTGGTAAACCACTAAAATCAAGTCCCACGCTTATTCATCTCCTTCAATTCTGTCAGATTGTTTTAGATATTCTCTTCTTAACTCATCTTTATAATCTTCTAATTTCATTTCGTGATGTCGGATACGTTGATTCGTTTCTCTATCGAAAGATTCTATAATACGTGTCATCCTGATCATAGCGTCTTCACTATAATTCATTTTATGTTTGAGATATAAGAAATGATCATACATTTGTTCACATTTCTTGCGTGTTTGATGTCTTAATTCATCAATTTGATTGAATGCATCATTCAATTGTTTTCTTTCTTCATCATAGGCATTTTCAAGTTCATTAATATTTTTATACGTAGTAAACATTACATCATCCCATCAATCTGGCTCGCTAACATTTGGTCATTAGAAACAATTGCTTCGATACTCTGTTTAATTTTTGCGATATAGCCATTACAATTTTTATAAACATCATTTAATTTCTTTATCTTATCATCAATTTTTCTTTTGGGATCTGTTTCAAGTTTACTTTCATACGCGCCACCTTTTCTTAATTCATCTATAACCTCTTCAGAGGTTATTTTTTCACCAATTTCATTTCCAACTTCTTGCGCTTTTTTCCAGTTGTCTCCAAATTTATGTGCCATCGCGTGATACATTTTTTTCAAATGTTGGCTTTCTTCATTCACTAATTGATTTAAGCCTTCGGCAATGGTTAGTGCTGTTAAAGCTTCTAATAATTGTTGTTGGGAGGAAGAGAGTGATCCACCCGTTGTTTGAATCCAATTCGCTCTTAACGTCTCTACTTTATGTAATCTATGCCTCGTTTGTTTACGAACGGATTTTAATGCTTTATTATTTTCGTCTTGGTAGCCTTTAACTTTGTTTAATTCAGCTAAGATTATAGCCTGTGTTCTGCTCATTAAAATACCACTCATTGCATGGCCTTCTCCATTTTTAAGTACTATTTTTTCTCCAGCAGTTTCATATAAATGATTGCGGACACCTGCATCTAATTCGTCTTCATCAGACACAAATCTTACAATGTGACCATCGTACTTTTCAATCAATTTTTTAAGTTCTTCTTGATCGGCATAAAGGCCGCTCACATCTTTGATCGCTAATGGAGCTGGATTATACACAACGATATGTTTAATATCATTACTCATACCTAAAATCATCGCATCTCTACCGCCCAGCGAATGTCCGGTAATAATATCAATATCATAGTCTTTTTTGATATTTTTGATAAAGTCTTGGGTATTTTTATAATGTGGATCTTTATCTGTGACGGAATGAAGGCCAATATTGACATCGGCCCCAATATCCTTTAGCGTTTCACTCGCATCTATATATCCTTGATAAGAAGGAACACCAAATGTTTGTTTTAATATTGCGTCTTTGTGTACATTAGTACCTGTCATACCTAAAGTAACTTTGCCAGTGTCTTTATTTAAAAAGGCGCTTGTAGTCGTACCTGTTTTGGGGTCCGTATAACTTTTAAGATATGAAAGATTTTTAGGGAAACTATTTTGTGATTTTAATATTTCTATTTGCGTTTGAATACTTGCATTATTTAAATCGTTATTATTTGCGTTTTCTATTTCATAACTTATACTAGATATTGCGCTTGTTTCTTCAGAGTTACTCTTTATATTGTCAGAATTTATTTGATATTTAGTTTTGTTCATGATTCATTTCCTCAGTAGGTTTGAAATTAATACCATCAGAAAAATACACATTTTCCTCTTTATTTCTTACAAAGTTAAATTCTAGTTCTTTAGAACCTACGGATGAGCCTTTTAAATCGCCAGATCCTCTCAATTTTAATTCAGGTGCCCTTTTGGTTGATATATCATATCGTTTTCTTAATTGTTGGACATTATAATCATCATTATTCAATTGATACTTTGCGGAATAACTTGGTACGTTAGGATTGTATGAAATATCCCCATCTTTATAATCTTTAAAATCTTTAAAATTCCCATATTGTACAAAGAACTTAAAGTTTTCAATCTCTTTTTTTAACTTCTCGTCCGTTATGGGCTTCGTTGGAATTATTCGATTACGTTCCATCTTGACAGGGTATTTTTTATCTTTATTATGAACGTATCCTTTTTTGTCTTCTGTTGTCTCACTTATTAAAAAATATCCCTTAGCTGTTCTAGTGTTACGATTGATGTAAAGTACCATCGCTCTGGATTTTAAGGCTCCTCCTTTTAATTGGATGTACATTCCAGAATTAATAATCCAAGTCCCTTTATCTCTTTTATCAAATTCTTGATCTCGAAAGCCTTCCTTATCGTAAAAATCATCAAGATTCTTGGTTGGATACACATTTAATGTTTGATTAAATGTGTCTTTAATTTGGGCGTTTCGACTATTTATTTTTGTCATAATGATACAACCTCCAATCAATATAATGAGTAATACCAAACATATACCGAGCGTTAATTTTTTTGAATGAATCATCATTTCTCCACCTTATATTTATAATTCTGACTCAGTTTTTAATATTTACAACTAAAACGAAAAATTGTTTTGAACAAATGAATTTAATTGTAATTATTTTGTATTTTAAATCTTCTTATCAGAATTATAAAACAATTAAATCAAAAGATAAAGTTTCTGTGATTTATTATTAATTTTAAGAGTTATCGTTATAATCTTTTACCTAGTGCTTTATGGAATTTTCATTCCAAACTTCTATTAACCCTATTCAGTTTGACTCACGATTTATCATCCTCGCTTGGAGTAAATTCAACCGAATCTGTAAAATAGATATTCTCTCTTTTATTTTGTACAAAGATAAATTCTAAGTCTTTAGAGCCTATGGATGAACCTTTTAAATCGCCATCACCTTTCAACAATAGTTCTGGTGCTTTTTTAGTCGGTATATCATATCTTTTTCTTAATTGTTGGACATTATAATCGTCATTACTTAATTGATATTTTGCCGAATAACTTGGTACGTTTGGATTGTATGAAATATCCCCATTTTTATAATCTTTAAAATCTTTAAAGTTGCCATATTGTACAAAAAACTTGAAGTTTTCAATTTCTTTTTTTAACTCCTCGTCTTTTATAGGTTTTGTTGGTATGATTTTATTATGTTCCATTTTTACAGGGTATTTCTTTTTATTATCAATGGGTCTACCATCGTTATCATCTGTAATTTCATTGACAATAAAATTACCTTTTGTTGTCCTAGTATTGCGATTGATATAAAGCACCATTCCTCTCGTTTCCATATTTTTCCCTTTTGGCTCGATAACCATTTCAGAATAAATGATCCAAGTACCTTTATCTCCTTTTTCAAATTCTTCGTCACGAAAGCCTTCTTTATCATAAAAGTCTTCAAGATTTTTGGTTGGATATAATTTTAATGTTTGATTAAATGTGTCTTTAATTTGGGCGCTTCGACTATTTATTTTTGTCATAATGACATAACCTACAATCAATATAATGAGTAATACCAAACATATACCGAGCATTAATTTCTTTGAATGCATCATCATTTCTCCACCTTATATTTTTAATACTGACTCAATCTTTAATTTACACATCTAAAGCGAAAAATTTTTTAACACTTTATGAAATTTTCATTTCAAACTTCTATTAACCCTATTCAGTAGGTTTGAAATTAATACTATCCGTAAAATAGATGTTTTCTTCTTTACTTGTTACAAAAGAAAATTCTAAATTTTTATGTCCTATAGATGATCCTTTTAAATCACCATCACCTTTTAATAATAGTTTCGGAGCTTTGTTGGTTGGAATATTATATCTTTTTCGAAGTTGCTTCACATTGTAGTCATCGTTTTTCAATTGACATTTTGCGGAATAACTTGGAACATTTGGATTATATGAAATGTCACCATTTTTATAATCATTAATATCTTTAAAGTCACCGTATTGTACAAAGAATTTAAAGTTTTCGATTTCTTTTCTTAATTTATCATCAGCTATCGGTTTGGTTGGGATAATTTTATTATGTTCCATTTTTACTGGATATTCTTTTTCTTTACTACGTGAGTATCCTTTTTTATCTTCCCATAATTCTCTCACAATAAATTCACCTTTTGTCGTTCTAGTATTGCGGTCTACATACAGGACCAAGCCTCTGGATTCCATATTCTTTCCATTTGTTTCTATTGTCATTTTAGAGTGAATTATCCAAGTCCCTTTATCTCCTTTATCAAAATCTTCGTCACGAAAACCTTCCTTATCATAAAAGTCTTCAAGATTTTTAGTTGGATACAGGTTCAACGTTTTGGTGAAGTTTTCTTTAATTTGTTTATCTTTACTACTTTCTTCTTTTTTCATTCCGCAAGCCCCTATAAAAACAGATAGTATTATCAAGCATAGACACAATTTTAACCTTTTTGAATGAATCATCATTTCTCCACCTTATATTTTTAATACTGACTCAATCTTTAATTTATGCAACAAAAGAGAAAATTTTTTTAACACTTTATGAAATTTTCATTCCAAACTTCTATTAACCCTATTCAGTAGGTTTGAAATTAATACTATCAGAAAAATAGATGTTTTCTTTTTTATTTTCGACAAAAGTAAATTCTAACTCTTTAGACCCTACAGATGAGCCTTTTAAATCACCATCGCCTTTTAATAACAGTTTCGGTGCTTGTTTCGTTGGTATGTCATATCTTTTTCTTAACTGTTGCACATTATAATCATCATTCCTCAATTGATATTTTTCGGAATAACTTGGCACATTAGGATTATATGAAATATCACCATTTTTATAATCATTAATATCTTTAAAATTGCCATATTGTACAAAAAATTTAAAGTTTTCAATTTCTTTTTTCAACTTGTCATCTTGTATAGGCTTCGTTGGGATAATTTGATTATGTTCCATTTTGACTGGATATTTTTTTTCTTTACTTTGTGCATACCCTTTACTATCTTCCCACAATTCTCTAACAATAAAATTACCTTTCGTTGTTCTAGTATTACAATTTATATAGAGCACCATACTTCTAGATTCCATTTTTTTACCCTTTAGCTCAATTACCATCTCGGAATCAACAATCCAAGTACCTTTATCACCCTTTTCAAATTCTTGATCTCTAAAGCCTTCTTTATCATAAAAGTCTTCAAGGTTTTTGGTTGGATACAAACTTAATGTTTTATTGAAACTTTCTTTGATTTGTTTCTCTTCTTTCATACCACACGCGCTAATAAAAACAGCTAATAATACTAAATACAGCCAGAGCCTCAACCTTTTTGAATGAATCATCATTTCACATCCCCATTTTTATTTTTGATGCAAAGTTAAGTTCAAATTCCAATATTAATAATACTAGAGGGAATTTTATGATTAAATCCTCTTGGCTTTTAATTGTTAGTTGTATTTTCACATATCAACATCACAAATTATTTAAAAAGCGCAAATATCTTTATAATTTTTATTGGCCTAACCAACTAATTAATTAATTAAGATAAATTGCGCTTATATTTAAAATAATAACACTGAAACTCAATGTCTTTACTTATTAAAATTGATGTTTAAATACATCTTTACTAACATTCATTTTTCGGTTTACATTAATTTGTTATATAGCGATATATATCATCTCTTACAGCTTTATCGAGTGCTAAATCCATAGTTACTACGTTTGAACCATTCGGCATTTTATCTTGCTTCTCTGAACCTTCTATATATCCAGCAGTTCCTAAATAATAAAAATATATACCATCATCATCTTTTTTCTGTACAAAAATATACATTTTAATTCCTTTTGCTCTATGGGACAAAATTTTCTGAACTTCTTTTGATTTTAGCGTTCTATTAGATTTAGTAAACCATTTTAATTCATCTTGACTTAAAAATTCATCTTCATATTTTGTGCTATCACTTATATCCTCATGCTTATCATAAGTGATAAATATTGGCATTTCTTGGCTTCTTATCATGTATCCCATGATTACAGACGAACCATTTTTACTCCAATTAAATATTTTACTAAAATCTTCTCTTGAATATTTATTATATAAAATCAGTCCATTTTTACCTTTTTGGTATTTTTCATTGTTATACTTTGATAATTCAATAAGATCTTCTAAAAATATTTTAAATGTTTGATTACTTAGAGCATTAGTAAATGCATCGCTTAGTCTTATCATTCTTTCATTACGTTCTATAATGGGACTTCCATAGATTTTTTCAATTCCTGCGTTGTAAAATGAAAAATCTAAAATTCTTAATGAAGTATCTATATCATCTTCTGTTATATCCTTAACTTCGTTCAACATTTTATTTTTTAATTCATCATATGTTAATTCATTTTTTAAAAGTTCTTCTAAAACTAAACTATCGATTCTTTTCAATCCAGGTGCTATTTGCCTTGAAAAGAAAACCAGATTTTTAGATTCATTTTCCGTCAATAAAGCATCTATTTTTTTATACCATACTAAAAACTCGTAATAATTACTAAATTTAGAAAATATAACGCTTGGATCTATAGAATGTTGTTGTATAAAATCCATTAGTAACGGCATGTGTCCCAATCTATTTTCAACTTCTTCATAAGCTTTTAATAATAATTTATTTTGATTCAATGATACTGCATCCAATGAATTGTAAATCTGTTTTTTAGCAACTTCTTCAAAATTAATTGTAGATACTCCATTAATCGAATCGTTATTCGTTAAAAACTTCTTATAATTATCTTTATTTTGCGATTGATCTCCAGAAAGCGCAATCGGAATTAAATAATTGGTCTTATAATTACCAATAAAATCAATTACAGTAACATACTCTTTATTTGCACTTTTTCTTAACCCTCTACCAAGTTGCTGAATGAATATAATACTAGACTCAGTTGGTCTCAGCATTACAACTTGATTGACTTCTGGAATATCAATACCTTCGTTAAATAGATCTACAGTTATAATATAGTTAATCTTACCTTCTCTTAATTTTTCTATTACAATTTGGCGATAATTAACACTATCGTCTCCTGTTAAAGCAACACTTTTAATCCCTTTTGAACTTAGTTTATCCGCTAAATCATAAGCTTCTTTTTTGCTACTTACAAAAATTAATCCTTGTAAAATTTCACCTGAATATCCATAGTAATCTGTCTTTTGAATAATATAATTAACTCTTTCATCAGAAGTTAAATATCTCAGTTTAGTTACATCATCTTCTTTAATACCTTGATGTACATAATCAGTCACACCAAAATAATGAAATGGACATAAAATATCACTTTCTAATGCTGCTTGTAACCTTATTTCATAAGCAATATTATAATCAAACATTTCAAATATACTTAATTCATCTGATCTTTCTGGTGTTGCAGTCATTCCCAGCATAAACTTAGGTTTGAAGTAATTAAATACTCGTTGATAAGTAGATGCAGCAGAACGATGTGCTTCATCAAAAACAATATAATCAAATTCATTTTCATCAAATTGCTTAAAATTATCATCTCTAGATAATGTTTGAATGGTTGCAAATAAATATTTGGCATCGACATCTCTATGTTTGCCTGTCAACAATCCAAAATCACTATCATTTTTTGTAGGTAATACTTTTTTAAATTCTTCCTTAGCTCTATTTAAAATCCCCTCATTATGAACAATAAATAAAAATTTATTAGGGTTTACTTCTCTAACATCTAATGCACATAAAATCGTTTTACCTGTACCAGTTGCAGATATTATTAACGCCTTATCTTTGGCTTTATCCCTAATAGCTTTTAATGACCTTAATGCTTCTGCTTGCATTAAATTCGGTACAATTTCCACTGATTTTTTCACCTTATCAGCTAGCAGCATTTGAGTTTGTTCAACCTCCGCCAATTTTTCTAAGGAGCGGTACTCAAATGATTCTTTATATGAATTAATCCATTGCTGAGTCAGTGGGGTACTGTTTTGCCATAACAAGTCAAATTCATTTTTTACACTATCAACCAAATCCCCATTTTTCATAGTAGACAGTAAAACATTATGCTCATAATTAACCTTTAACGCATTCGATGTTAAATTAGAGCTTCCTATTACCATAGAACTATAATCCTTATGTTCAAAAATATATCCTTTGGCATGGAATCCAGCAATATCAGTTAATCTTACCTCTACATTTTTTAATTTAAGTAATTCTCCATACATTTTAGGACTATTAAACCCTAAGTAATTTGATGTTAATATTTTCCCTTTAACACCCTTATTGCTTAAATCTAATAGCTGAGCCTTTAAGCTGGCTAACCCGCTTTCTGTTATAAAAGCTACAGAAAAATAGAACGTTTCACATTTTTGAAGTTCATCTATAATTGTTGAAAGAACTTTTTCATTTTTATTATTTACTAAAAGCTTCGGTGTATAATTCCCTTTATGAGGAATATCTTTGTCTATAAAACCTTTTTTTAAAGATTGATTGAAATCATTTAGTAATCTACTCATATTATCCCTCAGTCATAATTTTATTAACGGCTGGTATATCTGCTGGAGCCCAATTTAATTTATCAAGTTCATTTATAGGCAACCATTCAATACTCTTATGTTCAATTAGAGTTGGTAACTCCTTGTTCAAATTACATTTGTATGTTGTTAACTTAACAATGCCAAAATCATATTCATGTTCTGTAGTTATAACTTTGTCACCAACAATTAGATCACATTTCATTTCTTCTCTAATTTCTCTAATCAAAGCGTCTTTTTCAGTTTCATTCTTTTCAACCTTACCGCCAGGAAATTCCCACATTAAAGGCAGACTCATTTTTTCACTTCTCTGTGCACAAAGAATTTTGTTATCAGAAAAAATAATAGCTCCTACTACATTGATTACTTTTTTCATAAGACTCACCCTTCAAATTAAAATCATCTTAATTGTTATTCTATCAAAAATTACAAAACTATATATAAAGCAATATTAAAAATTAATATTTTACATTCACATGCACACTCTACTCCATGCATTTTCATACACATCTATTATATAATACTTGTGAAAAGTATTGTCTTGGGGCTGTGTTTTTTACTTTTGGGGCGTATTTCTTTATAATTCATTACATAAATGTAAGGGCTTTAGTTTTCATGTTTTATTAAGTCTAACTGAGATTTTGAAAGGATGTTTAGCAACAATGGATAAAGAATTATGGATAGAAAGAGCTAATGATAGTTTAGTTAAACATTTTTATGAGCAGCAATCTGACATTGAACAGCGAGAAGGTTTTGAAAGTAAATTAACGTTTGGTACTGCGGGTATACGCGGAAAATTCGGTCTTGGTGAAGGTCGACTTAATAAGTTTACTATTGAAAAATTGGCATTAGGTTTAGCGCGTTATTTAAATGCCCAAACAAACAATCCAACAATAGTCATTCATTATGATATTAGACATCTTTCAACTGAATTCGCCCAAATTATTGCTAATGTATTAGCAAACCATCAAATAACAGTTTATTTACCTGATACATATAAAACGACACCGGAATTATCGTTCGCGGTGCGCAATCTTAATACTACTGCTGGCATTATGATTACAGCAAGTCATAATCCGAAAGACTATAACGGCATTAAAGTATATGGTTCTGATGGCGCGCAACTATCAACAGATGCATCAGAACTTGTAAGTCGCTATATTGAAGACGTTGGCAATCCATTACAGATTGATATATCTTTTTCAAAACACAATTCATCATATATCAAACCATTACCTAAATCTGTAACAGAAAATTACATTAAACATGTTCAAAATATGATTGGTTATATTCCTAAATCTGATTTACAAGTTGTGTTCACTAGTTTGCATGGTACAAGTGTTCCGATTGTACCTAAGTTATTAAAATCTTTGAATTTCAATCAATTTAATCTTGTAGAAGCACAATGTAAACCTGATCCGAATTTCAGCTCAGTTCAAAGTGCTAATCCTGAAGATCATCGCGCTTTTGATCAAGCAGTCGAACTTGCAAATAAAAGTCATGCAGACTTATTAATATCAACTGACCCTGATGCGGATCGACTTGGTATTGCTGAACGTGATGCACATGGTCATATCACGTATTTTAATGGCAACCAAATTGGTGCGCTGTTACTTAATTATCGTATTCAACAAACGTCTCAATTACGTCACCGCTTAATGATTCAATCTATTGTAAGTAGTGAGTTAACAAAGTCATTAGCACGCTATAATAATGTTGAATACAAAGAGGTGCTGACGGGCTTTAAATTTATTGCTCAGGAAATAAGACAACTGGACGATCATCAAAATATGATTTTCGCCTTTGAAGAGAGTTACGGTTTTCTATCAGAACCTTTTGTACGTGATAAAGATGCCGTACAAATTGTGCCACTCATTATAAAATACGCTTCTGAGTTAAAATTATATGGCAAAACATTGAAAGATGAATTAGAACAGATTTATCAAACTGTTGGTAGACATGAGGATACATTATTCTCGCATACGCTAGAAGGATTAGAAGGTAAGAAAAAAATTGAATCAATTATGACACATTTCCGTTCAAATCCACCGCAAGAGATTCAAGGACTGAAAGTGAAAGCAATTGAAGATTATTTAACTAGCGAGGTTTATCAGTTGGATAAAGATACAACGTCGCAGATTAATTCTCCTAAATCAAATGTTATTCGTGTCTTATTTGACGAAGGATTTATCGCTTTACGTCCTTCTGGTACTGAACCTAAAATTAAATTATATGTGTCGTTAAAATGTCCGAATTTTGATGATGTAGCTCAAAAAATTAATGCGATGATTTTTAGCTAATTAAAAATTTTATACATCGAAATATTACATTTCATTTTATACTTATCAGCCCTTTTGAAACTAGAATCCTTATGTTTTCGCGTTTTGAAGGGGCTAATTTGTAATAATTTTTCAAAAGTATATTAGAAAATTAATTTTCATGTATTTTTCATATTAAGCGGTAATAATATAATAATTAATACCGCGACCTATTTAATTGTTTTCGCGATGAAAAAGGTTTAGAATTACAAAAATAACTATTTTAAATTTAGTTACAAATATATTTTAGAAAGGATGTGAAATAATGAAAGGCTCTAAACAAATACTTTTGATTATGGGCATTATATCTCTTATTGTTTTATTTATTTTTACACTATTCATCATGGCGCAATATGCAAAACATTATGAACAAAAATCCGACAGTTCCAACGCACATACTTTAAATTCATCATCAGCCATAATTGAGCAACATACTATGTCGAATTTAGCGTCTCTAGATTTATACGCTCCTGTTCGTAACATTACTTCTAGTCGTGATATTCATCCCATTTATTTCATGACAAAAGATTAAAACTTCCTTTTTCATAACCCCATTCATTCAACTAATAAATTAAAAATTGATAAAAACGTACTGTTTTTTAGAAACATACATATATAAGAAACACATCCATTACTAAAAGACAGTACATTATATTCTATCGGGAAGGTGCAACAATGACCGTCAACATCATAGTTTCTATCGTGTTCTGTATCAGTATAGTTATAATAGGCATTTATGTCGCAATAACTAAAGATTTCACACTAATCTCTTTTATAAATCAAACGACCATTGCAGATAAACACAAGAACCAAATTGCATATATATTTACGCTATGTATAAGTTTGAGTGCCGTATTTTTAATGTCTTCAATTCTAAGCTTTGAATATGATTTTATTGCATTAGCATTCTTATTTTTAACGATAGCATTATTTCTTATCGCATTATTCTACGTTTGCTTGTATAAAATTACAAAATACCCATAAATGTTTGCGATAGTGTGTTGGTTAGATTTAATGGTACGCTGTTAGTAAGCAATTGTTTGCGAAAAAAATACAACCTTGTATGAATACAAAGTTGCATTAATATAGAATCATTTATGCTTTTTAATATCACAAATTAAATTGATTAAACTAGCTAAAATAGTCAAAATTGGAATCAAGATTACATAAATATCATAACCTCTAGATATTAGTATACATAATATAATTAGCGACCCTATTATAATTGCTAAATTATAAGCCAAACTAATTTTATATTTCATTTCAATTCCCACCTTAATAGCATTGATTAAAATTCTATTATGTTTACATAGACTTCTTAACAAACCTTAACCCAGCTAAGCATTGAAATAATTGCACCTCCTGATATAAATATATTACTTAAGCTTAGTAAAGGTATAATTAAACTTATCAGTCCTAAAGACAATGTATCCGCTGCGTAATTCGATGTAGATGAGATACTAAATACTTTCCCCATCAAATGATTTGGCGTTTTTATTTGAATGGCAACTGATCTTGTTAGTCCCTCTATAGATTGTCCAAGTCCCACTAAAGTTGCACCTATATATAATATCGCCATACTTGGAAACACATTAATTATCGATAAGCCAATCCCCCAAACTAAAACACCAATACTAAATTTAAAGATTAATCGTTTTTCTGACAGCAAACCCATAATCAATGACATTAGTAAAGACGCAATACCTAAACATGATGTAGCTAGTCCATATACACCAACGTCCTCTTTTAATATATTAGAAATAAACAATGGTAATGCAACACGCCAAAGGCCAGTATTAATCATTATGCAGGCAAATTGAATGATAATGATAAATGGAATTTCTTTAGATTGTTTCAAGAATTCCCAAGTTTCAGAAAATTCTTTTTTTGAGTGTCTATCAATCATGTTGTTATTTGTATATTTTAAAAGTGCATTAAAAATAAATCCTAAAAATAGCAATATACTGCAAATAAAAAAGACGCCAACATTACCAACTAGTATTACAATGACACCAATTAAAGCAGGTAAAATAATATTTGAGCCTCTTTGCAAACTATCGATTAACGCATTACTTGTTGCTAAATGCTCCTCCTCAATAATTTCAGGAAGAATTGCCCTAAACGCAGGATCCGTATAGCAGTTAATAATGGTGATAGCTGTAGATATGGTTAGAAGCGTCAGATAATTTAAATTTGATGTTATTGCAAGTAAAGGAATAATAATTATAATCAAACTTAGTATAAGATCAGATAGATAAAGTATTTTCTTTTTATTATGTTTATCAGAATATGCGCCACCGAAAATACCAAATATAATAAATGGTAGTGTTTGACTCATAACCATCATTGATAATTTTAAAGATGATTGGTTTGTCAATTCAACGGTAAACCAAATTATTTGCAACGAAAACAGCACAAAGCAACTCCGACGTAAGAAATTACCAATCAATAAATATGTAAAGTTTCTATTTTTCAAAACTTCTAAGTACAACATATTTATCACCTCTCATAAAAATAATTGAATGCATCCACCAGCCTTTTTAGACCTTCTTCTAAACTCTCTTTATCCAAAGCGCAATTAATTCTAATATAATTTAGTCAGTTAAATATCAGTTATTTCGAAATATACATACTACTTGAAACACCATACATAACCCCAAAAATGACTACTAAGAGGTTATATTCTACTAATTATGATTATATTAAATATGAAAATATTATCAAAAAATCAAATTTATAACAAAAATACACCCCTTAAAGTTAGGTCTTTCAATCCAACTTTTGGGGTGTATATCATTTTCATCATATTCTAGGTTGTTTTTAACAAACTAAATATAGTAAGTGCGAAACAACTATTATTTAAATATGAATTATTTTAATTTTTTCTTCTACGAGCCAATAATATTAATCCAGCAATTCCAATTATACTACTAAAGATCAAACCTTTTTGCGTGCTTTCTACACCTGTTTTTGGTAATTCTGCTCGTTTTTTCTCTTGATTAGCTACTGATTCTTTAGCAATTTTAGATTTTTTAACTTTATCATTTTTATCCATTGAATGAACTGGATCATTTGGTTTTGCTCTGTCTTTCGATAATCCTGGATTGTCAGGATTTACTGGGCCACTTGGATGAGTTGGTCTGCTCGGCTTCTCTGGTTTTTCAGGTCCTTTTGGATCTTTTGGTTTCTCGCCACCGAACTCTACAATCTTATCTACTGGTTGTTTTGTGATCTCTTCTGTTGGTTGACCCTCGCCAACTTTTTCACCTGTTAATGGGTTCACTGTGATTGGTGTTGTGATTGTCTTACTTCCTGGTTGTCCTTCTTGTTTTACTCGCTCTTCACCAGGTTGTAATTTTGGATTAAATTCACGTTTTGTCTCGAACGGTATTTCTACTGTTTTCGTTTC
>NZ_JBSZQY010000004.1:0-26352 GCF_054165785.1 Staphylococcus sp. SA22 | reverse complement strand
CCAACTTTTTCACCTGTTAATGGGTTCACTGTGATTGGTGTTGTGATTGTCTTACTTCCTGGTTGTCCTTCTTGTTTCACTCGCTCTTCACCAGGTTGTAATTTTGGATTAAATTCACGTTTTGTCTCGAACGGTATCTCTACTGTTTTTGTTTCTGTTTTATTAACTAGAT
This sequence comes from Staphylococcus sp. SA22, assembly GCF_054165785.1. Lineage (NCBI taxonomy): Bacteria > Bacillati > Bacillota > Bacilli > Caryophanales > Staphylococcaceae > Staphylococcus > Staphylococcus sp. SA22. The sequence continues at coordinate 26,180 of NZ_JBSZQY010000004.1, read as the reverse complement.
TAGGCGTTAGTTTAAATGTTGAGTTATTTAAATCTGTTCTCATCCAACCATTTGCATATACACCTTGAGATGTTCCCTGTCTTTGACTAGAAGTAATTAAAAAGTTATATGCTTCAGATTTATCCAATCCCAAATCTGATATATTAGCTTCCCAAATTTTACCAGCATATTCGGCTCTCATTATCCCCGATTTTTCATTGTACGCTAATTTTAAATTATTAAGTAATTGACCATGGAATTTTCCATCTGTTGTATCAATAGAATTATCTGCATATTGGAATGAATTATCCGCTTTACCTCTTGTTGGTATGTTTGTTCCAACCTTTGCTGTAGTTCCATCAGCACCTGTTTTTACAAACGTACCATACCCTTTAAATCCTTGTCCTGCCTGTTTCTCTTCTTTATCCATGGGATCTTTAAAATTATACCCTGTATCAATTTTAAATCCTGCTGAATTTTCCATTCCTTTGGGACCTAATATACCACCCTTTTGTAAATATTCGTTACCGTCACCTTTACTAAATAAGAACCCCCATCCATCAGCGCCAGTTGTTACCGATTGATGATTATTAGCTATTCTAATGTTAAACTCAAAGTCATTTTTAAATGAAACTTTATTCTTTAATTGTAATGCTCCTGTCAATTCGTTTCTTCCAATACTTTTATTATTGAAACGAGTGACTTCAGATACCTTTAGATCCTCTGGATTGCTTTGTATATCAACACTTCCGTAACCTTCAAAATGTTCTTTACCTTGAATTGTAATTGGGGTAGATTCAACTACATTTTTAGAATCTCTTGTAATATCAAAAGAGCCTTCATCAACAGAACGAGCTTTTCTAACCTTAGGTGTCTCTGCGTTATGAGTGACTGACGATTTCGGCTGAACTTCAGCAACATTAGCTACTTCTTTTGGTGTATCCTCCTTTTTTGATATATCTTCAGCTTTTACTGATGGTTCATGTTCGATTGTGTCTTTGTTTGAAGTTACTTCAGATTTAGCCTCTATACCTTGTGGTGCAGTGTCTTTGTTTGTTACTTCTTCAATCTTCACTTCTTTTGATTGGACATTATCTTTTAATGTAGTTGGATTCTCAATATTGTTTTCAGCTGCTTCTGCCTCTTGTTGAGTTCCCAAATACATTAGTGAGCCAATTAAAATAGATGCTGTTCCAACTGTAAATTTTCTTATTGAATATTTATTCAATTTATTTGATAGAAAATCTACTCTTTTATTTACCGGTCCTTTCTTATCTCTCATTTGCATACTCCTTTTTTCCATATTTTCCACTTTACTTACAGTGAATTTACATGTAATTTTACAAATACAATAGGAGTTGCACAATGGAATATAACACTTATCTTTATAAAATTATTTTATATATTGACACACTTAAAACAATCTACAAATAAAAATATTATTTTTAGTTTTCAATGAATAATTCATTCTTATCTGTTGGAAAAACCCACCAACTCAATAGCATTGAATTTCTAAAATAAAAAATACCTTAACGCATTTAAAAATACATTTAACTGCACCAAGATATTAAAATCTCGAAACATACCTTATGTTTCATTAATATTTATTTCACTCAAAAGATTTTTAATATAATTGTGTTGTTTTACAGAAACAACGATGATTACATTTCTACTATCATGGGGGTCTCTACATTTATTCAAGTAACCCTTTTTTGATAATTCTTTTACGCTTTTAACAATCCTAGACTGGTCTATACCGATATAACTTATAATGTCTCTCATAAAATATTTACCTTCATCATTTTTAAATACATCTAAATATGCTAATACTAAATAATTATCTAATGTAAGACAAAAATATTTTTTTAAATATTTACGCAGCTCATATGTAGTTAATACTCTTTTCATTAATTTAATATTGCTCTTGCTTTTCAAATCATTCATCAAGTCTTCATCCCTTACTTTTAATTGTCACGTCAAATAATATTTGTCTTTAACTAGTAATAACTCCAAATATATTTAGTTTGTTGTGCTAGCTATAAACACAAATGAATCATAACACTATATTTTGATTTTGTTCAATTGTTTTTGTTTTTTGATAATAAATGAATTTTTCATTTGTTATTCCGTGATTTTTAGTTATTTATATTTTATATATATTATATATAATAATATATAGGTTAACATGTCTTCAAAAGAGATTACTTTTATATTACTTTAAATAATATAAAGTATTGGGACATCAGAAAATAGTAGGAGAATGTAAGGTGGACTATCAAACTTTCGAAAAGGTCAATAAACTCATAAATGTAGAAGCGTACATATTTTTTCTCACTCAAGAGTTAAAGCAACAATATAAATTATCATTAAAAGAATTGTTGATATTAGCATATTTTTATTACAAAAATGAACACAGTATTTCACTAAAAGAAATCATTGGTGACATACTTTATAAACAATCTGATGTTGTAAAGAACATCAAGTCACTATCTAAAAAAGGATTTATAAATAAGTCTAGAAACGAAACAGATGAACGTCGTATTTTTGTTTCAGTCACTCCAATGCAGCGTAAAAAGATTGCATGTATTATTAATGAGTTAGATAAAATAATTAAAGGATTTAATAAGGATAGAGACTATATTAAATTTCAATGGGCTCCAAAATATAGCAAAGAATTTTTTATACTTTTTATGAACATTATGTACTCAAAAGATTTTTTGAAATATCGATTTAATTTAACATTTATCGATTTATCTATATTATATGTAATATCATCTCGAAAAAATGAGATACTAAATTTAAAAGATTTGTTTGAAAGCATTAGATTTATGTATCCTCAAATTGTTAGGTCAGTTAATAGATTAAATAATAAAGGTATGCTAATCAAAGAGCGATCCCTTGCAGATGAAAGGATTGTGTTAATCAAAATAAATAAAATACAAGATAACACTATTAAAAGCATATTCACAGATACTTCCAAGATTCTCAAACCAAGAAAATTTTTCTTTTAAATTTAACAGATTTACCTCTTGATAAAATAAATAAGCAATCATAATACTTCTCAATTTAGTATAAATAAAAATACATAATTAACTTTCTTTTGTTTTCATATTATTTCAATACCCTACTATATATCACAGCACATAAATTAAGCATGACACTCATTCAATTTAGTTCACCATTTCGTGTCCCAATTTTATTGAGTATCATGCTTTTTAATGTTATAACCCTAATTCTTTAATAAATCGTGTTAATTCTTCTCGCATACTGTCATCTTTCAATGCATATTCTATGGTAGTTTTAACAAAGCCTAATTTTTCTCCAACGTCATAACGTTCGCCTTCGAAGTCATATGCATACACTTGGTTATCATTATTCATACGCTCAATCGCATCTGTTAACTGAATTTCGTTACCTGCGCCTTCTTTTTGCGTTTTTAAATAATCGAAAATTTCAGGCGTTAATACATATCGCCCCATAATAGCTAGGTTTGATGGTGCCGTACCTTGTGCTGGCTTTTCAACAAACTTTTTCACTTCATACTGACGTCCATTTTTAGTTAATGGATCAATAATTCCATAACGATGAGTATCTGCTTCCGGAACTTCTTGGACACCTATAACTGAGTGCCCCGTTTCTTCATAAACGTCAATCAACTGTTTCACTGCTGGCACCTCAGATTCAACAATATCGTCACCTAATAATACCGCAAATGGTTCATTGCCGATAAATTGACGCGCAGAACTAATCGCATGCCCTAAACCTTTTTGTTCTTTCTGCCTTACATAAAAAATATTCGCAAGTTCCGTTGAATACTGAACTTTTTCTAGTAATTCAGATTTACCTTTTTCTTTTAACACCATTTCTAATTCTTTTTGACTATCAAAATGATCTTCAATCGCGCGTTTGTGGCGACCTGTCACTATAATAATATCTTCAATTCCAGCTCTTGCAGCTTCTTCAACGATATATTGTATTGTGGGTTTATCTAAGATAGGAAGCATTTCCTTTGGCATCGCTTTAGTTGCTGGTAAAAATCTAGTCCCTAAACCAGCAGCGGGAATGATTGCCTTTTTTATTTTTTTCAAAGTTAATGTGCTCCTTTTCCTAAGTATTAAATCTATGTATCAACGTCATTTTAACACTAATTAGAACGCCTTCATAGTGTCATTGAGTATGTAATTATTTCTTGGGAAATTTGATTTAATTTTAAAAAACAGGCTTACTTCATATAATTTATGAAATAAACCCGTCAATTTTGGATTGATTATGGATTATGCTTTGTTATTCTTTTTATTTCTGCGTAATAATGCTAAACCTAGAATGCTAAATAATCCGCCGAACAACATACCTTTGTTTGTTGATTCTTCTCCACCTGTTTCAGGTAGTTCAGATTTCTTAGATTGTTTTTGTTTAGTTGGTGCCACTACTTTAACCTTTTCATTGATTTCAATAACAGGTGTTACTACTTTACCTTGTTCCACTGGTTTAGAAGGTTTTTTAGGTTCTTCTTTGGTAGGTGATACTGGTTTACCAGGTTCAGTTGGTACCTCTGGCGTTGGCGGTGTTGGTGTTTCCGGCTCACTTGGCACTTCTGGTGTCGGTGGTGTTGGCGTTTCCGGCTCACTCGGTACTTCCGGTGTCGGTGGCGTTGGTGTTTCCGGCTCACTTGGTACTTCTGGCGTCGGTGGTGTTGGCGGCGTTGTATCTTCTTCAATCGTTTGTTGACCTTCATTTTGACCGCTTACTTTTGGAAGTGTATCTTCTTCAAAATCAACACTGTTGTGTCCACCAAATTGATAATTAGGTTTATCTTTGTTTGTATCTTCTTCAATAATTTCATTATGCTTATTGAATCCATGGATATGTGGCACACTATCGAAGTCAATATCAATGATATTACCACCTTGTTCATACTTAGGTTTGTCTTTCTCTGTATCTTCTTCGAATGACTGGTTACCATTATTTTGACCATGAATTTGAGGTACACTATCGAAATCGATATCTACGATATTGCCACCTTGTTCATATTTAGGTTTATCTTCTTCTGTGTCTTCCTCGAATGACTGATTACCGCTATTTTGGCCACCTTCGTAACCTAATTCACTCTTAATATCAACGTGGCTATTTTCTTCGATTTCTTCAACCACACCATAATTACCGTGACCATTTTCAGTTCCTAAACCAGAATGAGAAATATGATGATTGTTTTCAGTGATTTCCTCGATTGGTCCTTGTGCTTGACCATGTTCTTCTGGTAGTTCATCTACTAGTTCAATCAAATTACTTTCAGTTGTATATTCTTTCGTATCTTCAACTGTTGTATGGTCGGTCACTGCGCCAGTTACAATACCTTTTGTAGACTCTTCGTCAAATTCAACTAAGTTAGACTCAGTTGTTACTTGGCCACCACCTGGGTTTGTATCTTCTTCATATTCAACAACGTCAGCGTGATGTTTTGAATTTTCATGTGTCGATTCTTCAAAGTCAATTGGATTTGATTCCTCAGAGGACTCAGTGTATCCTCCAACGTGACCCGCTTCGCTATCCACAGCAGTATGGTAATCGATATCAATAGCTGATGAATCCGTTTCTTCTATTGTTTCAATGTATCCATCAACATAACCACCTTCACCATCTATAGCTGTGTGGTAATCAATGTCAAGCGGTGTATTGTCTTGATTTTCTTCTGTTTCAATAATTTGCTTCTCATCGTACTGTCCACTGATAGAACCATTACCACTATCTTCAGAGAATTCGAAGTTATTAGAGTCTACGATTGGTCCATATTTTCCATCACCATTAGCTTTATTACTATATAAAACTAACCCATTATCCCATGTTAATGTATAGCCGTGGTTATAATAATAATATGTTTTATAGTGATTTTCAGGGTATCCAGTTAATTGAGTTCTAAAGTTCACTTCACTCGTACCATTTAAGTAATCTCCGGTGTAATGAATTACATATGTTTTATCTAATTTGTCAAAATTTAATGAGTAGCTACCATTGTTTTGTACTTTTAATTTATCACTCATTTGATTCGTTACATCTTTTAATTGTGTGCTGTCCACTGTATTTGCATAAACACTTTGTGGTAGCCCATTTTCAGTTCCAACATACTCATATATTTTAACATTTGGTTGTGTTCCATTCTCATTACTTCCTTGTGTCAACATACCCGTTACAGTAACACTGTCTGAATTGTTTCCATTTATAGGCTTAATATATGCTACGTGTGTAAATTTATTTTTTTCTTTGTCAAACGTTTCAATCGAACCATTTACATTTGTATAATGATTTTTAACACCATCTTTATATGTTATTTGCATAGTTCCTGATGTTTCTTTGCCATTTAATTTTGAAGTAATTGTTTGTTGTCCATTGCTTTGAACTGTTTTAGGATCTATGAATAAGTTTATTTCTAAATTAGCCGTAACATTCACTTTATCTTTGATGTAATCAATAAACGTATATCTAATTCGGCCGTTATCTAATACCTGTCCTTTAGCCATTACTAATGAACCATTTTTAATATCTGGAACTTTTCTTGTAGTTGATACTCCATGCGTGTTTACATTATTTGATAATGTAAAATCAAAATAATCTCCTGTTTTCAATCCATCTTGAAATTTTAGTTTATACTTCAATACTACACGTTGCCCTTCATGAGGCTGAACATTATTTCCTTTTGGCGCTTCAATTTTACTTTCATCTTCTACTGTAACTTTACTTGTCACATCTGTACCCGTTTCCACTTTCGCGTCACTAGCGTCCACTACATCTGCTGATCTTGTCACACGTGGTTTACTTTCTGATGCTGTTCTTGGCTGTGCCACTTCAACTTGTGTTTCTGCTGCTTGATTTTGTGTAGCCTTTTTAGGTGTTAAATCTACTTGTCTTTGATCTCCGCTATTGTCTTGAGGTTGTGTCGTTTCCTTAACTTGAGGTTTCGCTTCTTCCTTAACTACCTCTTCTTTAACTGTTTCTACATTTGCTGGTTGTGCAGTTAGTGGTGCTTGTACTGCTTTTGGTACTTCTTGAGTTGTTACTTGTGTTGCGTTTGACGGTTGTTCTGTTACTGTTGCGTTATATGATTGAGTTTCTTCTATATGATTAACGTTAGTTGCAGTTGTTTGTGTTTCACTTACTTTATTATCAGTAGCTGAATTCCCATTTTCTTCTACTGTAGTTGTCTTTTGTTCTGATGCTGCAGCTTCTTTATCTTGTCCCATCCCAACAACGATCATTGTTCCTAAGAATACTGATGCTGCTCCCAATTTATGTTTTCTAATGCCGTACCTAAGATTGTTTTTCACTATAATATCTCCCTTTAAATGCAAAATTCATTAATTTTTTTAAACTTAATAAATGCAAGTCTATATTGTTCGGTTTTTAAAAGCAATACAAAAAAGCGAGTTAATGAAAAGTTAAGATTGTCATTAATTTTATGTTAATTGATAATTTTATTATTTGAAATATACCTATAAATTGTATTCAAGTCGTCACAAACCCTTGTCAAACAAGGCTTGTACTTTTTATACTTATTTTTAAAATTAAATTAATCATTATCTAATTTAAAACAATATACTAAACGTTTCATAATTATCGCCTGTACAATACGCACAAAAATATGTCTTGAAACGCCTTTCATTACACTAAAATAACCAATATACTTTTTATATCGTTCGGATTCTAAGTATTTCAGACGATTTTCTGCATAAAAATAAACGTGTTTCGAGGCAATATATTGTAATTACCTAAAAACACGTTTACTTAATATTTAGTTAAACAAATAAGCTGATGAATAAAATGAAGATGATACCTGAAACGGAAATAATCGTTTCTAATAATGACCATGTTAGGAATGTTTCTTTTACAGTTAAACCAAAATATTCTTTAAACATCCAAAATCCTGCGTCATTTACATGAGACAAAATCACACTACCTGCACCTATCGCAAGTACAACTAATGCAACATTTACATCTGATGATTGTAATAATGGTAAGACAATACCTGTAGTTGAAATCGCAGCTACTGTAGCCGAACCTAATGCGATACGTAGCACAGCTGCAACAATCCATGCTAGTAAAATCGGAGACATCTCTGTACCTTCAAACATTTTAGCAATTGTATTTCCGACACCACCGTCAATTAATACTTGTTTAAATGTACCGCCACCGCCAATAATCAATAACATCATTCCGATTGGATAAATCGCATTCGTCACTGATTCCATAATATGATTCATCTTACGTTTTCTCATTAATCCCATCGTAACGATTGCAAATAATACTGCTATTAGCATGGCTGTCCCTGCTGTTCCTATCATATAAATGATAGATTCAAATAGATTTGTAGGTTTGTCGTGCCCGGTTACAAGTTGCGTTATCGTAGACACTAACATTAATATGACTGGTAATGTTGCTGTTAATAAACTCATACCAAATCCTGGCATCTCTTGATCCTTAAATTCTTTTTGTGCACCTAACGCTGAAATATCGCCTTCTCGTGTATACGCAGACGGAATCATTTTTTGTGCAATTTTGTTAAATATAGGTCCTGCAATGAGTGTAACTGGAATGGCAATAATCATACCGTATAGTAATACATCTCCTACATTCGCCTTTAATTCTTTTGCGATGACTACCGGTCCTGGATGTGGTGGTAAAAAGCCATGTGTCACTGATAAAGCTGTTACCATAGGTAGTCCTAGTTTTAACACTGAAACATTTGCGCGTTTTGCTACTGTAAATACTAATGGAATCAGTAAGACTAAACCTACTTCAAAGAATAATGCAATCCCGACGATAAATGCTGCAACAAGCATTGCCCATTGTACATGTTTTTGACCAAATTTTTGGATCAACGTGTCTGCAATTCGAGTTGCACCACCACCATCAGCAAGTAATTTCCCAAGTATAGCACCTAAACCGAATATCAGTGCAATGTGGCCGAGCGTACTGCCCATCCCTTTCTCAATCGTCTCCATAATTTTAGTCAATGGTATACCTAGCATTAACGCTGTAATCATCGATGTGATAATTAATGAAATAAATGTATTTAATTTAAATCCAATAATTAATACTAATAAAATAACGATACCTAAAACAACACTGATTAACGGCCATATTTCGTTAAACATGACATTCCCCTCTTTCTCTTTTCAATAGAATGTAACACCGTCGTCGCGCACGTATTCCACATAATATATAGTAGTCATGGCACAACAACTTTATCTAAGATGCTTGAGTGACGTATTTATTGTGTTTTATTTTCAGCCATATGTTGGCGTTGAAAATCTGCAATTTGTTCATAATTCTCTGTTAAAGAACGACTTAAATTGATAAAAATGGATACGAGCTCTTGATAAACAGCGACATTTTCTTTAATCGGCGTATGATTGTTTGTGGCACCGACCATCGATGAAACGATTGAAAAATCTTCAATGTCACCTACAGCTTTAAGCCCGAGTACGCAGGCACCTAAGCATGAACTTTCATAACTTTCAGGAACCACTAACTCTGTGTCAAATATATCTGACATCATTTGACGCCATACTTCACTTTTCGCAAAACCACCTGTTGCTTTTATCATCTTAGGTGTTTCATTCATTACTTCAATAAGCGCAAGATAGACGGTATACAAATTGTAAAGAACACCTTCTAATGCAGCGCGAATCATATGTTCTTTTTTATGAGATAAAGTTAGACCGAAGAATGAACCTCTTGCATTTGCGTTCCAAAGCGGTGCACGTTCTCCAGCTAAATAGGGATGGAATATTAAACCATCTGCACCTGGTTTAACACGCTTAGCAATTTGAGTTAAAACATCATAAGGATCAACACCGAGACGTTTCGCAGTTTCAACTTCGCTTGCTAACAACTCATCGCGCAACCATCTCAATACGACACCACCATTATTTACAGGGCCTCCAATGACGTAGTGGTCCTCTGTTAAGACATAACAAAATATTCTACCTTTGTAATCAGTACGGGGTTTATCTATCACCGTACGAATCGCTCCAGATGTACCGATTGTGACAGCAACTTCTCCTTTACCAACACTATTGACACCCAAATTAGAAAGCACACCATCACTCGCACCAATAACAAACGGTGTATCTTCATTAAGCCCCATTAATGTTGCATAACGTTCTTTCATACCTTTCATCACATACGCTGTTGGCACTAATTCTGGCAACATTTCCTCGGAAATACCAAGCAATTCTAATGCCCCAACATCCCAATCTAATGTTTCTAAATTAAACATCCCTGTTGCGGAAGCCATTGAATAATCAATGATATATCTATCAAATAAATGATAGAAAATGTATGTTTTAATATCTGCAAACTTAGCAGTACGTTGAAATACATCTTGCCATTCATGTTTCATCCAAAAAATCTTCGCTAATGGCGACATAGGATGAATAGGCGTACCTGTTCGCTGATAAATCGCATTGCCATCATGCACTTCATTTATTACTGTTGCATATTTTGCAGCGCGGTTATCTGCCCAAGTAATATTATTTGTTAATCTTTGATGTTGCTGATCCATCGCAATCAAGCTATGCATTTGCGCACTAAATGACACAAATTTAATATCATCTTGATTAACTTTCGATTCCCTCATTATGTATTTAATTGTCATTAATACCGCATCAAATAATTCATCTGGGTTTTCTTCTGAGACATCAACGTTTGGTGTGTGTAAATCATAGCCGATTTGATGTTTCATGATGAAAGTTCCATTTTCATCATATAAGACTGACTTGGTACTCGTCGTTCCAATGTCGACACCAATCATATATTTCATGACAAATCCTTCTTTCTTTCATTTTAATTCAACCAAAATCCTTCAATATCTTTACCAACATCGTCGAAATTTAAGTGAAACGCTTCTTTCAAAATTTGACTGTCGTATTGTTCCACTGCATCAATAAACACTTGATGATTATGATGTATGCGTTCAAAATCTTGCGGGTTCTGTTGCATACGTTGTCGCATGGATGTTAAAACGAGTGCCATCATTACTGGTTTTAAATGACTCCAAAATGAGTTTAAATATTGATGATTAGATGCTTTGATTAATGTTTCATGAAATTCAAAGTCATGCTTCGTAAATGATTCTGCATCCTCAAATTTTACTGCCACTTTCATCATTTCAAGTTGTTTCTTCATTTCTTTTACGATAGGTAGTCGCTCTTGATTTTTAACTCTTGAAAATGCAAATGACTCTAACATCAGTCGCAAATCGTACATTTCTTTCTTTTCTTGTTCCCCAAACGGCAACACATGTGCACCCATTCTTTCTAATTGGATGAGTTGATTTTGTTGCAATAATTTAAATGCATCTCGAATTGGCGAACGACTCACATTAAATTGCTTTGCCATTTGATTTTCAGTGAGTAACGTACCTTCAGCTATGTGACCATTCACAATGCCTAAGCGTAATTCTGCTGCGATACCTTCTCCAGTTGTCATACCTTCCAACCATTTCTCTGGATATCCATACATCATCAAAGCCACTCCTTCATTACACGACATACTTGTATACAAGTATGTTAATATAGTTCTCAAGTGTTTGCAAGCGCTTTCTTTACGCGTACTAAAATAGTGACCACCCCTTTTCGATGAAAATTTAAAGGGAATGGTCACTATCACACGAATGATTTAATTGTTATGTTGTATGTGGGATATTTCTAATTGTTCTGTACTCATATGCGCTTTAGGTACTTCAATGCAATAATGCGTTTCATGACAGTTTGGACATTCGAATCGACGTGTTGTCGCTGTATGTTTCGCTTTGATAACTGCCCACAAAGACGGTGAGAATATATGCTGGCAGTTAGGACATAAATAGGCAACCTTTTGTTGGTAATAAAAAGTAACACCAATGCCATAACCGATCATAAATGGTAAAGCAATTAAGAACGGCCATTTATTTTTCATCAAAATTGCGCTTATAATGCTAGAATATTGAATTATTCCTATAATACCAGCACTAATCCAAATGTTACGACGAATACTTTTCATTTCAGCTGATTTACTCATGACATGCTCTATGTCTTTTAAGTGTGTGATTGGAGACGTCGACGTTTCATTTACGTAATATTGAACATTTTTAATTTTGTATAATACCGCTTGTTGCTGTTTGACTTGTTGGTTAATTTCTTGTTGTTTCATAGTTAGTAAAGTATTGAGCGTCTTCAAAGTACCTTCACCTTTTAGCAACATATCTATATCGCTTAACGCACAACCTAAATCTTTAAGCAATAAGATTAACTCTAATGTTTGTCGCTGTTGTTCTGTATACACACGACGCTTTCCTTCTGTAAATCCTTGTGGTTTCAAAATACCTTTGCGATCATAATATTGAATCGTTCGTGTTGTCACATTGCATAATTTTGCGAGTTCTCCAGTCGAATAGTTAGACATAGATTCCACCTCCTACAATCACCATAGTTGATGACCCGACGTCACGAGCAAGTACAATTTCCACATTTTAAAGGAATTTATTATACTAGGCGTCTTATTTTTGTGATTTCGTACCATGTTGATTTACAAAATCACTCAAATTAAGCAACACTCCTACTAAACGTCTACTCTGTTATTTCAGAATGAATTTGTTGTAATTTATCTTCAACTTCAGTAATCTCTGTCGCACATTCTTTCAATAAATCTCGATACTTTTCCGTCTCTGCATTGTTTTTATAACGTATTTTATGTTCTAAACTTGCCCACATATCCATACCTATCGTTCTAATTTGAATTTCAACAGGCAATACCTCAACGCGTTCTGCTAAAAAGACTGGAATGGATACAACGATATGTAAACTGCGGTAACCATTTTCTTTAGGGTGCTGAATATAATCTTTACGTTTTATCAATTGTACGTCTTCTTGTTTAAGCAACATCTCTTCAATCAAATAAATATCATCTAAGTAATTACATACTACGCGAATTCCGGCAATATCCAGTATGTGTTCTTTGGCAGTTTCTGCGCTAATCTGTAATCCTTTACGATTAAGCTTTTCTATTAAACTACGCATTTCTTTCACACGTCGCTCCATATGATGTATAGGATTGTGTTTATAAATGTGATTGAAATTGTCATCTAAAATACTCAGTTTAGTGCTTATTTCCTTTAGTGCTGATGAATAAATATGATCTAACTCTACGAAACCTAATAACGTATCAAATGCTTCATCACCATTTTCAAATTTACTTAAACTATTTTTAAAATCATGTCGCAAATCCTCTAAATATAATGATGGTTTTCGATCTACATACATTTTTATACTTACCTCCGATATATAATCATCTTTATTGTACCTAACATTTTATTAAGATAATACTAATACACTATCGAACTTTGGGCTGATACTGAAACAGCACAAAGAAATTCAAACAATTCGAATTATGTATCAAAACCTTCAATTATAGGAAGTGATTTTAAAATGATTTAATGCAAAAAAACACCTGTTACCGTTATATAGGTACAAGTGCTTAATTGATAGAGATGTTATACGTCTTTAAATGATTCCACAACTTTTGGATGTGGACCATCCATAAGCGGTTCTCTTTGTCGAACACCACCACTTTGGTTGCCAATTGATTCGCTATCAAAGTACGATTTATCTTGATTTGATTGTTCTTGAATATGTTCTTCATTATCAGTTGTTGCATATTCACTATCCACCTCTGTTTTTTCCATTGTTGCTGTATGGAATTGTACGAAGTTCTCTTCTTCTAATGCTTTGATTTCTTCTTTCGATAACGCTCGATACCAATCTTTCGCTTTTTTCGCCGCAATAGGAACAACATCTTTTTCAAGATATCCTTCTTTTAACATTGCATTCGCAATTTCTATCGCTTTTTGCCGTTTAATTACTTCAAATTCTTTCCATTTTTCGGGGTAACCTTTCATTGTAAAGGGCATTTCCTTAACCTCCAATATGTTATATACCACCATAATTATAAAATGAAACATATTAAACACAATTTTTTAGACTCCCGTCATAATAACTTCAGACAAACGTTAGTCTGACCTGATAAATATTTTATTTTAAACGTTCTTGTCTCTCTCACGAAAACCATTGTGTTGAATATTCATCATTGCTGATTGAATATAATTATACTGTGGCAAATCTGGTAATATCTTTATTTCTAATTCTGTATTTAATTCTAAATGCTTAGCGATGTTTTCAAATGTTGCTAAATACTCGCCCATTAATTGTTCATTTATTGTAAGTCTATCTTCATTAGCCATGGCTCTATTTAACATAAAGATAATTTCTTCTAATGCGAATAAGCTAGGATAATAATTTTGAATCAATGTCTTATCACTAAATAATTCACCATTAGCTGCATTATAAACTTGCGTCATGTTATTTAATTTCACAGATAGGTTCATAGCCGTGTTTTTCTGATACACATCATCTTTATATTGGTTTTCAGAAAATAAATAATGGAAGAGTGTTGCTTCTTTACGAACAACTTCAGCCATTACATTAGGAAGCAATGCGGATGCGGTACGTTGTCCAAGGACAAATAAACCTATGATTGCAATCACAATACCCATTGCAACGTCAATAACTCTTGGAAACGCAATGTTAATTGTTAAATTCTGTGATGCTAAGCCGTTCATTAAAATAACTTGTATTGTAATAAAGACTACTGCAATCGCATAATTTGCTCCCACCAATGCTTCAGTAAATAATGCTGCAATGCCCATTAAAATTACTGCAACAGGTGTTGGTATTGAAAATAACAATATAACAGAAAGTACTAACACACCTAAAATAGTACCTAAACCTCGTGCCATACCTCTCTCGATTGCATGTATAGTTGATGTTCCTAGTAATATTGTATGTGCAGATAACGGTATCCAGTATGCTTTTTCAAAATTAAACATTAACGCAATAAATATCGCTATCATCATAATCGCTGTATATCTCAATGTATTTCTAAAAACAATAGAGTCTAATGTTAAATTTTGATAAATGCGTTTACTATATAAAGGTTTTCGCATGTCTGCTTCATACGCAATACGCGCTTCATTTGCATGCACCATTTCATCAATTTTCAATATATGGTTGAATAAATTTTGAAATTCCTCTGTTACTGTCACTTCTTTTCGCCAATATCTTACATTTTCATCACTATTATCTAGTTGTGCAATGATATGATCCATCATTTCAATTAACTCATCTGGCAATGGTCGAATTTGTTTAGCGTTCAACTCTAACAGTTCAGAATAAATCCCTTGGGCAGATGTGTGTAATAATAATAATTTTTGGAAACGTCTACTTAATTTATCGTTACTTGAAGTAGAAGTGATTAATAATTTATCAGATGCTTTAAAACTATCTACCGCTGTTTTTGCTACTTGTAAAAAAGCAGATTTATCATTATAAGTGTGTAACAACTTAGTTATGAGTTTAAAATCATTTTGAATTGCTTGTTCTTCAGCTTTGTTTTTAGAAAATACGATCGTGATTAACACCATCATAGTGGCAAGTATACCGCCTACTAAAATCGCAAAGCCTCTATATAATGCTTCTTCGGGAGCTATAGATAAGTTAATGGGTAGACTGAATGTCACAATGAAGAATGTCGATGACGGTCCAGCTATTTTTAAGGCAGTAAATATATAAAATGGTATAACCGTAACAATTAATAATGTCATTCCAAAAACGAGTGGCGTTTTGGCTGTTAGCGTACCAAGCATCATACATATTGCAAACGCTAAATTACAAATTATTACAGTTCGCAGCTTAGATCGCGACGGACCTTTAAAAACATAAATATGGGCTAGTGTTCCGGTTGCAACTAATAATCCAAATTGGAAATTACCAAATAAGTAACCGATTATTGCAGGAATAATCATTAACAGTCCCTGTCTTACACCTTTATAAAAGTCTAAGTTAAGTCGATTGATTTTTATGAGTGATGTCAAAAAGATGTCATTTCGACTTCTCCTTTCCTTGTCAAAATATTTCCATAATCTTTTTATTAGCATAGTTAAAATGAATTTGTTGCTATAAATTTTAATTACGCAACATATGTCATTATAACACCTTATGCTCAATTATCTAAATTTAAAAACTTTTAAAGTCCAATTAAAATTATTTTCTAATGTTATTTAACATCGTTGAACCTTTGGTCGCCCACCTTTGCGCTAGTTAAAATTTATTTGTGACATGTTGAGATTATTTTAGTGAATTATACATTTAGGGTTAGAAATACATTCACATAGACTTAGTGTCTATTTACTTCATATTATTCCTAGGGTTCAAGATCCAAACTATAGTGAATTTAAGAAAGTTTATAAAACATATTTGCCTCATAAACTTGAATAGTTCCTATATTCGTTATTTAAAATGACATTCGATGTCAGTTCATTTCTTAAAATATCGAAAGATGATTACGTATAATATATATAGTGACGTATTTACAAATAATGGCAGTAAGCAATACAAAATGATTACACAAAAATTTCCTTCTACTCGATAAATTAAGAAGTATAAAATAATTAAAAAAATACTTATAATTAGACCTATAAGAGGCAAACTTCTAATATATTTTTCTAAGTTTTCCTTCATATGTATAACCTCCTAAAATTTATATGTACTTTTACAAGCGTTACCTGACTAAGGTTTTAAAACTTTATTTCTTCTACATATATCATTTTAATAACTTCCCATTCATCTTAAACCATATCTGTTTTAAAATTTTTCAATTTCAACGTAAAAAAAGCAATAAGCCCCAACTATGTGAAAGCTTACTGCTTGTTTAAATTATTTTTCTATTGCTTTATCATCACTAACAATTAAAGGTTGATCTGGTTTCACATAGAACCACATAATCACAGCGATTACTGCTGGAACGATTAACAATTGGAATGTCATTGTCCAACCTAAATGTTCTACGAATAGACCTGCTAATAGCGGACTGATTAATGCACCTATATTACCCCATAAGTTCATCCATCCTGATACTGTACCAGAGAAGTTACGTCCTAAATCAGTTGCTGCAGCCCAACTCATACCCATTGAAATACCGATACCACCAAGACCTAGTGATAACCAGAAAATACTTACATATAAATTTCCTGTACGTACAGCAAAGATAATTGAAACTGCAAATACAATAAATCCTGCGATTGCAATGACACCTCTAGCTACGAATTTTGAACGACCTAATCCTAATACACGGTCAGAAATTGCACCTGCTGATAAGATTAAGAAGAACATTAATAACCAAGGTAATGAACTAATGCTCATTTCTTTAAAGTTAACGTGGAATACTTCTGTTAAATACGTCGGTAACCAAATTAAGAATAATGTAATGATAAATTGTACAACAAAGTATTGAATTGCAATTGCATAGAAGCTAAAACGTTTAAAGAAATCATTCCATGGTGGTGATGACTTTTCAGTAGCTACGATATCACGATTTTCCATAATGAAACGTTTCTCCGCTTCATTAACCATTCTATGTTGCTCAGGTAAGTCTTTGGCAATAATCGCCCATAATACAGCCATTAAAATACCTACTGCACCAAAAATGTAAAATACTGCTTGCCAGTTAAATGCGTTAACAATAGCAATTGTAACTATTGGTGCTAATACAGGTCCGAAATATGATCCTGCTAATAATGCACTTGATGCTCTACCTTTTTCATTTTTAGAGAACCAAAATGAGTTAAACACAGCATTAGAAGGGTACATTGGCGCCTCACCCACACCAAATAAGAATCTCACTAAATAAATTAAACCGTGGTTCTTAATCATACCCGTTAAGATTGTAAATGCACTCCACCAAACTAATGCAATTGTAATCATCTTACGTGGACCGAATTTTTCAGCCAACATCCCCGATGGTACTTGCATTAATGCATAACCTAGAGAGAAGAACGATGCCAATAAACCAAATTGTGGTTTTGTCATCCCTAAATCATCCATCATTTGCTTAGCGATATATGAAATGTTTGCTCTATCCATATACGCAATAACCCCAATAAAGAAGAACGCAAGCGCGAACATCCACCTTACGTTAGTTCGTTTTTCCTTCATAACTATTCCTACTTCCCTAATTAATTTTTTAAAACTTACCCTGAAACGTTAAAATTTTCGGACATCTGGCATGTCCACCCCTACTTTGTCACAAAATTGTACCAAAGTTATTTTTTATAATATTATCAGACATGGAAAGCGTTTACAATAGAATCTATAAAAATTTTATTAAATTCCGCTTAACTTTTGCTATTAAAACGATATAAAGGAACTTTTAGTTACATAGTAGCCTATCATTTGTTAATTAAAAATACTGCAATTCTAGTGTTTTAAAACGTATATTGCAGGCTTTCTTACATATTCGACATTCATTTTAAATTGCATAAAACTACATTGCTCATTCATTGTGCAGCGCCTGTTATTTAGATGATTATTTGTTGACTTTTCGTACTTATAGCAAGCAATTTTTTGATTTATTGCTTATAATACATTTTAAGACAAATGCTTGTTTCAACATCGCATACGACATCATTCATTATTCATTTGAATTTATCCAGTTTCTATTTGTCTGCAATTGCTGAAAATTAAAGGAGCTTATTTTTAATAATGGAACAAATTATCACTGAATTTATTAGTCGTTTTGGGTATGCAGCCATTTTTATATTAATTTTATTAGAAAATGTTTTACCTATCGTACCATCGGAAATTATTCTGACATTTGCTGGTCTTATGTCTGTTAAATCACATTTATCAATTATAACCTTATTTATTATTGCAACCATCGCATCATTTATAGGATTGTTAATTTTATATTATATCTGTCGTTTGATTTCAGAAGAACGTCTATATCGCTTTATTGATCGACACGGTAAGTGGATTAAATTGAAAAGTAAGGATTTAAAGCGAGCAAATGATTGGTTTAAAAAGTATGGCGTATGGGCTGTATTTATCTGTCGTTTCATACCTGTATTACGTGTATTGATTACCATTCCAGCCGGTGTAAACCGCATGAATGTTGTGACATTTACCGTTATTTCATTAATAGGTACAACAATTTGGAATTTCGGTTTAATTTTACTAGGACGCACGTTGAGCGATAGCTTTGGTATGTTGATGACTGGTCTTCATACATATTCACGTATTATGTATGTTGTCATCATTATCGCAGTCATTTACTTTGCTATACGTTACATTGGCAAACGTAAGAGAGTAAAATAATATTGTTGTTAGTATAAAGGCATGAATTTTAAATTTCTATAAACAAAAAGCAGTGAATCATTCCATCTATTGAAATGATTCACTGCTTTTTTAAGTTTATTTGGCATACTTTAGCTGAAAGTCATCTAAAACCCTTTACGTTAAGAGATATAATGAAGTTTCCCATCAAAGTTCAGTTCCCTCAGTATATATACATTCCGCAAACGCATCTCACAAATCCATCTATAATACAAATTATCATTTTAAATAAGCAGAATTTACCCTGTCTTCCACACAAACTGTTTTCGTCACTTTAATATGCCTTCTATTCAAAAAAGTCACTCATAACAAATTGCGCATTTTAATAAATGTAGCAATGCCATTTGCATGCTGCAAAAATACTCTTATTCATATTTATGTTTTATATTATTTAAGTTTTTTAAATCCATATTTTTATAACACTTGCTATGTGATAAAATTAATTTTATATATAAAATCTTAAGATTCAGATTATTTAATAGCAAAGGAGATAGTGATATGGATGTTTTAACAATAGAACATTTAACAAAGAAGATAGGCAACAAAACGATTCTCGAAGATGTATCATTTAAGCTGAAACGCGGACAAATAGTTGGTCTTGTTGGGGCGAATGGTGCGGGTAAAACAACTTTAATGAAAGTTATATTAGGTTACTCTAGTTTCCAAAGCGGGAATTTTAATGTTATTAACAGCAAGGACAGTAAAAACAATATCGGTGCATTGATTGAAAATCCAGGAATATATCCTTTTATGTCTGGATATGAAAACTTGAAGTTATTGAACGAATCAAAAAACACTAAAGATATCGATAAAATTGTCTCACAACTTCATATGGATGAATACATTCATAAAAAAGCTAAAACGTATTCTCTTGGTATGAAGCAAAAATTAGGAATTGCTATAGCATTTTTAAATGACCCTCAATTTATTATCTTAGATGAACCAATGAACGGCTTAGATCCAAAAGCTGTGCGAGATGTACGTGAATTGATTGTCCAAAAAGCGCAAGAAGGTGTCACTTTCTTAATTTCGAGTCATATTTTAAGTGAATTAGTTAAAATCACAAACTCTATCCTTATTATTAACAAAGGTAAAATTGTTACAGAAACATCGGAAGAAGAACTTAAACAATTTAAAGATAATGATTTAGAAAATGTATTACTAGAAATCATAGAAAGGGAGGACCAAGCATAAAATGGGAACTTTAATTAAACAAGAATGTTTCAAATTATTTAAAAAGAAATCAACTTTTATCGCACCTATTGTCTTTATTCTACTAATGGTTGCTCAAGGTTATATTGCTACAAAATACAATAAAATTTTTACGCCACAGGAATCTTTCACATCTGCTTATAATGGTTTTTCATGGTTTGCATTTTTATTAATTATTCAAGCAAGCACAATCATTTCAATGGAATTTCATTACGGTACGATTAAAAATTTACTCTATCGTGAATATTCAAGAACAACTATGATTGTTAGCAAAATCATCACGTTATTTATTATTTCTTTAATTTATTTTGTTATTACAATTATTGCTTCAATTGTTATTGGGTCTTTATTCTTTAATGATTTAAATATATTTGAAAGTAGCGGTAATCAATTATCTTTATTGAATCAATTATTATTAGTTAGTTTAGGTACATTTATTGGCGTTTGGTTAGTTTTAAGCTTAACGTTGCTATTATCATCTGCAACTAATTCAACGGGTGTAGCCATTGCTGTAGGTATTGTTTTTTATTTTGCAAGTTCTATTTTAGCAGTTATTCAAACGGCACTTTTAGAAAAAATAGACTGGCTAAAGTGGAATCCTATTAATATGATGAATATTATGCTTCAAACAGTTGAAAAAGGCTTTAGTAAGTCGACGAAATTAGAACTTCATGAATTGTTTATTGGTAATATTGCTTATATTTCTATTTTCTTAATACTTATAGTATTTATTTTCAAGAAGAAAAATATTTAGTAACTTAAAGTATTAGATGAATAAATACACACTTATTCCATCGTAATTCAAAATCATTTTCAAATCCCTTCACCCAAATAATGGTGCGGGGATTTTTGATATGTCAGCATGCCACGCATTCTATCTTTAATATATTTGGCAGTGTGTCACTTTACTTGATATATGAGAATAAATTTATTAGCTAAATGAGAAGTCCCATCGCAATTAGCGATGGGACTTCGTGTATAATTTATTTTTATAAATATTGATTATAAAAATCTTTCATTTTATCTACTGCTTGTGATACATAAGGTTCTTTATCATACATATCAAAATGATTTGCACCTTCCACGATAAATATATCTTTTGGATCTAAAGCACGTTCATAGGCATTCTCACTTTGCCAACGTGTACCTGCTTCACTACCTGCAATAAATAGTACGGGTTGTGTCAGTAACTTATCTACTAAGTCAAATGCCGTAAATTCAATCATACGGTCAAAACTTATGAATGGGAATCGGTTAATAGAACGTTCGTGTTGCGCTCTTGGTGTACGATAATATTCCCAACCGTCTTTCGTTTCTTGATCCATATCATTCGTAGGTTCATCTGGTACAAATCCTACAAGTTTTTGTTCTGCACCCTGTGCTTCGGATTTTCTTTGTTCAGCAACTTGGTCTAAGACAGCATTAATATCTTCTTCATTTTGGTCTCCATTCCAACCTTTGCGGAAATTTTGGCCAATATCTGCTGCGCTAATACCAACAACAGCTTTAATTCTTTTCTCTGTTTGAGTTGCTTTAATTGTATAACCACCGCCTGCACAAATACCTAAAGCACCAATACGCTCATCATCTACAAAGTTTAAAGTATTGAAATAATCAACTGCTGCGCGAACATCTTCAACGCGTGAGGATGGATCTTCTAGATTGTGCGGCGACCCTTCACTTTCACCTTGATAACTTGCATCATATGCCATAGTTATATAGCCTAATTCAGCTAATTTTTCTGCATATAACCCTGCTGTTTGTTCTTTAACGCCACCTGCTGGATGATTTACAACGATTGCTGAGTATTTACGATTTTTCTCAAAGTTTTCAGGGAAATACATATTTGCTACTACATTTAAGTTATTACTTTTAAAATTCACTTTTTCCATTATTCTCTCTCCTTATAACCATTGTGGTTTATTACCGTCTGTATTAGGTTTGTTTAATCCAATATTTTCTTTTGAGTGAAGTTTAGGATCTTGAGAGATTTTAACTGCTAAATCTGCCACACTTTTACGAGACACTTCAGTCCCTTTAAAGGGTTCATCTCTTTGTGTAACTTCATAATTAATCTCGTCATAGTTCGTTAACCAAGCCGGTCTGAATATTGTGTAGTCTAAATCGGAACTTTCAATTGCTTTAGTGGCTTCTCTAAACGGTGCGAGATAAGGACCGATATTTTCATCATTCCATTCACCGAATTTACCTGGTACTTCATGTAGTGTATTAAGTGCTGTGACAAATATTAAACGTTGCGTACCTTTATCATTCATTGCTTCGATAATTGTCTTAGCTTGCTCGCCTAATGTTTCTCCGGTAGAACTAACAAACACAGTATCTACATTACCTAAAGCATTAGCAACGGCGTTTTTATCTGTCGCATCACCTTCAATGACTGTCACTCTGTTTGAATCATATTTAGGTAATTTTGCTTTATTTCTCGCTAATAGCGTTAAATCAAAATCTGTATTTTGTAAATATAAGTCAATGGCCTCTTGTGAAATTTGACCACTTGCACCAATGATTAAAATACGAGTCATTTAAATACCACCTTTTTCCTTTTATAGTGTTTCTTTATAGAATGATTCAAGTTTTGGTAATACTTGATTAATATATTCTGGGATATCATATAAATCCACGTGTGATGCGCCTTCAATTTTATATAATTCGTTGTTATTGCCTGCTGCTTTTTCAACAGCATTAACGCTATATTCAATCGTGTCTGCTTCTGTACCTGCGATTGCTAAGAATGGTTGTGTCAACAATTCATCAATATATGTGAAAGGCGCAAATGTTAATACTTCTGAAAAACTTCTTAATAATAGTTTGTTTGGTGCGTTTTTATGTTGACCACGTTCAGTTAAATAATAATCATGCCCTTGTACCATTGTTGAATTTTCAGGCATAGAATCATCAATTTCTTCAGGTACATAGCCAGTAATGCCATAATCTGCGCCATTTGCTTCAGCTGTACGTTGATCTGCAACTTGTGTCATAAATACCAATTGGTCATCAATTGATACTACATCGCCAGGACCTTTACGGAATAAAGCACCAATATCTACCATACTTACAGTAGCTAATGTTTTAATACGACGTTCTGTTCTTGCTGCACTTACTGTATATCCACCACCGGCACAAACGCCAAGCGCACCAATTCTGTCATTATCCACAAAGTCTAATGTTGTAAGATAATCAACTGAAGCTCTAACGTCTTCTGTTCTCGCAAATGGATCTTCTAAATATCTAGGAGGACCTTCACTTTCACCTTGATGTGATGCATCATATACAACCGTAACGTAGCCGAATTCCGCAAGTTTCTCTGCATACATACCTGCAGTTTGTTCTTTAACACCGCCACCTGGGTGACAAACTGTAATTGCTGGATATTTTTTGCTTTCATCAAATTGTTCTGGTGTATATAAATTCGCTGCTAATAAATTTGTTTTACTTTTAAAATTAACTGATTGTTTCATAGATTAAATGCCTCCATCTTTTTATATAAGTCATTCATTTGTTGTAGATATTTATTACTCTTGTGTGTATAATGCCATACTAGAGTATTTAAATGTACAATTCAATTAACAAGGAAGCACATATGTGTTTTAATACACAGTTTTATAAAAATGGGTTTTAAAAGGAAGGAGTATTATTATGAATGTTGGGGATTTACGTGTTGTTAAAACGAGAGCTAGTATTAAAAAGGCATTTATGACCTTACTTTTTGAAAAAGATTTTGATACTATTTCGATTAAAGAAATTACTGAATTTGCGCAAATTGGGAGAAAAACATTTTATCTACATTATATTGATAAATATGATTTACTAGATCAAATAGTATCGGAAAAATTGATAGAACTTGAGCAAATTGGTAAAATGAAAAATCGTCTGGGTGTACAAGAAGGTACACAATTATGGTTTGAATTTTTTGAAGACAATAGAGCTTTTTTCATGAGACTTTTCAATATTAGTAGTGCTTCAAATTATAAGAAAAAATTGCTCCATTTTATTGAAGAAGAATTTAAAAAGAAAATACCGACAGAAGTCGCTACGAATAAAGGATTAGATTATCATTTGTATATCAACTTTATTAGTAGTGGTATTATCGGTTTACTCGATATCTATCTAAATCGCAGTGATGACATACAAGAACAAGACAAAATAATCTTACAAGTATCACGATTACTATCTTTGTATGATTTAACATAGATTAAAATTGATCCAACCTATAAAATTATAGGTTGGACGATTTTTTGTTTAATTCATCAAGCTTTAAAAATGCCAACAATAACTCAAAATCGACACTTAGAAATTAAAAGAGCTGGCTTTCACGAACTATTTTTCGATTTAATATTTGTATATGCAATTCAAAAAATTGCGCATGTTATACTTCATGCCCATCATGGTACGATATCTTTTGAATTATTCTTCAAATATGTCATGATGAGTTTAATTTTATGGATACTGTGGGCCCATCAAACCTTTTTCACTAACCGTTTTGGTGATGCAGTAACAAAAGACGTCATTTTTATGATGATTAGTATGTTTATATTGATTTTCCTTTCGAACAGTCTTTATCCTGATTTTGAAAAAACATTTAAACCATTCTTCTTTTGTGTTGGACTAATGTATTTAAGTATTGGATTACAGTATCTTTTACACACGAGTCGAAAATTAAGTTACGCAGACAAACGAACATGTCAGTCTTTCGCTATTGTAGCATTAACTGTATCTGTATTATCATTTCTAGCATTACTATTACCATCTAGCATCCATTATATTCCAGCATTCTTAGGTGTATTTATTGCAGGTACTGGCTTAATTCCTTTCAGGAAATATTTAGAACAATCACCAGTTAATATGATGCATTTGGTCGAACGTTTTTCTTTACTAACAATTATTATTTTTGGCGAGCTAATCGTAGGTCTTGCTTCAATATTTAGTATTACTGATTTTAGCTATATTTATATTTTCCAATTTTTAATTTTAGTATGTATGTTTGGGACATATTGGATAATCACTGAAAATTATATTAATCATAAACAACGATCCATAGGTTTTCGTTTAGTATACACACATCTCTTAATTAACATCGCATTAGGTACACTTAATGCAGCTTTAGTTTTTAGTGATAATGCTGAATTACATGCATATTTTGAAATTAATTTAATGTACTTAAGCATTTTAGCCTTTTTTATTGGTATTTGGCTAAATGCACCTTATTTCCATGAAAAATTCAGTTATGTTAAACATATTATTTATGCATTAGTGATATTACTTATTTCTTATCTCGTAAGTATTATCTTTATCGCGAACAAACATGTCATGATTATTTCGATAGCCATTGCAGTTGCGATAATTATGTTGATGTATTATAAGAATAATAAACACACTTAAAAGAATAACTATAAAATTTATATACACAAAAACTTCCTCACCTTTTGATTTATCTAAAGAAGATATGCATCCACATCAAATATCTATGATGGATTCTAAATTACAAGACTCTATATTCTAGAAAGAACTAGACATAAAACAAGCGAGGCTGGGACATTAAGTTCTTAGGCAATGTAAAAAAGCTGATTTCTATTAATTATTTGATAGAAATCAGCTTTTTTTAAATGTATTTGATAATATACAGCTCGTCGAGCTGCTATTTTCCTTATATTAAGTGCCATTAATACAAAACCTAGCTCTCGTTTAACTTTATTTATTCCTCGAACTGACATT
>NZ_JBSZQY010000038.1:0-705 GCF_054165785.1 Staphylococcus sp. SA22 | reverse complement strand
TAGGATAAAACAAATTGAGAATTTGTCGCTATTTGTAAATTGTATCCTGGCTTAAGTTGGCCATTTTTCATATGGTCTTCCTTCATTCTCATAAAAGTTGCATCATGATCAGTTTTAGAAAAGCTATTTCTATCTTTAAGAATCGATTTTTGTTCTTCATATTTACTTTTTCTTTCGGAATAATCATCAAATTTCTTTTTGAACTTCTTAATCTCAGTTCTTTTTTTACGGGTCTGTTTTCTAATTTGAGTACAATCTTCGTTCTCAATAGAATGATTTAAATCTTCGATTTCTTTATCTAAATGACTACCAATTAAATCTATTTCTTCTATTGTTAAATCGCTATCTCCATCTTCTTTTATCTCTGGTATTATTTTTTCTTCAACTAAGTCACGATATAATGCTTTTGAATTTTCGTTCAATTTCGATTCGTGATTTTGAATACTTTTCTTCCACACAAATGTATATCTATTGGCACTAGCTTCTACTTTTGTACCATCAATAAAAATTGAATTATCATCAATAAGATTTTGCTTTAAACATTGACTATGGAACTGAATAAATAAAGATTCAATTAACGCATCAGTATTAGGATTCACTCTAAAACGATTAATAGTTTTATAAGAAGGTGTTTGATCTTGAGCTAACCACATCATTCGAATACTGTCATGAAGTAATTTCTCTATTCTACGACCAGAAAATACA
>NZ_JBSZQY010000037.1:0-744 GCF_054165785.1 Staphylococcus sp. SA22 | reverse complement strand
AATCAAAACCACCCGTGTGAACGGGTGGTTTGTTCTGCGGCTATAAGCCTTCCTTACTGGCCAGCCCTAAAAGGGCACTGACAAGTCAGCCAACTGCACTACTATTTCAGCAACCCTAAAGGGTTACTCTTTTTTCTTTCTTTTTCTATTTTTCTCTCCAGTGAAAGGATCTAAATATTCTTCCATTGAGATTTGGTCTGCAACGATATCCTCTTGTAATTGATTACGAATATAATTTTCAATCACTTTTTTATTTCTACCTACTGTATCCACATAAAATCCTTTACACCAAAACTTTCTATTTCCATATCTATACTTTAAGTTAGCATGTCTATCAAATATCATTAAACTACTTTTTCCTTTTAAATAGCCAACAAATGATGATACCCCAAGTTTAGGTGGTATACTTACTAACATATGGATATGATCTTTACATGCCTCTGCTTCAATTATCTCTACACCTTTTCTTTCACATAATTGACGCAATATAATCCCTATATCTTTTTTTATTTTTCCATATATCACTTGTCTTCTGTATTTAGGTGCAAAGACAATATGATACTTACAATTCCATTTTGTATGTGCTAAACTGTTTGTGTCAGATGACATTAAATAGCATCTCCTCGTGTTGATTATTTTGGTTGGCTGACCAATATTTATTCTAGCACGTAGAGATGCATTTTTTGTGACAATGGTAGAACCTTTTCTGAACCATACGCATAGCGTATGGTTTTCTTTTCATAA
>NZ_JBSZQY010000036.1:0-809 GCF_054165785.1 Staphylococcus sp. SA22 | reverse complement strand
GGTTCTGTTGCAAAGTTTTAAATAAAGAATAAAATCCCTTACGGTATCTATGATTTAAGCTGGGATTCCCAATAATACCTTGATTTCAGTACAGACCGAAAACCCGAAGAGAGTGCCTTCTTTTCGGGTTTTCTTATATAATCCTCGAATGGCTTCCATGCCTTTAATCGTGGTAGAGGCAGTGCGTAAACTTCGATAGAATTTATTGCGTCTCTTTACTGGACGATGGTCTTGTTCAATCAAATTATTCAGGTATTTAATGGTACGATGTTCTGTCCCTTGATAAAAGCCGTATTCTTTTAGTTTCTTAAAGGCACTTGTAATAGAGGGGGCTTTATCTGTGACTACAACCTTCGGTTCATCAAACTGCTTCACTAACCGCTTAAGAAAAGCATAGGCTGCTTGTGTGTCCCGTTTTTTACGTAACCAAATATCCAAGGTTAAACCATCTGCATCGATGGCTCGATACAAATAATGCCATTTTCCTTTAATTTTGATGTACGTTTCATCCATTTTCCATGAATAAAAGGATTTTTTATTTTTCTTTTTCCAAATTTGATAGAGTAGTTTGCCATATTCTTGCACCCAACGATAAATCGTCGTATGAGAAACGTTAATGCCACGATCATATAAGATTTCTTGAACTTCACGATAGCTAAGGTTATAACGAAGATAGTAGCCCACGGCTACAATAATCACATCCTGCTGAAATTGCTTTCCTTTAAAATGATTCATCGTCATTCCTCCTGCTATCTTTTTCTATTATTCTACCTTATTTGATAGTAGATTTAAAACTTTGCAACAGAACC
>NZ_JBSZQY010000035.1:0-926 GCF_054165785.1 Staphylococcus sp. SA22 | reverse complement strand
CGTCCGTTCGCTCGACTTGCATGTATTAGGCACGCCGCCAGCGTTCATCCTGAGCCAGGATCAAACTCTCCATAAAATTATGATGTTTGATTAGCTCATAAATACTAAATAATGTTTGTAACTAATAGTTACGTTTTTGGAATTAACGTTGACATATTGTCATTCAGTTTTCAATGTTCATCGTGTAAAAATAAATGGTGGAGACTAGCGGGATCGAACCGCTGACCTCCTGCGTGCAAAGCAGGCGCTCTCCCAGCTGAGCTAAGCCCCCATAAAATGGAATTTAAGAAGTAATCGGGAAGACAGGATTCGAACCTGCGACCCCTTGGTCCCAAACCAAGTGCTCTACCAAGCTGAGCTACTTCCCGTTATTCAATTAATTTAAAAATGGCGCGCCCGATAGGAGTCGAACCCATAACCTCTTGATCCGTAGTCAAACGCTCTATCCAATTGAGCTACGGGCGCTAAAATGGTGCCGAGGACCGGAATCGAACCGGTACGGTGATCTCTCACCGCAGGATTTTAAGTCCTGTGCGTCTGCCAGTTCCGCCACCCCGGCAAAATAATGGAGCAGAAGACGGGATTCGAACCCGCGACCCCAACCTTGGCAAGGTTGTATTCTACCGCTGAACTACTTCTGCATTATTTTGCTAAATATAAAAATTAAATCGTAATGAGCCATAGAGGATTCGAACCTCTGACCCTCTGATTAAAAGTCAGATGCTCTACCAGCTGAGCTAATGGCTCAAAAGATGGTGCCGGCCAGAGGACTTGAACCCCCAACCTACTGATTACAAGTCAGTTGCTCTACCAATTGAGCTAGGCCGGCTATATGTAAGAATAAATGGTGGAGAATGACGGGTTCGAACCGCCGACCCTCTGCTTGTAAGGCAGATGCTCTCCCAGCTGAGCTAATTCTCCGATTT
>NZ_JBSZQY010000034.1:0-1093 GCF_054165785.1 Staphylococcus sp. SA22 | reverse complement strand
GCATTGCCTGTAGAATTTCTTTTCGAAATTCTCTGTGTTGGGGCCCCTGACTAGAATTGAAAAAAGCTTGTTACAAGTGCATTTTCGTTCAGTCAACTACTGCCAATATAACTTCGTAGAGCATAGAACATTGATTTATTTCCTAGCCTGTTTATCATTTATGTCTCGCTCTCAAATGTAAATTAATAATTGATTTTGGGGGAGTTTGAAGTTAAATATTTAACAGGATTTATTTTAATATTATTGTTAGAAGGAATTTTGACAAATTCAGCAAGTGCAATCGCATATTCAGACTTACATCATAAAAGTAAGTTTAATTCAAAGCGTCTAAGTAATGCTAAGATGTCATTTGCTAATCCAACTGATCTTGAAAATAAAAAAACAAACGATAGACTGTTGACTCATGATTTGTTATTTCATGACATGTTCTTAAATGATGCTTGGAAAAAGGATTTTAAAGTTGAATTCGAAAATGAGGCACTTTCAAATGAATTTATAAATAAAAATATCGATATATATACTGGAAGCTATAGCTATGAATGTCATGGGGGAGCAACCAATAAAACGCAATGTAGTTATGGTGGTGTTACTTTAAGTGACAATAATAAGTACGATGATTATAAGAATATACCTTGTAATTTATGGATTGACGGACATCAAACAGAAAAAGAACTAACTGCAGTAAAAACGAAAAAGAAAATTGTTACCATTCAAGAATTAGATGTTCAATTAAGAAATTATTTGAATGAGAAGTATAAGTTGTACGAAAAAGGTGGCGACATTGTTAAAGGGTATGTTAAATATCATAATGATGATGAAAAAAATGTAGAATATGATTTTTATAATTTAAATGGTGAGTATGGTCATGAGGTATTAAAAATGTATGCTGATAATAAAACTATCAATAGTGACAAATTGCATTTAGATATCTATTTATTCAAATCATAATTTAAATAAGTTAATCATTAATAATCTTTGACAGTGAAATATAAAGTACCTGTCATTATATTGTTACAAATCAAAACCACCCGTGTGAACGGGTGGTTTGTTCTGCGGCTATAAGCCTTCCTTACTGGCCAGCCCTAAAAGGGCA
>NZ_JBSZQY010000033.1:0-1477 GCF_054165785.1 Staphylococcus sp. SA22 | reverse complement strand
TACTAAAATCGATAACATCATCAAGATGATTAATCATTTGATTCATTTTCAAATATTCTAAATTCGCTTTTAAGCGCTTATAATTCGTCGAATTATTCATCATACAACTCTCCAATCGCATTCAAATTATCTATCGCAATCTGATTAATATCATCCATTTCTCTATTTCCAAAAGAAGATGACAGTGTTTCTAAATAATGTTCTTTTTGATAATTTAATTTACGTTGTGTGATGAGATGTTCACAAATCGATTTAGTGTTATAATAAACGTGTAGTTTTTGATCATAAACTTGAACTTCAACTATTTTCCCACAATATTCAGCTGGTACTGAATATTGATTGGACTTATATGTAATCATATTAGAGTGGTTGACTTTCAAATATTTATGTTTCACTTTATATGAGTTTCTTACATTCACATTCGGTAGTGGTTGTAAGAAACTTTTTTCTTTTTCTAAAGCAATAATAGGTATTTTACCTGTACTCGTATGAACTGAGTAGTTCAGTCGCTCATTAAGATTAGAAATAAACTTAGGAATCTCTTCCAAATATAATTCGCCTTGATAAGCATGAATTTCATCTAATATTTTCATTATCGATTCTACTTTACCCTTTGTTCTAGGACGGCCGGCAATACAAGGTTTTACTTTAAAATTAAAATCATCAGCGAATTGTTTAAATCTACGATTTATTTGACCATTTGTACGTTCTGTTCTGGGTTGATCCATGACCGTTTTCATGTTATCCGTTACAAGTTCATTAGGCACACCTCCCATTAGCTCAAACGCTTGTGTCAATAAATTAAATAAGACATCACTTGATTTATTCATTGTCACTTGCATGATTACAAAACGGGAATAAGGAAGTAGTAGTACGCCTATATTTAGTGAAACGATTTGATTATCCTTCGTTTTAAAGTTAATGCCTTCTTTCCAGTCAAACTGTGCTTGATGACCGGCTTTTGTTTCGAATCTCGTTGTGCCTTTAGGCGACATCCGTTGATAACCTTTCATAAAATAACGATTAAACTCATCATGTTTAAGGATATAAGCTCTAAATGTAGAATACGCACACGTTAACCCATGTTTATCCTTCAAATATTGCCAAAGAATACGCTTATAGTAGAACTTTTGTTCACTAGTGTCTGAAAGTAATTTTTCTATGATAGGGTAATACTTGTCAATAATAGACTGACGATTTCTCTTTTTGGTTGGCTCAAAGCCATTTAAATATTTATCAACTGTTCTTCTATCAACATCCATGTGTCTCGCTATTTCACTTTTGTTTATTTTCATGTTTAAGTTCTCCATAACAATTTTTAATTTTGGTAAATCTGTAAGAGTAGTAACTTCAAAATCAGTATTTATGTCTAAAGATAATTTCATTGTTGTTCACCTCAATAAAATTATCTATAGGTTTTTAAAAATTGTACATGTTTAAACAATCAAAAGTGTACATTATTAAATTATCATTTCCA
>NZ_JBSZQY010000032.1:0-1642 GCF_054165785.1 Staphylococcus sp. SA22 | reverse complement strand
TTTGAATGTTAAATAAACATTCAAAACTGAATACAATATGTCACGTTATTCCGCATCTTCTGAAGAAGATGTTCCGAATATATCCTTAGAAAGGAGGTGATCCAGCCGCACCTTCCGATACGGCTACCTTGTTACGACTTCACCCCAATCATTTGTCCCACCTTCGACGGCTAGCTCCTAAAAGGTTACTCCACCGGCTTCGGGTGTTACAAACTCTCGTGGTGTGACGGGCGGTGTGTACAAGACCCGGGAACGTATTCACCGTAGCATGCTGATCTACGATTACTAGCGATTCCAGCTTCATGTAGTCGAGTTGCAGACTACAATCCGAACTGAGAACAACTTTATGGGATTTGCTTGACCTCGCGGTTTCGCTGCCCTTTGTATTGTCCATTGTAGCACGTGTGTAGCCCAAATCATAAGGGGCATGATGATTTGACGTCATCCCCACCTTCCTCCGGTTTGTCACCGGCAGTCAACTTAGAGTGCCCAACTTAATGATGGCAACTAAGCTTAAGGGTTGCGCTCGTTGCGGGACTTAACCCAACATCTCACGACACGAGCTGACGACAACCATGCACCACCTGTCACTTTGTCCCCCGAAGGGGAAGGCTCTATCTCTAGAGTTGTCAAAGGATGTCAAGATTTGGTAAGGTTCTTCGCGTTGCTTCGAATTAAACCACATGCTCCACCGCTTGTGCGGGTCCCCGTCAATTCCTTTGAGTTTCAACCTTGCGGTCGTACTCCCCAGGCGGAGTGCTTAATGCGTTAGCTGCAGCACTAAGGGGCGGAAACCCCCTAACACTTAGCACTCATCGTTTACGGCGTGGACTACCAGGGTATCTAATCCTGTTTGATCCCCACGCTTTCGCACATCAGCGTCAGTTACAGACCAGAAAGTCGCCTTCGCCACTGGTGTTCCTCCATATCTCTGCGCATTTCACCGCTACACATGGAATTCCACTTTCCTCTTCTGCACTCAAGTTTTCCAGTTTCCAATGACCCTCCACGGTTGAGCCGTGGGCTTTCACATCAGACTTAAAAAACCGCCTACGCGCGCTTTACGCCCAATAATTCCGGATAACGCTTGCCACCTACGTATTACCGCGGCTGCTGGCACGTAGTTAGCCGTGGCTTTCTGATTAGGTACCGTCAAGATGTGCACAGTTACTTACACATATGTTCTTCCCTAATAACAGAGTTTTACGATCCGAAGACCTTCATCACTCACGCGGCGTTGCTCCGTCAGGCTTTCGCCCATTGCGGAAGATTCCCTACTGCTGCCTCCCGTAGGAGTCTGGACCGTGTCTCAGTTCCAGTGTGGCCGATCACCCTCTCAGGTCGGCTATGCATCGTTGCCTTGGTAAGCCGTTACCTTACCAACTAGCTAATGCAGCGCGGATCCATCTATAAGTGACAGCAAGACCGTCTTTCACTTTTGAACCATGCGGTTCAAAATATTATCCGGTATTAGCTCCGGTTTCCCGAAGTTATCCCAGTCTTATAGGTAGGTTATCCACGTGTTACTCACCCGTCCGCCGCTAACATCAGAGAAGCAAGCTTCTCGTCCGTTCGCTCGACTTGCATGTATTAGGCACGCCGCCAGCGTTCATCCTGAGCCAGGATCAAACTCTCCATAAAA
>NZ_JBSZQY010000031.1:0-3025 GCF_054165785.1 Staphylococcus sp. SA22 | reverse complement strand
TGGAAACATAGATTAAGTTATTAAGGGCGCACGGTGGATGCCTTGGCACTAGAAGCCGATGAAGGACGTTACTAACGACGATATGCTTTGGGGAGCTGTAAGTAAGCTTTGATCCAGAGATTTCCGAATGGGGAAACCCAGCATGAGTTATGTCATGTTATCGATATGTGAATACATAGCATATCAGAAGGCACACCCGGAGAACTGAAACATCTTAGTACCCGGAGGAAGAGAAAGAAAATTCGATTCCCTTAGTAGCGGCGAGCGAAACGGGAAGAGCCCAAACCAACAAGCTTGCTTGTTGGGGTTGTAGGACACTCTATACGGAGTTACAAAGGACGACATTAGACGAATCATCTGGAAAGATGAATCAAAGAAGGTAATAATCCTGTAGTCGAAAATGTTGTCTCTCTTGAGTGGATCCTGAGTACGACGGAGCACGTGAAATTCCGTCGGAATCTGGGAGGACCATCTCCTAAGGCTAAATACTCTCTAGTGACCGATAGTGAACCAGTACCGTGAGGGAAAGGTGAAAAGCACCCCGGAAGGGGAGTGAAATAGAACCTGAAACCGTGTGCTTACAAGTAGTCAGAGCCCGTTAATGGGTGATGGCGTGCCTTTTGTAGAATGAACCGGCGAGTTACGATTTGATGCAAGGTTAAGCAGTAAATGTGGAGCCGTAGCGAAAGCGAGTCTGAATAGGGCGTTTAGTATTTGGTCGTAGACCCGAAACCAGGTGATCTACCCTTGGTCAGGTTGAAGTTCAGGTAACACTGAATGGAGGACCGAACCGACTTACGTTGAAAAGTGAGCGGATGAACTGAGGGTAGCGGAGAAATTCCAATCGAACCTGGAGATAGCTGGTTCTCTCCGAAATAGCTTTAGGGCTAGCCTCAAGTGATGATTATTGGAGGTAGAGCACTGTTTGGACGAGGGGCCCCTCTCGGGTTACCGAATTCAGACAAACTCCGAATGCCAATTAATTTAACTTGGGAGTCAGAACATGGGTGATAAGGTCCGTGTTCGAAAGGGAAACAGCCCAGACCACCAGCTAAGGTCCCAAAATATATGTTAAGTGGAAAAGGATGTGGCGTTGCCCAGACAACTAGGATGTTGGCTTAGAAGCAGCCATCATTTAAAGAGTGCGTAATAGCTCACTAGTCGAGTGACACTGCGCCGAAAATGTACCGGGGCTAAACATATTACCGAAGCTGTGGATTGTCCTTTGGACAATGGTAGGAGAGCGTTCTAAGGGCGTTGAAGCATGATCGTAAGGACATGTGGAGCGCTTAGAAGTGAGAATGCCGGTGTGAGTAGCGAAAGACGGGTGAGAATCCCGTCCACCGATTGACTAAGGTTTCCAGAGGAAGGCTCGTCCGCTCTGGGTTAGTCGGGTCCTAAGCTGAGGCCGACAGGCGTAGGCGATGGATAACAGGTTGATATTCCTGTACCACCTATAATCGTTTTAATCGATGGGGGGACGCAGTAGGATAGGCGAAGCGTGCGATTGGATTGCACGTCTAAGCAGTAAGGCTGAGTATTAGGCAAATCCGGTACTCGTTAAGGCTGAGCTGTGATGGGGAGAAGACATTGTGTCTTCGAGTCGTTGATTTCACACTGCCGAGAAAAGCCTCTAGATAGAAAATAGGTGCCCGTACCGCAAACCGACACAGGTAGTCAAGATGAGAATTCTAAGGTGAGCGAGCGAACTCTCGTTAAGGAACTCGGCAAAATGACCCCGTAACTTCGGGAGAAGGGGTGCTCTTTAGGGTTAACGCCCAGAAGAGCCGCAGTGAATAGGCCCAAGCGACTGTTTATCAAAAACACAGGTCTCTGCTAAACCGTAAGGTGATGTATAGGGGCTGACGCCTGCCCGGTGCTGGAAGGTTAAGAGGAGTGGTTAGCTTCTGCGAAGCTACGAATCGAAGCCCCAGTAAACGGCGGCCGTAACTATAACGGTCCTAAGGTAGCGAAATTCCTTGTCGGGTAAGTTCCGACCCGCACGAAAGGCGTAACGATTTGGGCACTGTCTCAACGAGAGACTCGGTGAAATCATAGTACCTGTGAAGATGCAGGTTACCCGCGACAGGACGGAAAGACCCCGTGGAGCTTTACTGTAGCCTGATATTGAAATTCGGCACAGCTTGTACAGGATAGGTAGGAGCCTTTGAAACGTGAGCGCTAGCTTACGTGGAGGCGCTGGTGGGATACTACCCTAGCTGTGTTGGCTTTCTAACCCGCACCACTTATCGTGGTGGGAGACAGTGTCAGGCGGGCAGTTTGACTGGGGCGGTCGCCTCCTAAAAGGTAACGGAGGCGCTCAAAGGTTCCCTCAGAATGGTTGGAAATCATTCATAGAGTGTAAAGGCATAAGGGAGCTTGACTGCGAGACCTACAAGTCGAGCAGGGTCGAAAGACGGACTTAGTGATCCGGTGGTTCCGCATGGAAGGGCCATCGCTCAACGGATAAAAGCTACCCCGGGGATAACAGGCTTATCTCCCCCAAGAGTTCACATCGACGGGGAGGTTTGGCACCTCGATGTCGGCTCATCGCATCCTGGGGCTGTAGTCGGTCCCAAGGGTTGGGCTGTTCGCCCATTAAAGCGGTACGCGAGCTGGGTTCAGAACGTCGTGAGACAGTTCGGTCCCTATCCGTCGTGGGCGTAGGAAATTTGAGAGGAGCTGTCCTTAGTACGAGAGGACCGGGATGGACATACCTCTGGTGTACCAGTTGTCGTGCCAACGGCATAGCTGGGTAGCTATGTGTGGACGGGATAAGTGCTGAAAGCATCTAAGCATGAAGCCCCCCTCAAGATGAGATTTCCCAACTTCGGTTATAAGATCCCTCAAAGATGATGAGGTTAATAGGTTCGAGGTGGAAGCATGGTGACATGTGGAGCTGACGAATACTAATCGATCGAAGACTTAATCAAAATAAATGTTTTGCGAAGCAAAATCACTTTTACTTACTATCTAGTTTTGAATGTATAAATTACATTCATATGTCTGGTGACTATAGCAAGGA
>NZ_JBSZQY010000030.1:0-6814 GCF_054165785.1 Staphylococcus sp. SA22 | reverse complement strand
AGCGAAGCCATTCAATACGAAGTATTGTATAAATAGAGAACAGCAGTAAGATATTTTCTAATTGAAAATTATCTTACTGCTGTTTTTTAGGGATTTATATCCCAGCCTGTTTAATATAGTGCGTTGCTTTTCTCATTTATTAGGTGAAAACATTCTCATATATTAAGTAAAGCGACAGTCATAATTATCAATTCCTTTCATAAGAATTAACTGTTAACTAGAGTTTACACCACCTTTCAAAATACCCCCACTTGTAATGTACAAAATATGCTCACTTAAACGATAATCGTATCTCTGCCAAGCTATTTCAACTCTGCTTTAATATAAATTATTCTCCAGTATGGGATGCTTATATCTCTATCATGATATTTCAACGTCGCTTCAACAACTTTATCATTTCATATTTATGCGGGTACACTTCAACGCTACTAATATGAATGATACAACCACAGATTCTCAACACTAAAATTCACAATATGTTTACTCTATTTT
Organism: Staphylococcus sp. SA22; assembly: GCF_054165785.1. Classification (NCBI taxonomy): domain Bacteria; kingdom Bacillati; phylum Bacillota; class Bacilli; order Caryophanales; family Staphylococcaceae; genus Staphylococcus; species Staphylococcus sp. SA22. Next base: position 6,322 of record NZ_JBSZQY010000030.1, on the reverse strand, counting down.
TATCAATTCAAGCATACTTATTGAAAAATGTTAACGTTTTCTTGATAATCATTGTAAGCGTATTAATTTTACAAACCAATGATTGAAATATACTACAGGAGTGACACACAATGACTCAAATTACTGAAAGAGAATTAAAAAAGAAATATTTGGATTTATTATCTCAACATTTCGATACTCCAGAAAAGCTTGCGACTGAAATTATTAATTTAGAATCTATTTTAGAATTACCTAAAGGTACGGAGCATTTCGTCAGCGATTTACATGGTGAATATGAAGCTTTCCAACACGTATTACGCAACGGTTCTGGGAACGTGCGAGCGAAAATCAATGATATTTTCAAAGACAAGTTATCAACGAAAGAACTTAACGATTTGACTGCCCTTGTTTACTATCCAGAAGACAAATTGCAACTTATTAAATGCGATTTTCAAAATTATGGACAATTAAATGTTTGGTATATTACGACGATTGAACATCTCATTCAGCTAATTAAATATTGTTCTTCAAAATATACGCGTTCAAAACTTCGACGTGCCTTGCCGGAGCAATACGTTTTCATCGTAGAAGAGTTATTATATAAGAACAACGAATTCAAAAATAAAAAATCTTACTACGAAACACTTGTAAATCAAGTGATTGAGCTTAAGCAAGCGGATGATTTAATTATAGGGCTTGCGTATTCTGTACAACGCTTAGTCGTCGATCATTTACACGTTGTCGGTGATATTTATGATCGTGGCCCGCAACCAGATAAAATCATGGACACGCTGATTAATTATCATTCTCTGGATATTCAATGGGGTAATCATGATGTGCTATGGGTTGGTGCTTATGCAGGGTCTAAAGTATGTTTAGCTAATTTACTACGTATTTGTGCACGTTATGACAATCTAGATATCGTTGAAGATGCATACGGTATTAATTTAAGACCTTTGCTAACATTAGCCGAAAAGTACTATGATGCAGATAATCCTGCTTTTAAACCTAAAAAAAGACCTGACAAACATGAACGTTTAACACAACGCGAAGAAAGTCAGATTACTAAAATTCATCAAGCTATTGCGATGATTCAATTCAAACTGGAAATACCGGTTATTAAGCGCCGTCCAAACTTTGAAATGGACGAACGACTTGTACTTGAAAAAGTTAATTATGATACTAATGAAATAACAGTATACGGAAAAACATATCCATTAAAAGATACATGCTTCCAAACTGTTAACCGTGATAACCCAGCAGAATTACTACCTGAAGAAGAAGAAGTCATGAACAAACTATTATTGTCATTCCAACAATCTGAAAAATTACGTCGTCATATGTCTTTCTTGATGCGTAAAGGCTCTCTTTACTTACCATATAATGGCAATTTACTCATTCATGGTTGTATTCCAGTTGATGAAAATGGTGAGATGGAATCATTTGAAATTGATGGTCATACTTACAGCGGCCAAGAATTATTAGATGTGTTTGAGTATCATGTCCGTAAATCATTTGATGAAAAAGAAAATACTGATGATTTATCGACGGATTTAGTTTGGTATTTATGGACTGGGAAATATTCGTCATTATTTGGTAAACGTGCGATGACTACGTTTGAACGATACTTTATTGCAGATAAAGCTTCTCATAAAGAAGAAAAGAATCCGTACTATCATCTTCGTGAAGATGTGAATATGGTTCGTAAAATGCTCAGTGATTTCGGATTAAACCCAGATGAAGGACGCATTATTAATGGTCACACACCAGTGAAAGAAATTAATGGCGAAGATCCTATCAAAGCTGAAGGAAAGATGCTTGTCATTGATGGCGGCTTTTCAAAAGCTTATCAGTCAACAACTGGCATTGCAGGCTATACATTGTTGTATAATTCATTCGGAATGCAACTCGTTGCACATCAACAATTTAATGCAAAAGAAAAAATTCTTTCCGAAGGTATCGACGAACTGTCAATTAAACGTATTGTTGATAAAGAATTACAACGTAAAAAAATCCGCAATACAAATAAAGGTAAAGAGCTTCAAGCTCAAATAGATATTTTGAAAATGTTGATGCATGATCGTTACTTAGACTAAAGACAACATTTGGTGCATGTATCGTGCACTTATTTAGTGGTGCTGTGTTTACGCATTGGCTACGCAAATGCGATGGTAAATAGGCGACCTAGCTACACCGAAAAAATCCCCTCACTATTGCGAGTAGTGAGGGGATTGGCGTATCTATGCTAGTTCCTGTTAACTGTATTATAACAACTTTACAGTAAAAAAATGCAAAATTAACTAATAAATTAATAAAATGACCGACGTCCTTGCTTCTACTCCAATTTAACAAAATACTATATTAGTACTATATTTTTCATTAACATGTATGTTACATTTTCTATATTACTTAAAATTACGAAGGGACATTTTTAAATCATGCGTATCTTAAAAGAGTCCATTATTGTGGCATTTGCCTTTGTGGGTGTTGTCGTTGGTGCCGGCTTTGCTACTGGTCAAGAAATTTTCCAGTTTTTCACAAGTCATGGCGCATATAGCATTTCAGGCATTATTGTGACAGGACTATTGATTACTTTAGGTGGAATGATTGTCATGCATACAGGTCATCATCTAAAGTCTAAAAATCATTCTGATTCAATTAACTATTTCTTATACCCCTCTATTGCAAGAGGTTTTGATATTATTTTGACAATGTTTATGTTGTCTCTAGCTATTATTATGACTGCAGGTGGCGCTTCAACCATTCATCAAAGTTTCAACTTACCGTATTGGCTGAGCGCACTCATATTAGTTGCCTTTATTTTAGCAACACTGTTTCTAAAATTCGATCGTTTAATTGCTGTGCTTGGCGGTGTTACCCCATTTTTAATTGCGATTGTCATTATGATTGCGGTGTACTATTTCACAACGAGTCATCTTGATTTTACTGCCGCTAATAATGATGCTCAGATTCATAAGCAGAAATCATTATCACCTGGATGGTGGTTTGATGCGATTAACTATGCAAGCTTGCAAATTGCTGCTGCCTTCAGCTTCTTATCGGTGATGGGTAGTAAAGTTAAGTATCGTGACTCAACGTTATACGGGGGCTTGATTGGCGGTTTAATCATTACATTTTTACTCATGATGATTAACCTAGGTTTGATTTCTCAATTCGATAAAATTAAACACGTCGATTTACCTACATTAAAATTAGCGACACAAATGTCTCCGTCAATCGGTATTATTATGTCTGTCATTATGATACTTGTCATCTACAATACTGTTGTTGGATTAATGTATGCATTTGCGTCACGTTTCAGCGTTCCATTTAGCAGACGTTACTTCATCATTATTATTACAATGGCTGTCATCACTTATATTAGTACATTTATCGGTTTCATTTCATTAATTGGAAAAGTATTCCCTATTATGGGATTGTTCGGTTTCATCTTACTCATACCTGTACTCTATAAAGGTTTAATTAAGCGTATTACCGGCAAATCTCATATCGATTAAAATATCTATACTATTGTAAAATTTAGTACAACACTTCAAAATCAAAAAAGCGGGCAGATGAAAAGTAAAAATCTTTTCCATCTGTCCGCTTCTTAATAGAACTGTTATTTCCCAAGTATTTGTTGACCAGCCGTTAATCCAGTTTCTGTAATTTCATGACCATTCACCCAAACTTCTTCGACTTGTGCCCCACGTGTCTTAAATAAGTTAATAACTTGTTCACTTGCAGCTAATGGCACAATTGGATCATGTTTCCCCATGGAAAGCAACACACTGACATCTGATAAATTCTTTGTTGACGTTACTTCAATCGGATATAACGGTGCATATAACAATGCTTTTTTAAATGGTGCCTCTGAACGCAACATTAAGTTAATCGCTATATTTGATCCATTTGAAAATCCAACAAGCACAGCCTTTTCAATATCAAAATCATAACGTTCAGCAGCTTCTTTAATGAACGTTAACAATTCTTGTCCCCGAAATGCCAAATCTTCTTCATCATAAACACCTTCACCAAGACGTTTGAAATAACGGTTCATCCCATTTTCTGAAACTTGTCCTCTAATACTTAACAAGTGATAATTTTCATTCAATGCTTCGCCTAATGGTAATAAATCGAACTCATCACCACCTGTACCATGCAATAATATTAGCGTCGGCGCACCATTTTGTCCTTCTCTAAAAATATGTTCCATCACAAATCCCTCTCATTCCAATTAATCATGTTGACGCTTCGTATTAAAAGGTCTAACTTCCGATTCTATATATTCTCTTTTATTTTCTAAAAATGGTGGTAAGGATAACCCTTCGCCTAATGTTTCATAAGGTTCATCTTCCATAAATCCTGGTCCATCTGTTGAAATTTCTATTAAAATATGCCCCACACGTGCATATAATGCTTCAAAATAGAAACGATTAACGATGCCTGAGTTGTTAATACCTACCTCTTTATATTTCGTTGCCCACGATTCTATTGCATCATGATCTTTCACACGAAATGACACATGATGTACCTCACCATAACCTTGACGTGCTGCTGGCCCTTTATCATCTTTTATTAAGATTACCTGGCCACCATTGCCTCCTTCGCCAACTTCAAGTAATGCGACATTATCTTCATGCGCAATAGTTGTCATACCGTAAACAGTCTCTAAAATATTTTTAAAGTCGTCAAAATAACTTACTTTAATTTCAATGGGTCCTAATCCATAAATCGCTTTATCTACTGGAACCGGTCCATTCTTCCAAGGTACACCAGGTGCTACCCCTTCATTTAACTCATCTGAAATTAATTGATACACTTGGCCATCGACTTCTTCAAATGGCAACACTTTTTTACCAAACAATTCTTGAATACCTTCGTGTTTAACACCAAATTCATCAAAGCGCTGTTCATAATACATTAATGCGTCATCGTTAGGAACTCTAAAAGACGGTCTTGTAATGGAATTTGTTCCTGCCTGCCCTTTTGTAATATTTGGAAAATCAAAGAACGTCATGTCTGTACCTGCCGAACCTACGTCATCTGCAAAAAATGTATGATAAGTATAAATATCATCTTGATTGACTGTCTTTTTAACTAAACGCATGCCTAATACTTCTGTAAAAAATTTATAATTACGTTCTGCATCATCTGTCATTGCTGTGACATGGTGAATACCTAGTAATTCATGATTATTTGTCATTTTATATACCCTCTTTATATTTTTAGTGTATTTATCTCGAAACAGAGATATTTTAATGTAAATTTTTAGTGCACGCCTTACACTTCTGTAGATTGTGCACTTAGTTTCTTAAACGCTTGTTGTAAGATTGTTAATTCATCCTTTGTTAACACATCAAACGCTTTTGTTAATGTCTCAGCATGCTTAGGGAAAATATCTGCCATTTGACTTTGACCTTTTTCAGTTAAAGAAGCCATATATACACGTTTATCATCTTTATCCTTTTCACGTGTAATCCAACCTTTGTCCTCTAATTGACTTACAACATATGAAATGCTGCTACTTGCAATTAATACGCGGTCTCTAATACGTTGAATTGGTTGCGGACCTTTATTATAAAGCAACTCGAGCACTGCAAATTCAGTAATATTTAAGCCATATCGCTTTACGTCTTCTTTTGTAATTTGCTCTAATGTGTCTAACGCCCTATTCATTCCGACAAAGACATTGAGCGATTGTTTCGTTCGATCCATATCATCACCAACTTTTCAATCTATTTCGATTTCGAGATAAATTATATAGCTGAATGAATTTAATGTCAAGATACGTGTTTTCATCTTCATTTCAAATTGCGCTTAATAAAAACGACTACATAGATGTGGCAATGTCGTCACATGACTGTCATGCACCTTTGACTTCGTTTAAGTTAAAATAGAATAGGGAAATACTATAATCAATCATGATAGGAGTTGATATGTATGAGTAACCTTGAAATTAAACAAGGCGAGAACAAATTCTATATTGGTGATGATGAAAATCATGCTTTAGCTGAAATCACATACCGTTTTGTGGATAATAATGAAATTAACATTGATCATACAGGCGTATCTGATGAACTCGGTGGTCAAGGTGTTGGCAAAAAACTAGTTAAAGCAGTTGTTGAACATGCTCGCGAAAATCATTTAAAAATCATTGCCTCATGTTCATTTGCCAAACATATGTTAGAAAAAGAAGATTCATATCAAGATGTGTATCTTGGTTAAATAAATCTCGCGATGGTGCGCCAGTGCCATCGTTTTTTTTATGAAAAGAAAACCATACGCTATGCGTATGGTTCAGAAAAGGTTCTACCATTGTCACAAAAAATGCATCTCTACG